>CAYMJU010000106.1:0-3023 GCA_964390555.1 uncultured Acidimicrobiales bacterium | reverse complement strand
ACCGCGCTGCTCATCAAGGAGTCGGTCAACCAGAGCGTCGACTGCATGGGCTTCTACAACGCGCTGAACGCCTGCTTCACAATCCACGAGCTGAACCACAGCCACTGGGCGTGGGTCCACGAGAACCGCATGCCGGCTGGTCAGCCCGAGGACGGCGTTCTCAACTGGAAGTCGGCGCCGCCGGTGGTGCCCATGGTGAAGGACGCCCCGATCGGCACCGTGTAGGTGTAGCACCTGACACGGCGCAGAGGCATGTGCACTGTCACAGCTGGACAGTAGCTTGGGCGCCGTGAGCGAACAGACCACCAACCCGGCTGCCCACGCGGTCGGCGCGACCAAGATCTACGGCCAAGGCGAGACCGAGGTCCGGGCCCTCGACGACGTGACCATCGCCTTCCCCGCCGGTCGCTTCCCCGCGATCATGGGGCCCTCGGGGTCGGGCAAGTCGACGCTCATGCATTGCATGGCCGGCCTCGACGACCTCTCGGCGGGCACGGCTTACATCGCCGGCGTCGACCTCGGAACGCTGAACGACAAGGACCTCACCCAGCTCCGGCGCGACCGGGTCGGGTTCATCTTCCAGGGGTACAACCTGGTCCCCACGCTCACCGCTCGCGAGAACATCGTGTTGCCGATGGACCTTGCGAAGCGCAAGCCCGATGCCGGCTGGCTCGACCAGGTGGTGACCAGCGTCGGGCTCAAGGACCGGCTGCATCACCGACCCGACGAGCTGTCGGGCGGCCAACAACAGCGTGTCGCAGTGGCCCGGGCGTTGGCAGGTCAACCGGCGATCATCTTCGCTGACGAACCCACCGGCAACCTCGACTCCCGCACCGGGGCCGAGATCCTGTCGTTCATGCGCAGCGCGGTCCGTGACCTGGGTCAGACCATCGTGATGGTCACCCACGACCCGGTGGCGGCGGGGTACTCCGACCACGTGGTGTTCCTCGCCGACGGGCGCGTCGGCGACGAGTTGGCGAGCCCCACGGCCGAGTCGGTGTTGGCGAAGATGCACCGGCTGGACGACTGAGAACGTCGATGTTCAAGGTCGCCATCCGCTCGATCCGGGATCACAAGGCCCGGTTCATCCTCACCTCGGTCGCCATCGTCCTTGGCGCCTCGTTCGTCGTGGCGTCGTTCGCCACCGCCGACGGGCTCCGCTCGGTCTTCGGGCAACTGTCCGCGGACATCTACACCAACACCGACCTGGTGATCCGCGGCGAGGTGGCGTTCGGCGATGCGGTTGACAGTTCGTCCCAGGGCGTGCCGGCCGAGCTGGTCGAGACGCTCGGCGTAGTACCAGGGGTCGAGGTCGCCGAGCCGGTGTACTTTGCGTTCAACCCGCCCACCACGCCGGTCACTCCCGAGGGCGAGGCCGTCACCGCCGGTTTCGCGCCGGTCGCCGGCGTCAACTGGACCGACGAGCGCCTGAACAACCTGTACCTGCTATCGGGCGAACTGCCCGCCGGCCCCGACCAGTTCGCCCTTAGCCAGGACACCATCGACGACGAGGGCTTCGTCGTGGGCGAGCGCTACACAGTCGTGACACCGCAGGGCAACAAGGAGCTGCAACTGGTCGGCGCGGTGCAATTCGGCTTCCCCGACAACGCCGCCGTCGGTGCGGTCGTCACCGTGTTCGACACCGCCACCGCCCAGGAGTACCTCGGCTTCGCGGCGACGGGAGAACATCAGGAGGTCTGGGTACGCCTCGCCGACGGTGCCGATCTCGAGGCGGTGCGAGCGGCAGTGGCCGATGCCATCCCCGACGGCACCGAGGTCCTTACCCGAGCCGAGGTCGTGAAGGAGTTCGACGAGCAGACCGACGACTTCATCGGCATCTTCGAGATCGTGCTGCTGGTGTTCGCGTCGATCATCACGTTCGTCGCCGCGCTCACCATCAACAACACGTTCAACATCATCGTCGGCCAGCGGGTCCGCGAGCTCGGGCTGTTGCGGGCGCTCGGGGCGAGCGCCCGCCAGGTCCGCCAGGCCGTCGTCATCGAAGCGCTGGTCGTAGGCGTCGTGTCGACGATCATCGCTTTCGGACTGGGCATGGTCATCGCCAAGCTGCTGTTCGTTCTGTTCGCCGCCATCGGTGGCAAGGCGTTCGAGAAGGCGCCTCTGGCGCTCAGCGCCCGCTCCATGATCCTCGCGGCGGTCGTCGGCATCGGGATAACCCTGGTCTCAGCCATCACCCCGGCCCTCAAGGCGTCCAAGATCCCGCCGATGGCGGCGCTGCGCGAAGGCGTCCGGCTCGACCCCCGGGCCGGCAAGCGGGGCATGGTGGGCGGGATCGTCATGGGCCTCGGGGCGCTGGCCACGATCTACGGCATGGTCGGGTCGTTCGAGTCCGCCGCCAACCAGTTGATCCTGCTCGGGGCCGGCGCCTTAATGGTGTTCATCGGCGTGGCCATCCTCTCGCCGCTCATCGCCCGACCGCTCGCCAGCCTGCTCGGCCGCCCGGTCGAGGCGATCTACGGGCGCATCGGCGGGCTGGCCCGCTCCAACGCCGCCCGCACGCCGCGGCGCACCGCCGCCACGGCCGTCGCGCTCACCGTGGGCCTGGCGTTGGTCACCGCCACGTCGATTGTCGGTTTCTCGCTCAAGGAGACGTTCAAGGGTCAGCTCGAGAACTCGCTCACGGCCGACATGATCGTTCTCCCGGCAAGTGGCTTTGCGTCGGGCGTGGGGTTCTCGCCGGCCGTGACCGACGAGCTGGCCCAGCTGAGCGAGATCTCCGCCATCTCGCCATTCGGAATCGAGCCCGCGCTGATCGATGGCGGCGAGAAGGTGCTCAGCGCCTTCGACCTCCTCGACACCGACGAGCTGATGGACCTCGATCTCGAAGCCGGCGAGTTCAGCGACGAGCTCGACCTCATCTACGTGCAGGAGGACTCGGCCGAGGATCGCGGGGTCGCGGTCGGCGACGGGCTCGCCGTCACGTTCCGCAGCGGCGAGACGGTCACCATGCGCGTCGCCGGCATCTACGCCCAAAACCCGTTCTTCACCAACTACCTGGTCGA
>CAYMJU010000105.1:0-23688 GCA_964390555.1 uncultured Acidimicrobiales bacterium | reverse complement strand
GCCCGGCCAATTCCGGCGCCCCCGCCTGTCGGCGAGTTGCGCAAGGTGAAGCTGCTGTACCGGTGCTCGCTCTGCGGTACCGAGGTTCGCATGACCGCCGCGGTCGACGAGAACCCCGACGCGCCGCGTCACTGCATGGAGGACATGGACCTTCTAACCGTGCCCGAATGAGCACGCCCACCGGCCAGGTTGGGCCCATCGCGGAGCAGCACAGTCGTCACGCAAACAACACGATCCACAGTTGTGCCAACTACAACATCCGCGACATCGTCAACAGGGTTGTCCCCAGCCTGTGGAGAACTCAGCGATGCCTACACTTACCCACAGACTGTGGAATAACCTGTGTGAAACTACAGGCTTGTAGCTCGCTCAGCCGCCGGACTAGCGGTACTGGGTGGCGGTGACGATGCCGGCGAGGATGCTGCCGAGACCAGCCAGGAGGTACCAGTTGCTGGCCGCCCCGGGCAGGACCTCGGTGTAGTTGAGGAAGATCACGACGATGCCGAGCCCGAGCAGCGTGAACATCAAGATGGGCACCCACATGGGGCTCGGCGGTAGTGATACCGGAGCGCGGTCAAGGCGCCCAGGTACAGAATCCGGACGGGTACCACGTGCGGTGATACGACCGCTTCCATCGATGCGGCGCTTCGGCGGTGTCGACATGGACCACAACGATACCTGGCCGCAGGGCCGCCGACGGTAACCTCGCCGACGTGACCGCTCGGGTCCTCGTCATCGACAACTACGACTCGTTCGTCTTCAACCTCGTCCAGTACCTGGGCGAGCTGGGCGCCGACCCGATCGTGTACCGCCACGACGCCATCGATCTGGCCGAGATCACCGCGCTGGCCCCCGACGCCATCCTCATCAGCCCCGGCCCCGGCACCCCCGACGACGCCGGCGTGAGCATCGACGTGTTGCGTCACGCCACGCTCAGCACGCCGATCCTGGGCGTGTGCCTCGGCCACCAGTGCTTGGGGCAGGTGTTCGGCGGTCGGGTGGTCCGGGCCCCTCGGGTCATGCACGGCAAGACATCGCTCATCCACCACGACGGCCGCGGCGTGTTCAAAGGCCTGATCGATCCGTTCGAGGCCACCCGTTACCACTCGCTCATCGTCGAGAGCGAGACCCTTCCCGAGTCGCTCGAGGTCTCGGCCACGACCGACGACGGGTTGATCATGGGGTTACGCCACCGCACGCTGCCCATAGAGGGCGTGCAGTTCCACCCCGAGTCGATCTACACCGCTGTCGGCCACGACCTGCTCGCCAACTTCCTTCGCTCGATCCCCCCGCCGGCCCCCTGACCGGCCCGCCGCTTCAACCGGTCGGAGGCGGAGCGGTAGGTGGCGGCAGCGTGGTGGGCACTGTCGGCGGCGGCGCCGTGGTCGTCGTCGCCGCGACCTCGCGACCGACGACGATCCGCACGACAGTACCGGGAGGCTGCTGGATGGCGGGGGGAGGAGATTGGGTGATCACCCGACCGACGTTGGCGCTGCCGGCGGGCAAGTCCTCGAAGACCAAGTCCACCACGAACCCGGCTTGCTCCAGTCGTGCATTTGCCGTCTCGGCCAGCAGACCGGTCACCGACGGTACGACCGACTGCGCCGGTCCTGTCGACCGGAAGATCACTACCTGGGAGCCGTTCGGGTAGGGGCTGCCGCCCGCGGGCTCGGTCCGGATCACAATGTCGAGAGGCACGGTCTCGTGGGGCTCGTCGATGGTGTCCACCGTGAACCCCGCCTCGAGGAGCGAGGCGACCGCGTCGGTGAGCTCGAGGTTGCTCACCGACGGCACGATCGACTCGCCCGGCCCCTGAGACACGATGAGCGTGACCAGCTCGCCGGGCTCGAGATCGACACCCGCGGGAGGGTCGGTCTCGATCACCTCGCGCGGCGGCCGGTCACTCTCGATGGTTTCAACGATCGTCGCCAAGTCCAGCTCTTCGAGCAGGGCTATGGCCTCGTCGACGTCGACCCCCGTGACACTCGGCAGCCGGATAGTGCTGCTCGGTGAGCTGAAGCGCAGGGTTACCGCGCTCCCGACCGCCACCCGGGTGCCCGCCGCCGGGTCCTGGCCGAAGACGATCCCCTCGTCGAAGGACTCGTTGGGTTGGGGGCTGCGAACGACCAGGAGGCCCAGGTCGGTGAGGATGGACTCGGCCTCGTCGATGTTCTGGTTGATGAGCGGCGGTACATCGACGTTGCCGGTCGCCGGCTCGTCGTCGTCGTCGCCGCCCAAACCGAGCGTCTGCCCGAACGCCAGCACCAGGGCGACCAGCACGATCAACAACAACAGCAGTGCGACGATGAAACCAGCGGTGCGGCCCCGGCTGTCGTAGCGCGGCCGCGGATCGTAGTAGTCGTCGTAGCCCACGTCGGGCGGCCGAGCCGGCGGTCGGCGCGGTCCGGCGCCGGTGGCCGCCGGGTTCACACGCGTCGCCCCGGGCGGAGGAGCGGCGGCGCGAGGTGCGACGGGCGCGGCGCCGGTGGGTGCGCTCGCCGCCACCGGCGGGCGCTGGCGAACCGGCGCGGTCTGCGCACCTGTGGCCGCCCGCCGCTTGACCTGGTGCTCTCCGGCTCGGTAGCGGCGAAGGTCGCGGGCGAAATCGGCGGCGCCCGGGTACCGCATGGACGGGTCCTTCTCGAGCGCCTTCATGGTGATGGCCTCGAGCGAAGGGGCGACCGCGACGCCGCGACCGCTGAGCGGGACGGGCGGCTCCTGCACGTGCTTGTAGGCGATCGTGACCGGCGTCTCGCCCGAGAACGGCGGCTGGCCCAAGAGCATCTCGTACAGCACGACGCCGACCGAGTACAGGTCGCTGCGCCCGTCGACCTTGCGACCCTGGGCTTGCTCGGGCGAGAAGTACGTCGCCGTGCCCATGACCGTGCCGTCCTGGGTGAGGTTGGCGTCGATCGCTGCGATGGCGGTGGCGATACCGAAATCGGCGACTTTCACCTGGCCGGTCGGCGACACGATGATGTTGCCGGGCTTGATGTCGCGGTGTACCAGCCCGGCGGCATGGGCCACGTCGAGCGCCGACAGGACGTCGCCGGCGATCTCCGACGCCCGGTCGGGGTGAAATCGCCCGTCGCTGGTGAGGATGTCGGCCAGGCTGCGGCCCTCGACATACTCCATGACGATGAAGTAAGTGCCCTGCTCCTCGCCCCAGTCGTAGATAGCCACGATGTTCGGGTGATGGCTGAGGTTGGCGGCCGCCTGGGCCTCGCGGCGGAACCGCTCGACGAACTCCGGGTTGGTGGCGAATTCGGGAACGAGAACCTTGATCGCCACGGGGCGATCGAGGAGCTGGTCACGAGCGAGGAAGACTTCAGCCATTCCACCGCGTGCCAATTTGCGGTGGAGCTCGTACCGCCCGCCAAAAACGGTCGGACCCTGCTGGGGCATGGACGACGATTGTACGGCGCGATCGGGCTCATCGGTTGCCACCCCGGTCCATGGCCGGCGGGCGGGCGGGAGCGGGTTCACCCGGCCAGGACCTGGGCCATGACCGCCTGGGCGATCGGCGCCGCGACCCGGCCACCGGTTTGCTCACTCGCTCCGGGCTGGGCTTCGACGATCACCGCGACCGCGACCTCGGCCGGCTGGCCATCACGTCCCGCGAACCCGATGATCCAGGCGTGTGACTGAGGCTCCTCGGTGCCGAGCTGAGCGGTCCCGGTCTTGCCGCCCACGACGAACCCGGGGATCGCCAACCGTTGGGCCGTGCCCTGATCGACGACGCCGATCATGGCCTGGCGGAGGGTCTCCGCGACCGAGGCACCCATGGCCTGGCGCCACACGTCGTCGTCGAACGAGTCGATCACGTCGCCCCGCTCATCGATGAGCCGGTCCATGACATGGGGTCGCATGATGGTGCCTTCGTTGGCGACGGCGGCGGCGACCAGGGCCATCTGCAGCGGTGTGGCCTTGACGTCGTTCTGGCCGATCGCCGACTGGGCCAGGCGAGGCGCATCGCCGAAGAGATCGATCGGCCGCCCGTCGGCCGCCGGCAGGATAGCCAGCCCGCCGCGGGCGAGGTAGTCGGCGACGGTCTCGAACGACTCGCCGTACTCGGTCGGGAAGACCGAGCCGCCCGCCGCCGGCAGGTCGATCGGGGGCGTGGTGTTGAAGCCGAACGCCTGAGCGGTCTCGACCATCGCCGCGGGCCCGGCGTGCTCGACGCCCATCTGGGCGAAGGCGGCGTTGCAGGACCGGCGCAGGATCTCGAACAGCGCGCCGCCACACTCGTTGCCCTCGAAGTTGCGCAGCGGCCGATCGGTGAGCGGAGGGGTGTACGCGTTGACGGTCGGGTACACGGGGAGCTCCGGGGTGACCGCACCCGACGTGAGCGCGGCCGCCGCGGTGACGACCTTGAACGTCGATCCGGGGAAGAAGTTCTCGCGGTACATCCGCGGCAGTAGCGGGTTGATGTCGAAGGCGTTGTAGATCTCCCACGCCGCTTCGGCGTCCTCGGCATCGGGCGTGGCAAGAAACGACGGGTCGGGAGCCGGCCACGAGTAGAACGCCAGGATCTCCCCGGTGCGAGGGTCGATGGCTACGACCGATCCCAGCCGTTCGCCGAGCGCCTCGGCGGCCACGCGTTGAACGTCGTCGCGAATCGTCAACACCACGTCGGCCGTCGGGGCATCGTCGTCGAACAGGTCGAGCACGTCGCCGGCTTGTTGACCGGCGGTGAGCCCGGCCAGCTCGTCGTTGTAGAACTGCTCGACACCCGACGCTCCGAAGTTGAACGAGAAGTAGCCGCCCACGTGACCGTAGAGCTGACCGTGCGGGTAGACGCGCTGACGGTCGAACGGGCCGTCGGCGGTCACGATCGACTCGGCGACAACGACACCGTCGGCGGTCAAGATCGAGCCGCGGGCCTGGCCGAAGTCGCGCACCAGCGGACGGGTGTTGTTCGGATCGTCGATGATGCGCTCGGCTCCGAAGACCTGCACCACGTTGAGCTGGACGAACAGGGCCACGTACAACAGGCACAGGAACCAGCCGAGCCGGCGGATCTGGGGGCTCATGCCTTGGCCTTGACGCGAGTGGCTCGGTGGGCAGCCCGCGGTTCAACCCGCGCCCGTTCGGTCTCGTCGGAGAGCCGGATGAGCACGGCGATGAGCACGTAGTTGGCGACGAGTGACGAGCCACCGTAGGAGACGAACGGCAGCGTGATGCCCGTCAGCGGCACCAGGCGGATGACGCCGCCGACGATGATGAACGCCTGCAAACCGAGCAGCACCGTGAGGCCCGTGGCAAGGAGAGCGTCGAAGCTCCGGGTCGATCGCTGGGCGATGCGCAGGCCGGAGCCGATCATCACCAAGTAGCAGGCGAGGATCGCCGTGGTGCCGATCAGGCCCAACTCCTCGCCGATGGCGGCAAAGATGAAGTCGGTCTCGACCTCGGGAATGCGGTCGGGTACGCCGCGCCCGAGCCCGGTCCCCGACAAGCCCCCGTCGGCCATCGAGAACGAGGCCTCGAGCACCTGGAATCCGGCGCCCTTGGGATCGGCACCGGGGCGCAACCACGTATCGACCCGGGTCTGGACGTGGGCGAACTGGCTCCACGCCAGCGTCGCCCCGCCCGCGAACAGCCCCACGCTCAAAATGAGATACGACAACCGAGCCGTGGCGACCCACACCAAGATGACGAACAGGCCGAAGAACAGCAGCGACGTCCCGAGGTCCTTCTGGCGCACCATCACGAGGAGCGACGTGCCCCACGCCAGCACCAACGGACCGAGGTGTTTGGGCTCGGGCAGCGAGAACGGGCCCACCCGCCAGGTGGCGGCCCGCAGCAACTCGCGCTTGTCGGCGAGGTACGCGGCGAAGAACGTGGCCAGGGCCAGCTTGGCGAACTCGGCGGGCTGGAAGTTCACCGGTCCGAGGCTCACCCAGATCCGAGCCCCGTTGATCTCTCGCCCCACTCCCGGCAGGGCGGGAAGGACCAGTAGAACGACCCCGATCACCGCGAACGTGTACCGGAACGTCTCGAGCATGCGCGCCCGGCGCAACACCAGGAGCGTGAATACGAAGCCGGCGACACCGAGCGCAGTCCACGTCGCCTGGAGGCCAGGAAGGTCGTCGGGCACCCCGCGTTCGCCCGACAAGCGGGCGATCATCACGTAGCCGACGCCGTTCAACAGCGCAGCGACGGGGAGCAGGACCGGGTCGGCGGCGGGCGCGAAGGCTCGAGTGGCTACATGGGCGCCGACCAGCAAAGCGATGGTCACGCCGAGGAACGGACCGATATCGGCCGGGACCGACGCGTCTCTACCCAGGCTGGCGAGGGCGTAGGCCGCCGCGGTGAACGCTACGGCGAGCAGAACCAGGCCGAGCTCCGCGTTGCGCCGGCGGCGCGACGCCAGATCGCGCGAGGTCACAACGACGTGCTCGTCTCCGGCTTCGCAGTTGTTGACGATGGGTTCGGCCCGTTGATCGCGGGCGGCGCCTCGTCGGTCGCCGCGGTTGCCGCCGTCGTCGGCGCCGAAGTGGTCGATGTGTACCGTGTCGACGCTGGTGCGGTCGTGACCGACGAGGTCGTCGTGATAGGGATCGGAGCGTCGTCGGCGGAATCGGAGGTCAACGTGATGATTGCGACGATCACAAGGGCGACGAGCGCAAGCACGAACACGCCGACCCGCCAGGTGACACGGCTGGCTCGTTCGCGCGGAGCGGGGGGCAGGTCGAACCCCCGCCCGCCGACCTCGGTCCCCGGGTCGTCGACGGGCTGTGCAACCGGGACGCCGACGAACGGTCGCTGGACGACCGGGCCCGATGCTGCGCCGGCCAACCGCGGGATGTCGACCAGTTCGACCACCGCCACCGTGACGTTGTCGCGGCCGCCCCCTTCGTTGGCCAGGCGCACCAGCTCGGCCGCGGCCTCGTCGGGATCGGCCAGACGCCGCAGGACACCGGCGATCTGGTCGTCGCCCACCTCGTTGATGAGACCGTCGCTGCACAGCACCAACCGGTCCCCGGCCGCCGGCTCGACCTCCCATGCGTCGACCTCCACCTCGGGATCGACCCCGAGGGCCCGGGTGAGGATGTTGCGGTGGGGATGACGCAGCGCCTCGGTCTCGGTGATCTGACCGTCGCGCAACAAGGCGGCCACCATGCTGTGGTCGTCGGTGAGGGCGCGAAGCTCGCCGTCGTGGAACAGGTACGTCCGTGAGTCGCCGACGTTGACCACGCCGATCACCGCCCGGTCGCCGGTCGCGACGACCGCGATCGCCGTGAGCGTCGTCCCCATGCCGTCGAGGCGTGAGTCGGTGCGGGCGGTGCCGTACACCGCCGCGTTGGCGGCGACCACGCCGGCCACCAGATCGTCGATGGTGTCGGGCGGCCCCAGCTCGCGCATGACATCGACGGCGATCCGCGACGCCGTCTCGCCGCCCCGGTGTCCGCCCATGCCATCGGCGACGACGACGAGGTGGGGCATGGCCAGGCCCGAGTCCTGGTTGGACTCGCGCACCATTCCTACGTGGCTCAACAGCCCAGCACGCAACGACGTCACGACAACTCCATCTCGGTCTCTCCGACCCGCAGCCGATCGCCCCGCTTGAGGGTTCGCGGACCCGACACCCGGTCGCCGTTCACGTACGTGCCGTTGGTCGAGCCGAGGTCATCGACGAGCACCGAGCCGTCCCGGTCGAACACCCGGGCGTGAAGCTGCGAAGCGTAGGAGTCGTCGATGCGGATGTGGCATCCAGCGGCGCGACCGATAGTGATCTCCGAACTCACAGCGAACCGTTCACCCACACGCTCGGAGGGCGCGACGACGACCAGGGTCCGGCGCTTCCCCGCGGCCCGACCGCCCGACCGCCCCGCGGCCGTCGTAGTGGCTGCGGCCGAAGCGGAGGAGGCGGGTCGCGCCGGTGCCGGCGTGCGCAGCTCGGTGCCGACGGCCCACAGGACGCGCACGAAGAACAGATAGAGCAGGCCGAGCAGGCAGAACTTCAGGACGGTCAACACATCGTCGGACACAGTCGTCGGAGCCTACCCGGCGGCTGGTGCCGTGCCCGGCACGCCCTGTGGTCATCGTCAACTCGCCTCGAACACGATGAACGTCGACCCGATCTCGATCTCGTCACCGTCGACGAGAATCTGATCGGCGATCGGTGCCCCGTTGACCAGGGTGCCGTTGGTCGACCCGAGGTCGATGAGCCGGTAACCGTCGCCGTAGGGCCGGATCTCGGCGTGGTTGCGACTGGCGTTGGTGTCGGCGAGCACGATCGTCGATTCGGGCAGACGACCGAAGGTGACGACGTACTCGCCGAGGGTCACCCGCTCGCCCGTCGGCAAGAGGAGCGACCCGGGGCCGGCGCCGCCCTCGGCCTCGCGAAAGCGCCCCCGCACGTCGAACATCCCGGTGCGCAACCGGGGGCTCACGACCATCTCGACGGCCACTGGGCCGAGGAAGTGGTAGCCCTCGTAGCGAGCGTGCTGGCGGATGGCCTCGGAGAGCTCGCGCACGAGCGAGTCGTGGATGTCAGCGAGTCGTTCCTGGTCGGCGGGGCTGAGCGCCACGGTGACGTGGTTGGGCACGACGGTCCGGCCGTGTACGTCGACCGAGCGCCCGTCGTCGAGGGAACGCGTCGCCCGGCGGCCGATCTCGATGGGTTTGAGACCGCTCCGGAAGACGCGCGCGAACACCCCTTCGACCGACCGTTCGAGGCCACGTTCGAGGTCCCGCAAGCCCACGGGCCGACACGCTATCGGCCCGTCGCAAGCAGCGCTGGACGCGCTACCGTACTGCTCGGCCGGATGCTCGGTGCCACGCGCGAGTGGCGGAATTGGCAGACGCGCAGGATTCAGGTTCCTGTGCCCGTAAGGGTGTGGGGGTTCAAGTCCCCCCTCGCGCACCACGAGGCTCGTCGAGCCTCGACGAATGGGCGACCGCCAGCGGATCAAACCGTTGAGCGTCGCTTCTCGGAACGCCCGTGGCGCGTTCCTCTCGGCTCGGAGTGCGGGGGCCCGATCGGCCGGCAGGCCGCCCGTTGCATCTTCCGATCGGAGTCCACCGTGTCAGCTCTATCTTCTGTCCGTGGTCGTCGCGCGCCGCGCCGGCCCCCCACCCTGGTCGACCGCCCGCGTTGGCCGGCTCGACTCGTCCTGGTGATGGCCGCTCTGACCACAGCGTTCGTCGGCTTCGCCCTCACCGCAGCGAGCGCTGGCGCCAGCAGCTGGTCGGCCGGACCGGCCGTGCCGACAAACCAGCAGCACGGGGGGCATTGGTGGGCCGCCAACGGGTGCGGGTCCGTCGGCACCGCGTTCATCCCCGACCGCGTGCCGGGGACGTTCGACTTCACACACGCCTGCATCCACCACGACGGCTGCTACGGGCACCGATTTCTCAGCCGGCTCAGCTGCGACGAACGGTTCCGGTCTGACATGAAGGCATCGTGCGAGGTCGGATCGCCCTACACCTACTGGTGGAACAAACCGGCCTGCCGATGGGCCGCCGACGTGTACTACAACGCCGTCCGAACGTTCGGCTCCTCGGCGTACGGCTGATCGGCGAGCCGCGCACGATCCTGGATCGTCGCCACGTGGCCCGCGAGCTCGTCGAGGTCGCGGGCCACGTGCCCGGCCGCCGCTCGGCGGAGTCGGTCGTCGATCGCCGTGCCCAGAGCGAGCTGGCCGGTGAGCACCAGAACGATCAGGTCGACGTCGGGCCGATCAACCGCTCGGAGGTGCTCGTAGAGGTGCGCGGCGACGCCGGGGAGATCGAGCGTCGATCCGAGGCTGATCCATCGCCACCCCGCGGGTAGTCGAGCCGCCGCACCGGCACCGAGGTACGCACCGCGGTCGACGCCCCACAGGGGGGACCGATCAACGACGATCAGCCGCTCGGCGACGTCCGCGGTGATGGCGATGGCCGGAGCGCGCGGCGCGTAGTGACGATCGAGCGTCCCCGGCGAGGCCGCCGACCGCCCATCTCGCTGGACCACCCGGGCGACCACGGTCGTCAGCTCCTCGTACGTCACCGCCCCCGGCCGTAGGATCTCGACGTCGCCGGACACGAGCGGGCGCACTACGGTCGACTCGATGCCTATGGGACACGGGCCACCGTCGATGACGATGTCACACACGTCGCTCAGGTCGGCCAACACGTGCGCCGCCGTGGTCGGGCTCACGTAGCCGAATCGGTTGGCGCTCGGAGCGGCAACGGGCACGCCAGCCCGTTCGATGAGGGCCTGCGCCACGGGATGGCTCGGGCACCGAACCGCGACCTCGGTCCCTCCGCTCGTGACCGCCGGTGCGATGCGGCCGCCCCGCTCGACCACGATCGTCAACGGCCCCGGCCAGAACCGCGCTATCAGCGCGTCGACGCTGGCGGCCACCGCGGACGATTCGATACGCGCCACTTCGTCGATCGGCCACGCCGGGGCGACGTGCACGATGAGCGGATCGTCGGCCGGTCGTTGCTTGGCCGCGAACACTCGCGCGACCGCTTCGGGATTGGTGGCGTCGGCGCCGAGACCGTAGACGGTCTCGGTCGGGAACGCGACCAGTCCACCTTGGTGAAGCATGGCCGCACCGCGCCCGATCAGCGCCGAGTCGATGGCGGAGTCGCCGGTCAGCGTCAGAACCTCGGCGGCCATTCGATCACGATACGGACGTTCCGCACTCCTCGAAGACGTTTGATCCCCGCAGCTACACGTTGTGGTTCTACGAGGCGCCCCGCCGACAAGTCGCCGAGGCTCACCTCGTGGCCTGTGCCGAGAGCACCGGAGTTGGCCGCGGACCACCGAACAGGCCCGGGCGGCGCTGGTAGCGTCGGTGCCGCATGACCGGAGCAGTTGCCGACCAGACGACACCGTCGGCGCGCACCGCCGACCAGACGACACCGTCGGCGCGCACCGCCGGCCAGACGACACCGTCGGCGCGCACCGCCGACCAGACGACACCGTCGGCGCGCACCGCCGACCAGACGACACCGTCGGCGCGTCCGGCGGTGGGCATTGTCGGCGGCGGGCAACTCGCTCGCATGGTGGCCCTGGCCGCCGGTCCCTTGGGCGTACCGATCCGCGTCCTGGCCGGGCCGTCCGACGAGGGAGCGGCGGGCATGGCGACGGTTCGCCGTGGCGACATCGCCGACACCGCGACGCTGCTCGACTTCGCGGCGTCGGTGGATGTCGTCACGTTCGATCACGAGCTCGTCCCCCTCGACGCCATCCGATCACTCGAGGAGGCCGGGGTCACGGTTCGTCCCGGGAGCCGGGCTCTCGCCTTGAGCGACAAGGCTGAGCTGCGGAACCAGCTCGGGTCGAGCTTCCCGTTCGCTCCCCATCGCTTGTGCTGCGACCTCGACGACGTCGGCCGGTTCGCCGAGGAGCACGGCTGGCCCGTCGTGATCAAGGCGGCGCGGGGCGGCTACGACGGGCGCGGGGTGTTCGTTGTGGGCGACCTGGGCCAAGCCGCAGGCGTGCTCGCCGACCTGGCGGCCACGCTGCCGGCGGTGATCGAGCCACTCCTCGCCCTCGACGCCGAGATCGCCGTGGTGGTCGTGCGGGGAGCGGCCGGCGACCGCGTCATCTACCCGCCGGTTCGTACCCGTCAGGTCGACGGCATATGTCACGAGGTCGTGTACCCCACCGGACTCGACCCCGAGGTCGAGCGCCAGGCGGTCGAGCTGGCCGAGGCGCTGGCCGAGCGGGCCGATGTCATCGGCGTGCTGGCCGTCGAGCTGTTCGTCGTCGACGGCACTGTCCTCGTCAACGAACTCGCGCCCCGCCCGCACAACAGTGCGCACTGGACGATCGACGGGGCGGAAACGTCCCAGTTCGAGAATCACGTGCGGGCCGTGCTCGGCTGGCCGCTCGGACCCGCCGCCGCGACGTTCGACGCGGTGGCCACGGTGAACGTCATCGCCGAGGGGGACTGGTCCGACCCCCGTGGCCGAGTCGCCGAGGCGCTGTCGGTCCGCGACGCTCGGCTCCACTTGTACGACAAGTCGCCTCGGCCGGGTCGCAAAGTCGGACACGTGACCGCGCGCGGCGACTCGGTGGTCGAAGTCCTGGCCCGGGCGCGGGCCGCTGCGGCGGCTTTGGGATCGACGACCACATCGACGACCATTAGGAGACGGTGACCGTGCCCAAGGTCGGCGTGGTGATGGGATCGAGCTCGGATTGGCCGGTGATGAAGGCCGCGAGCGAGACCCTCGACCGCTTCGACGTGAGCCACGAGTCACTAGTCGTGTCTGCGCATCGCATGCCTCACGAGATGCTCGACTACGCCGCGACGGCTCGCGATCGGGGGCTGTCGGTCATCATTGCCGGCGCAGGCGGGGCCGCTCACCTGCCGGGCATGCTGGCGGCGGCCACGACGCTCCCAGTCATCGGCGTGCCGGTCGCCACGACCAAGCTGAACGGGCTCGACAGCCTGTTGAGCATCGTCCAGATGCCCGGTGGCATACCGGTCGCCACCGTCGCCGTCGACGGGTCGAAGAACGCCGCGCTGCTCGCGGTCCGCATTCTCGCGGCTTCGGACCCCGACCTGGCCGAACAACTCGAGACCTACCGGCTCGAGCTTCGCTCTGTCGCCGAGCGGCAGTCCGCCGATCTGGCCTGACCTGAACGTCTGAACCGAGGAGATTCGCCGTGACCGACTTCGCCAAGGACTCCCTTGTCACCGCGCTCCGCCAGGAGTTCGCCAACCTGGCGGAGCTCGGAGACGACCTTTCCGCCACCGAATGGGACACCGCGACAGAGTGTCCCGGCTGGTCGGTGCGCGACATGATCTCCCACGTCATCGGCACCGAACGGATGCTCCTCGGCGAGCAACCGCCCGATGTCGAGGCGAGGGGCGAGCACCTGAAGAACCCGATCGGGGAGACCAACGAGCGGTGGATCGCGGTGCGTCGGGAAACGCCCGGTCCGGCGATCGTGGCTGAGCTCCGCGAGGTCGTCGGGCGACGGCTGGCGACACTCGACGCCATGGCTCAGGCCGACTTCGACGCCCCGTCCTGGACGCCGGCCGGGCAGGCGACATACGGACGATTCATGCGGATTCGGGTCTTCGACTGCTGGATCCACGAACAGGACATCCGGTACGCCCTCGACCGGTCGGGTCACCACGAGGGACCGATCGTCGATCTGAGCCTCGACGAGATCGAGGCATCGCTCCCGTTCGTGGTCGGCAAGCGGGCCTCCGCCGGACTCGGGCAGTCCGTGCGGTTCGAGCTGAGCGGCGCGGCGGGCCGCCGGGTCGACGTGGTCGTCGGCGAGCGGGCCGCGCTGGGCGTGATCGACGGCGAGCCGAGCGTGACCCTGGCGACCGATGCGATCACGTTCACCCGGCTGGTGGGCGGGCGGATCGACGCTCGGGACTCGGTCGCTACCGGACTGGTGACTCTGGGCGGCGAGGCCGACCTCGGGTCGCGGCTGTTAGGCGGCCTCGCCTACATGATCTGAATTAGAACGAGCGCCATTAGGTGAACGTTCGACGTCTGATCGGTCCCGCTCGCCTGCTAGCGCAGTCGAGAAATGCGACTGTCACATTGGAGGGCTCGCCTATCGGCTCACCCTCTTGGCGGCTGGCCCCACCCCATGGTCAGTGTCAGGCGCCGTCGAGCATCCAGCCGCGGCTCGGCTCGGCCTCGACGTCATCGGAGAAGAACCGGTCGAATCGCTCCTGATCGGCCTTCTCGACATCGGGATCCCGGACGGGGACCGGCCTCGCCGAGGAGCCGCGGCCTCGACGAGTCGTGTCGATCTCGGCGCGCTCAGGTGTCGGCTCAGATCTTGTGTGCAGTGATGCCTCGACAACGAGTTGTTCGAGCCGTTCGGCCAGGTGAGCCAGGTGTCGACCGGCCTCGCTTCGCCGCGCGGCATCGATGCTCCCGCCGACGGCGAGCTGACGCTCGCGCTCTTGGACCGAGCGCATCCGGCGCTGCATCTCGGCCCACGAGTCATCGAGGCGCGCTTTGGCGTGCTGGATCTGCTGCCACCACTCCTGGACGCGGGCCCGTTGCTCGGCCAGGCGACGGCCTTCCTCGTGGAGCATCGCCGCGGTTCGCTGCATGTCGACGCGAGCCGCGGCGATGGATCGATCGTCGTCGGCGGATCGGGCACCGAACCGGTTCATGAGGCTCTGGTTCATCCGGCGCAGGCGCAGCACCTCGGCGCGAAGCTTTACGATCTCGGCGCCGGCGGGGTCGATCGGTGGGCCGTGGACCGGGCGGTCGACTGAAGCGGCGCGGCTGCGTGTCCCGTCCATGGTGATCGATCGGCAGGTCGGTCCAACAGTTGATGCGGCATCGGCAGCTCTTTCGTGCCGCGTCGATTCCGGATGATCCGGAAGAACCCTTGATGTGTGACGAGTTCACGCCGATGAAGAGAGGGACACGACGGCGCACAACGCGAGGGAGCGAATCCCGCGATGTCTTTATCGGAACGACTGGCACGGGCGAGATCGGGGTCGCCCCCCGAGCCGGCAGAGACCGGCGCGCCCACGGCCGACGACATCCTTCCGGTCTGGCGCCCCTTGGAGGAACCGCATGGCGCGCCCGGCCCCATGCCGGTGACCACCGCAGCCGAGACCGCCACGTACGAATCGGATCAGGCGTTCGAACTGGGTCCCGTTACCGCGCCCGAACCGCCGATCGACCCCGGCATCCTCGGCGACTTCGGCGACTCCGAGCCCGGTTCGCCGGGTCCGAGTCCGCTCGACGACGATCTCGACAGTTTCGGCGGGCTCCCGCCACTGTTGGGGCGCCACGGAGCCGCAGGACCCGCGGCTCTCCCCCCTGACGAAACCACGTCAGCGTCGATCGAACAGTCCGAGACCTACTTCGCGGTCCCGGCGGTCCCGGCGGCCGCGGCGGCGTCCGGCGACCCGATCGACGTCGAAGCGGGGACCGACCCGTTGGCCGAACCGATCCGGCCACAAACCGCGTCGGTTCTCGACCGGTCGATCCATGACGTGCTCGCCGATCTCGCGCCACCGCCGGTCCGCCCGACAGGTGAGCCGCCCCGGTCGTCGCTCGCCGAGATGAGTCAGGTTGAAGAGGGGCCGGCCGCGACGACGACGTCTTTCGATCTGGCATTCCTCGGAGGAGTCGACCCGGCTTCCGACGGTGCCGCGACGGTCCCAGTCCACTCGTTCGAGGACGCCGAGCTCGACGACACCTCGTGGATCACGACCGGTCACCCCGAGACCGCCAGGCCCGAGCCGGCGACACCGCCGGCATTGCTCCCGGCGCGGCAGCCGCGACCACGACACACAGCGGTGCCGCAACCGGTGCGGGCGGCCGGGGAGTACCCCCTCTTCGGGCGCCTGGCCCAGTTCGACACGCTGCCGGATGCCCACGAGATGCCGGCTTCGGCCCGGGACCGCGGCGGGCCCCCTGCCGCGGAGGCCCCGCCGCATGAAGCGCCCCCGACAGGGCGAGCCCGTGACGCCTTCCCACCCCTCGATCTATCGGAGCCCCTGTCGCCAAGGGGTCGCCAGGAGAACGGCGAGCCCGGTCTCGTGCTCGTCGAGCGGAACGACCCCGAGCTCGACGAGTACTACGCGTCGCTCTATCTGGGGGGCGAATCGACGGCTCCGACCGACGCGGTCGATGTTGCAAAGCGCAAGGGTCGCGCGCCGAAATGGCTGCGGTGGGCCGAGCGCATGACTGGCCGCAAGGACAAGCACGAGGCCACCTCGGAACACGTGTGCCCGGCGTGCGGTGGACCGGCGAGCATCGACATAATGGATCGAGCTCGGGGTATCCGCCACATGAGCTGTGATTCGTGTTTCAAGATGTGGCAGGAGCGGTTGCCCGCGACACCGTAGGTCGTAAGACGTCAGCCGCCGAACATCGCCAACCACTGCTCGGCCGATCGTGGCATCAACACGTAGTTGTGACGCCGGGTCTCGCCCATGGTTGCCGACGGCTCCGGCGAGTAGAGATGACCTGGGTACAGCACGGCATCGTCGGGTATCTTGGCGAGCTTCTGCGTCAGGCTCTCGTACAGCGCGCGAGGATCGCCTCCGGGCAGGTCGGTGCGCCCGCAACCCTCGAGGAACAGCGTGTCGCCGGCGACCAGTCGCTGATCCACGAAGAAGCACTGGCTCCCTGGGGTGTGCCCGGGCGTGTGGATGAGCTCGATCTCGACCGCGCCGACGCGCACCACGTCGCCGCTCGAGTGGAGGTACAGGTCGGCCGGCTCGACGCCGGTCACCTTGCGCACCAGGTCGGCTTCGGGAGCCTGCACGTGCACCGGGACCGAGCACCGTTCGAGCACCTCGCGAACGCCGGCGATCCCGTAGCCCATCATGTCGCCCCCGACGTGGTCGGCGTGATAGTGGGTCGCGAGCACGCCCGTCAAGCGCATGCCGTCGGTCTCGAGGATGTCGATGAGCGCGTCGACGTCGTAGGCAGGGTCGACCACGACCGCTTCGCCGGTCTCGCGATCGCCGATGAGATAGGAGAAATTGACCATCTGTCGGGCCAGGACGTTGTTGACGGCGAAGTCGCGGCCCGACAGCAGCTGGCGAAAGTAGAGGCGGTCGCTCATGCCCGCCAGCCTACGGGTTCGGCGCTCGGCTGTCGGGCGGCGGAATGCATCCCATCGCCAGAGCGCCTCGGCTCTATCCTCCGGGGCGGTGGACACGCGTGAGGAGATGACGAACTGGCAACCGGAACACCTCGTCGTGGTCGGCGCGGCCGCCGGCATCGGTAGGTGGCTCTGCGAGCACCTCTTCGCCTCCATGGCATGGACGTCGGTGACCGTCGTCGACACGCCGTCGTCGACCGATCTGCTGCGCTCGGTCGCCGGGTGGTTCGCGCCTGTGGCCTCGATCGCGGCTGCTGCCGCGACGGGATCGACGATCACCGACGCGGAGACGGGTCGACCGAGGTCGTTCTCGGCACCCGATACGGCGGTCGTGGTCGCCGTGCCCGCCGAGCGCCTGGCCGATCTCGTCGATGGTCCGGCCTTCGTGCTCGACCCGACGGCGCAGATCATCGAGACGACCGCGACCAAGGCCAACTCGATCGAAGCGCTGCGCCGGATCGCCGGCGCCGCCGCCGTGATCGGCATGCATCCCTTGTTCGACAGCAGCGCCCGTTCGCTCGACGGGAACACGGTCTACGTCGTTCCCGACGGTGTCCAGAGCGGCGCGCACCGCTGGTTGGTCGACGCGGTCAAAGCGCGCGGTGGGACGATCGAGACCGGCACGGCAACCGAACACGATCTGGTGATGTCGTACGTCCAGACGCTGACCCACCAGACCCTCGTCGAGTTCGTCGATGCCCTCACGTCGTCGAACCTGTCGCTGGAGCACGACCTCTGGGAGGCCCGCACACCGTTGTTCGAGTCGCTGCTCGGCCTGGCCGTCCGGGTGCTGGGCGAGGCCAACCAGCCGACGCTCGCCGCAATACAGACGAGCAACGGCGGCGCACGAGTGGCCGGCGAGCTCGAGGCCGCGGGTCGGCGCTTCGCGGCGACCCTCGCCGACCACGACGCGACGGTCGTCGAACGGCACCTGGAGACGATCCGCGAACGTTTCACCGGCCAGCTCTTCGACACCATCGGCCGCACCGCGTCGGCGGGCGTGAACGCCGCGCAGCACCAGCGGTCCGAGATCGGCCGACATCTCAGAACCGGAGAGCTGGTCGGGATCCGGGTGATCGGTCGATCCGAGAACGTTCGCGTCGGCCGCATCGTTCACGTGAGCCCGATCGAGGTCACGCTCGAGGAGCTGATGATCGGCCGGCCCGGTCACGCCGTGCTCCTCGACGGCCCGGGTCGGGACAACGCTCGCCGCTTGGGCGTCAGCGGCAAGCCGAAGCGCACCGTCTTCAAGCTCGGCCGTATCGACGTCGTCGACGGCGACGAGCTCGAGAGCGCCCTCGACTCCGGGCTGGCCTATCTGGACCGTGATGTGCGGTTCCTCGTTCCCGAGTCCGTCGCCGGAGCCGGGCTCCTGTCCCTTGTTGCGTCGACACGAGGCGTCCGGACGGCCGCCATCGTGTCCGAGGCCGTGCGGACCGGGCAACGCGAGTGTGTGGTGCGCGTCGGCGTGCGCGCCGACCACGACATCGAGGAGGCGGTCGAACGGCTCCGGACGGCCGTGAACGACGCCTACGCCTGGCCGAGAGGGCTGGCCCGGCCGTGGGCCGGCCCGGTCGCCCGCCTCGTGGTCAACTACCTGGGACCGGCCGGCACGTATTCCGAGGCCGCGGCCCGGCACTGTGTCGAAGCGCTCGGCACCGAGGGCATCGGTGCCGACGCGGAGCTCGTCCCTCGTGACACGTTCGGCGATGTGCTCGCCGGGGTCGGCCCCACCGCGCTGGCTGTGCTTCCCGTGTCCAGCTCGGCGTCGGGACTCGTCACCCGAGCCGCGGAGGCGTTGCTCGCCCACCGTGGAGCGCTCGCGGTGAGCGGCGTTCTCGACGTGGCGGTGCGCTTCGACGCCTACGTCAGCGAGCGCGAGAACCTCGAGAGCCTGCGCGGCACGCTGGCCGCCAGTCACCCTCAGGGGCTGGCCCAATGCGGTCGATTCATCGAGCGGTGGGGGCTGGTACCGCACCCCTGCACCTCGACCGCGGCGGCCCTGGAGCTGGTGGCATCAGGTGAGCTCCGGGGCGTCGCTCTGGCCGGGGCCGAGTCCCGCGTCGCTGGTCTGCGCGTCGCCGAGCGCGAAGTCGACGATCTGGCCGGTTCGATCACCCGATTCCTGCTCCTCGGCCCGCCGGGCGGGTTCGGCGACCCAGCCATCGGGTCGGACCCGACCCTGCGGTCGGTCGTCGTCGCGGCCTCGCTCCACGACATCGCGCCGGCGCTCACCGGCACCACGCCGAGCTTCGACGAGCTGCTCCGCGACGCCGACGGCCGCGTGCTGTGGATCACCAGCCGCGCGCTCGACCACGACGCTCTGGCCGAGCTCGGTGCGGGCGTCGTGCACCTCGGCCGGGCCCCGTGGTCGCCCCGCACGCCCGTCGTTCGCGTCACGTCAACCTGACATCTCCCCGCGACCCCCGCCCTCGCCCTCCAACGCCCGCTGTGGTCATGGCGGCTACGGTCACGGTCGTGGTGTCATCGGTGCCCACATGGGTCACGGCAGTGAACGCGGGCACGATCCTCCCCCTGACGGACGCGAGCGTGCGGCGCCTCGACGTCGCCGACCTGCTGGCTGAGGCCCGAGCCCGACAGGGCGTCGACGACACGGCCGACCTCGGCCCCGGCGACTTTCGCGAGCCCTTTGCGGTCGCGGTCGCCGCGCTCGAGGACGAAGCCGAACTGACGCCACTCGGCCGCTTCATGACTCGCCTGCACCTGGTCCGTTTGATCGAGGTCCGGCTGCAGATCTCGCGCTATGTACGCGACGACCCCGGCGTGCTCGACGAGCGGATCGTGGAGCCCCTGTTCCTCGTCGGCGCCCCCCGCACGGGGACGACGATCCTGCACTCGCTGCTCGCGCAGGACCCCGGCCTCCGAGCCCCGTTTGGATGGGAGCTCCTCCGGCCGGTCCCACCGCCGCTCCCCGAGACGCACCGAGACGATGCCCGTATCGCCCTCGCCGATCTCGAGCTGGTGTTGCCTCAGAGCGTCTCGGGCGCGCTGGTCTCGATCCACGAGTACGGCGGCCGGATGCTCAAGGAGTGCATCTCCGCCATGTCGCTCAGCTTCCGGACCGAGGAGTTCATCAGCCGCTACGACACGCCGAGCTACCGGGCCTGGCACTTCTCGTGCGACATGACGCCGGCCTACGAGATGCACAAGGTCGTCCTGCAGATCCTGCAACGACGGTTCCCCACCCGTCGGTGGGTGCTCAAGTCGCCCGTGCACCTGCACTCGTTGCCGACCCTGCTCGCGGTCTACCCCGACGCCAAGCTGGTGGTGACCCACCGCGATCCGCTCACGCTGCTCGGCTCGGTGACGTCGCTGGTCGCGACGCTGCGGGGCGCGTTCAGCGACCGCGTGGACCGACCCGCCATCGGCCGATATCACGCAGACTTGTACCACGGCGACCTCGACGGTCTGGTCGATCTCGTCGACGACGGCACCCTCGATCCGCCTCGGATCGTGCACACTCAGTACGAAGACTTCATGGCCGACCCGCTCGGGCCCGTCCGCCAGGTGTACGCCCACTTCGGATGGGAGCTCCCGCCGTCGACCGAGGCCGCCATGCTCGACCACCTGGCCAGTCGCCCCCAGGACAAGCACGGCTCTCACGGCTACTCCTTCGATGACTTGGGACTCGACCGCCGTGCCGAGGCCGCCCGCTACCGCCGCTACGGGGAGCGCTTTGGCGTGCAGGTGGGGCCGTGATCACCCCCGACACCTGGACCCGGTTCTGCCGCCGCATCGAAGCGCTCGGCAACCGCCTGTTCGACGACGATTTCCCCGCGGCGGCCACCGATCGGGCCGAGGGTCTGGCACACCTGAGCGAGCAGGTGATGTGCTGGCTCGGTTGGGCCGTTCATCATCGCGACCCCACCCACCCGCGGTTCCAGCGCCAGAACGACCTGATCACTCAATGGGGTGGTCCCAACGTCGACAACATCTATCGCCACGCCCGCATCTCACCGCAGTACCGCTACCGCATCAGCGGTCACATGCACGGGTGTGACGAGTTCCTGCTCGCGCTGCGCGCCGGGTTCATGGGCCAGCCGACGTGGGGGACCAGGGCCGAGATCACCGCGTCGGATCTAGGCATCCGGCGCGGCGAGCCCTTCGAGCTGATCCTCGGTGCCGGCGGGCACGCGATACCCGAGGGCGTCGTGTCGGCATCGATCCGCGAGTACTACTTCGACTGGGACGTCGACGAGCCGGCCACCATCGTGATCGAGTGCCTCGACGACGTCGAACCGGCCGTCCTCGATGCGAGCGAGCTCGCGACTGCCATCGACCAGGCCGGCGACATGATCGAGCACTCGATCGAGTACTGGAACCGGTACATGACCGAGCACCGCGCCGCCGGCGTGGACAACCGGTTCGGCGCGCCGATGAAGGTGGCCAACGGCCTCGACTCGGCGCGCTACGCGTTCTGCTTCTGGGACCTAGGGCCCGACGAGGCCCTGATCATGGAGTCCGACGTTCCGCCCGCGCCGTACTGGAGCGTGCAGCCGGCGACGCTCGCGTGGTTCGAGTCCTTCGACCTGACGTCTCGGTGCGTGAGCCTGAACCGTTCCCAGGCGCACCGTGACAGCGATGGCCGGATGCGGATCGTCGTCGCTCACCGCGACCCTGGGGTCCCCAACTGGATCGACGGCGAGGGGCGGCGCCACGCCTTGCTGACGTTCCGCTGGTTCTGGGACCCGACGCCGCCGACGATCTCGACCACCGTCGTGCCGATCGACGAGGTGCGGCCGTCGTTGCCCGCCGGAACGCCGGTCGTTACCCCCGAGGAACGGCGAGCCGACATCGCGGCGCGGTCCGCCCACATTACCCGCCGCTACCGCACCTGAGCTCGGTCAGCTCCCGTGACGGGCGATGTAGCCGGTGATCAGCTTGTTGGCGATGCTGATCGGGCCCGGGATGCTCGGCAGATCGTCGATCGAGAACCACTGGGCGTCGACCAGCTCGGACTCGTCGATGACGATGTCGCCGCTCTCCCATTGCGCTTCGAATCCGAGCATCAGCGAATTCGGGAACGGCCATGGCTGGCTCGACTGGTACTTCACCGCGCCGACATCGACGCCAACCTCTTCTTTCACCTCACGCCGGACGCAGTCCTCGAGCGACTCGCCGGGCTCGACGAACCCCGCCAGTGCCGAGTACATCGGCATCGGGAACAGGCGGCCCCGGCCGAGCAGAACCTCGCGTTCGCGGTGCACGAGGGTGATGATCGCGGGCGACAGTCGCGGGTAGAACAACAGCCCGCAGATCGGGCACTTGGTCGACCGGTCGTTGTCGACGCCCTCGGTCCGAGCCGCGCACCGGCCACAGAACCGGTGGGTTCGGCCCCACTCGACGATCTGCACCGCTCGCCCGGCCAGCATCCACGTCGCTTCGTCGACCGTCGCGTGAAGTGAGTACAGGTCCGACCAGTGGTGATCGGCCGGTGCCGCGATATCAGCGTCGACGCCGCGGCACCACACCGGATCGCCGTGCCACTGGCCGAGGTAGTGCGGTGGTTCGCCTTCGGGTGCGTTCTGCCCGCCGACGCCGAGCTCGCCGCCCGGTCCTACCAGCACCTCGTTGCGTCTGACGACGACCCACCTGGCCCGGTCGTCGCCGACGTCGACCGGGATCACCGCGGACTGGAACTCCCTGCCGGACACCATGGCCGATGAGACTACGAGCCCGCGGCAATCAGTTCTGCAGTGGCGGAGCGTTGCTGAGTCGCCTGCTCTACCCGCGCGCTTTCTCAGGTCCCCAGATCCAGACTGTCCGCCTGACTGGTCGATCCGAGGTGGCTGGCGGTCAACGCTCCGCCGATGGCGTAGACGTCGCCCCGGAAGAACGCTCCGGCCAGCCCGTGGCGGCCCGCCGGCAGGTCCGGCAGGGCCGTCCACTCGTCGGTGTCGGGGTCGTAGCTCTCGACTTCCACGAACACCGCCGTCGGACCCTCGCCACCGATGGCGATGAGGTGGCCGTCGGCCCAAGCCACCGCGAGCCCGCCCCGGGCGGTCGGCATGTCGGCGAGACGTTCCCACGCGTCGGTGACCGGGTCGTAGCGCTCGAGCGTGGCGAGGTTCGCGGACGATCCGCCGGGTAAAACTCGCCCGCCCACGACGTACAAGTGCGTGCCGTCGCTCGCACCTGACACGTGCTCTCGCGGGGTGGGCAGCGGAGCCGCCTGGTGCCAGGCCTCGCCGTCGAATACTTCGGTGGTGGCCAACAGCTCCCCCGACGCGTTCTGCCCACCGGTGACGATGATCAGCTCTCCTACTGAGGCCGCCACACCGGCGATCCGCGGTTCGAGCAGGTGCGGGAGCTCGACCCACTCGAGATCGCGGAGCACGAACACTCGGTCGCTCGCTTCGGCCTTGATGTCGTCACCTACGCCAACCCACCCACCGAGGGCGACGGGTTGATCCTGGTAGGTCGTCATCATCAAGTGGTTGAGCGACAGAGGAAGATCGCAATCGCACACGGTCCAAGTCTCGAGCAAGGGCTCGTAGTACTCGACGGTCGACACTGCGTGAGCGTCGGCGTCGAGCCCTCCCGCCACCCAGATCTTGCCCTGCGAGGTGACGACCGCGTTGATCTGCTGGCGATCGATGCTCATCGGCGGAAGTGAGTCCCACGAGCCGGCCGCCGAGATCGGCGAGTCATCTCCGCTTCCAGTCGGCGTCGTCGGTTGATCGCCGTCGGTGCTAACTGTTGGCTCGTCGGCGTTCTCGCCATCGGTGTCATCGTCCTGGGACAGCACCACCGCCGCGGCAACTCCCGACGCCACCACCACGAGGGCCAGCACGCCGACCAGGATGCGCCTGGCGCTCCCTGATGACTCCGGGGGAACGACAGGCGGCGCCGCTGCGGGCGGGGCAGGTGGCTCCGCTGGCGGCGGGGAAGGCGGCGCCGCGGTCGACCATGGCGCCGACCGCACGTCGACACGCGACGACTCCGGCCCGACCGCCGGTGCGGTCGACGCCGGCGACACGGGGAGTTGCAGGGTCACGTCACCACCCTCGGGGACTCGCTGAGCCAGCGGCATGACGGTCGGCACGATCCCGAGGCCCTGCTGTACCCGCTGGAGGGCATGACCGAACGTCTCGGCGCTCGGGAACCGATCC
>CAYMJU010000104.1:0-29188 GCA_964390555.1 uncultured Acidimicrobiales bacterium | reverse complement strand
TCCTCAACCAGGGTATGGCCGGCGACAACATCGGTGCGCTCCTGCGCGGCATCGACAAGAACGAGGTCGAGCGCGGTCAGGTGCTCGCCAAGCCCGGCTCGATCACGCCTCACACCGACTTCGACGCCCAGGTCTACGTGTTGACCACCAAGGAGGGCGGTCGCCACAAGCCGTTCCAGTCCGGGTACCGGCCGCAGTTCTACTTCCGCACGACCGACGTCACCGGCTCGATCAACCTGGTCGGCACCGAGATCTGCATGCCCGGCGACAACGCCACCATGCAGGTCGAGCTCATCGCCCCGATCGCCATGGACGAGGGTCTGCGGTTCGCCATCCGCGAGGGTGGCCGCACCGTGGGCGCGGGTTCGGTCACAAAGATCAACAAGTGACCGCGCAGAGCGACGTGTCGATGACACGGCGCGGCGCGAGCAAGGACAACTGATGGCAGCGGCACAGAAGATCCGGATACGGCTCAAGGCCTACGATCACGAGATCATCGACCAGTCGGCCCGCAAGATCGTCGAGACGGTCAAGCGGACCCAGGCCGACGTGCGGGGACCCATTCCTCTGCCGACCGACATCCACCGGGTGTGCGTGATCCGTTCGCCACACAAGTACAAGGATTCGCGAGAGCACTTCGAGATGCGGATCCACAAGCGTCTGCTCGACATCATCGAGCCGACGCAAAAGACCGTCGAGTCGCTTCAACGCCTCGACTTGCCGGCCGGTGTCGACATCGAGATCAAGCTGCAACAAGTCTGATAGCCGGGCCGGAACCAGAGGTTCCGGCCCGCGTCGTTTCTGGCCCGTCTGCCAACGCCTGAGGGATCGATCCGTTACTTGTCCTCGGCTCGCGGAGCCCTGTCATGCGGAGCGCTGTCCTGCGGGGCGTTGCGGCGACTGCGCCAGGTTCGCCGTGTGGTGCTACTCGCCTGCATGGCTTCGTCGACGTCGTAGCGCTGGATGTACGACGACACGAAGGCCTGGGCGGTGGCGGCAGCCGGCAGGGCGAGCAGGGCTCCCACGGGTCCGAGTATCGCAGCCCCAGCGATCACGGATCCGAACGCCACCGCGACGTGGAGCTGCATGGTGTGAGCGGTGACCCGGGGGGCGAGAAAGTAGTTCTCGACCTGTTGGTAAGCCACGACGACGATCAGGGCCCACACGCCGGCCGCCGGTGTGTCGAGTAGAGCCACCGCGACCGGCAAGGCGCCGGCGATGTAGGTGCCGATGACCGGTATGAACTGCGACATGATCCCGACCCACAGTGCCATCGGGAGCGGGAAGGGGACGCCGATGATCGCGAACGCCACCCAGTGGGCCCCCGACGACAGCACCGCGAGGATCGCTCGCGAGGCGATGAACCCTCCGGTCTTCTCGATCGCCAGGTCCCACAGACGCAGTACCTCGGCCTGGCGGTCGGGGGGGAGAACCGAGCAGACGTTGCGCCGGAGCTTCGGACCTTCAGCCACCAGGTAGTAGGTGAACAACGCCACTGTGAAGATCTGGAAGACCAGATTGAGCAGCGTGGTCCCCCAGTTGAGGAGGTCGTCGGCGAAGTTGCTGGCGAATTCCTGGACCCCGCCTTCGCGCCAGTCGTCTTGGAGTTCGGTCGTGTCGACATCGACACCTCGATTGTCGAGCCACTCCTCGAGATCCTCGAGGTACTGCGGGACGTTGTCGACGAAGTCGTTGAGCTGATCGGCGAGAGCCGAGCCGACCGCGAACCCGAACCCGGTTGCCGCGGCGAGAACGGACAGGAAGACGATCCAGGTCCCGAGACCTCGGCGAATGCCGGCCCGGTCCATTCTGTTGACAGCGGGCTCGATCGCGAACGACGCGAACAACGACACCAGCAACATGATGAGGAGGGGTCGCAGGCTCGAAACGACGTCCTCGCCGTAGTTGTAGACCGCCAGCCCCACGAAGTAGAGAAGGACCAGGCGTCGCCCCCACGGCGGGAGCCGTCGATCCGGTGCGCTCGACTCAGTGGCCACAGCGCGAGACGCTAGATCTCTTGACCCGGGCGACTCGTGATTGTGCGACAGTTTTGGGTACGGGCGCGCCTGGACGTTGTTGTCGGAGACGTTCAGCCGATATCGTCTAGACCTCGTGTGACCGGTGCAGCTGTACCGGCTGCTCAACCGATGTCCAGGCAGGCCTGGCTGACCGCAACGAGCGGGAACCGTCTGGCAAAACCGAGACAACGCTCCGCCAAGCCCGCCGCTTGTGCGGAGCGTTTGCGTGAGGCGCGACCGACGTCGAGCCGATACCACCGAGCAGCACACACCAGCCAAGCGCCCTCGGGCGCCGAAGAGTCGAGGAACGAGCCGCCATGGCTAACAAGGCGATCGTCGGCCGAAAGGTCGGCATGACCCAGGTCTGGGACGACCAGAACCGCGTCGTCCCCGTCACCGTGGTCGAGGTCACCCCGGCGCGTATCGTGCAGATCAAGACCGTCGAGAACGGTGGGTACAGTGCCCTCCAGGTGACCTTTGGCGAGCAGAAGCCCAGCCGGCTGACCAAGCCCGAACTCGGCCACTTCGCCAAGGCGGGGGTGGCGCCGGGAGCCAAGCTCGTCGAGTTGCGCCTCGACGACGTCAGTGGTTACGAGATCGGCCAGGCGCTCACCGCCGATCTGCTCACCGCCGGCGAACTCGTCGACGTCACCTCGGTCAGCAAGGGCCGCGGCTTCGCCGGCACCATGGAGCGCCACGGATTCAGCGGCCAAGGCGCCTCGCACGGCAATCAGAAGAGCCACCGCAAGCCCGGCTCGATCGGCCAGTGCGCAACCCCATCCCGCGTGTTCAAGGGGATGAAGATGTCCGGTCGCCACGGTGGTGTGGCCACCACCACGTTGAACCTCGTGATCGTCAAGGCCGATGCCGACCAGCAGGTCGTGCTCGTCAAGGGCGCGGTACCGGGCGGCAAGGGTGCGACGGTCGTGATCCGGGGTGCTGTGAAGGGAACGCAGCGACCGAGCAGCTCCGCGAAGGGTGGGACGTGATGTCCGCGGTCTCCGTTCATACGCCCTCGGGGTCCGAGGCCGGCACCGTCGAGCTCGATGAGGCCGTATTCGGCCGCCAGCCCAACGTGGCGCTGATGCACCAGGTCGTGACGGCCCAACTCGCCGCCCGCCGTTCTGGCACACAGAGTACGAAGACCCGCGCCGAGGTGGCCGGTGGTGGCGCCAAACCGTGGCGTCAAAAGGGCACCGGCCGGGCCCGCCAAGGTTCCTCCAATGCGCCCCACTGGCGCGGTGGCGGCGTAGCGTTCGGCCCGAAGCCCCGCAGCTACCGGCAGCGAACCCCCAAGAAGATGATCAAGCTTGCGCTCTGGTCGTCACTGTCAGACCGTGCCCACGACGACAAGGTCGTGGTGGTCGACGCCTGGAGCTTCGACATGCCGAGCACCAAGAACGCTCGCGTCGCACTCGCGAGCCTCGGCGTCGACGGCCGCGTGCTGGTCGTGCTCGATCGTGCCGACGAGAATGCCTGGAAGAGTTTCCGCAACTTGGTGGGCGTGCACGTGATCTCGATCGGCGAACTCAACGCCTACGACGTGCTGGTCAGTGACTACGTGGTGTTCACGACGGCGACGCTGCCGTCGTCGCTGCCTCGGATCGCCGTCACCAGCGGTGAGACCAACGAGGACGAGTCGTGAAAGATCCCCGCGATGTGATCGTCGGGCCGGTGGTGTCGGAGAAGTCATACGGCCTCTCCGACGCTGGCGTCTACACGTTCACCGTGCATGTCGATGCGACCAAACCGGAGATCCGCGACGCGGTTCAGCAGATCTTCGATGTCGCCGTGGCGAAGGTGAACACGCTCAACCGGCCGGGCAAGCGCAAGCGGAACCGCCGCGCCGCCTCATACGGCAAGCGCTCCGACACCAAGCGGGCGTACGTCATCCTGGCTCCGGGCAACACGATCGATCTGTTCGAGGTTTGACGATGGCCCTCCGCAAACGCAAGCCGACCAGCCCCGGTCGCCGGTTCCAGTCCGCCTCGGACTTCGCCGAGATCACCAAGGACCGCCCCGAGCGGTCACTGATCGCCAAGAAGTCGAGCACCGGTGGGCGCAACAACCTCGGTCGAAAGACTGCCCGCCACCGTGGCGGCGGACACAAGCAGCGATACCGCATCGTCGATTTCCGCCGCAACAAGGACGGCGTGCCGGCCACCGTCGCGGCCGTCGAGTACGACCCGAACCGCAGCTGCCGCATCTTGTTGCTGCACTATCACGACGGCGAGAAGCGCTACATGCTGGCGCCGAACAACGTCAAGGTCGGCGACGTGGTGATGTCCGGGCAGGGTTCAGACATCAAGCCCGGGAACGCTTTGCCCTTGCGCTACATCCCGGTCGGTACCACCATTCACAACGTCGAGCTTCGGCCCGGTGGCGGAGCCAAGATGGCTCGCAGCGCCGGTTCGAGCGTTCAGCTGGTCGCCAAGGAAGGCGAATTCGCCACGCTGCGCCTGCCGAGCACCGAGATGCGCCGGGTGCGAATCGATTGCCGGGCCACCGTCGGCCAGGTCGGCAACTCCGAGCACGAGCTCACCAGCATCGGCAAGGCCGGCCGCAACCGGTGGCGGGGCGTACGCCCCCAGACGCGTGGCGTGGCCATGAACCCGGTCGACCATCCCCATGGCGGCGGCGAAGGCAAGACCTCCGGCGGTCGGCACCCGGTGTCGCCCTGGGGCAAGCCCGAAGGTCGTACCAGAGACAAGAACAAGCAGTCGCAGAAGCTCATCGTGCGCCGCCGCCGCACGCGTGGGTCACGGAGGTAGGCGCCATGCCCAGGAGCCTCAAGAAGGGCCCATTCGTCGACGATCACCTGTTGAAGAAGGTCGACGCCCTCAACATGAAGAACGAGAAGCAGGTCATCAAGACCTGGTCGCGCCGCTCGACGATCATTCCCGAGATGCTCGGCCACACCATTGCCGTGCACGACGGGCGCAAGCACGTGCCGGTGTATGTCACCGAGTCGATGGTCGGCCACAAGCTCGGCGAGTTCTCGCCGACCCGCACGTTCAAGTACCACGCCGGCCAAGAGCGCGGAGGCCGACGCTGATGGTGAGCGCAACCCATGTGCCGGGGACCAAGACCAACGAGCGGCCGGGGACCCGGGCGCAGGTCAAGTACGTCCGGAGCTCGGCCTCCAAGGCCCGCGTGGTGCTCGACCTCATCCGTGACAAGTCCTTCGGCGAGGCGAGCGATGTCCTCAACTTCGTCGAGCGCGACATCGCCCAGGTGATCAAGAAGTGTCTCGACTCGGCGGTGGCCAACGCTGAGCACAACGACGGGCTGGCGGCCGAGGAGCTCTACGTGGCCGCGTGCTACGCCGACGAGGGTCCGACGCTCAAGCGGTTCCGGCCCCGGGCCCGCGGGCGGGCGTCGCGCATCCGCAAGCGCACGACCCACATCACCGTGATCGTCGCCCGCTACTCACCCGAGGAGCTCGCCGATATGCGCAAGCGTCGCGGCGTGCGGGGCACCAACTCCCAGGCCGCCGAGGCTCGCCGCCGCCGCGTGGCCCAGAGCCGCGAGACGGCGGCGGCCCGGGCGGCCGAGCACGATCACGAGCACGGTGAAGATCCTGACCACGATCACGATCACGATCACGGTGATGGCCACGACCACGACCACGCTCACGATGAGGCTGAGCCCGTCGACGGCGATGCGGGTCCCTACGGCCCGGGCAGCGCCGCGGCCACTCCCGACGGCGCGGCGCCCGAGGGCTTCGAGATCAAGGGCAACGCCGACTCGATGCTCTACCACGTGCCCGGGTCGCGGTACTACGGGATCACCGAGGCCGAGGCCTGGTTCGCCACGATCCAAGACGCAGAGCGGGCCGGATTCTCGGCCCCGGGGAGTAGCAACGATGACGACACCGACGACGATGTCGGAGACGCAGTGACCGAGGGGGAGAGCTGACATGGGTCAGAAGGTCAACCCCTACGGGTTCCGACTCGGTATCACGACCGACTGGAAGTCGCGCTGGTTCGCGGACCGCCGTGAGTACGCCGACTACCTCATCGAGGACTGGAAGATCCGCGACTTCATCATGAAGCGGCTTCCCCACGCGGCGATCAGCCGCATCGAAGTCGAGCGGACCCGCGACAAGCTCCGCATCGACGTTCACACCGCTCGCCCGGGCATCGTGATCGGGCGCCGGGGCGCAGAAGCTGACCGGCTCCGGACCGGTCTCGCCGAGCTCACCGGCAACAACTCGATGAAGCTCATCATCAACGAGATCAAAGAGCCCGAACTCGACGCCGCGCTCATCGCCCAGGGTGTCGCCGATCAGCTCCAGGGTCGTGTGGCGTTCCGGCGAGCCATGAAGCGCGCCGTGCAGAACGCCCAGAAGGCTGGCGCACTCGGCATCCGAGTGCAGTGCTCGGGTCGCCTCGGCGGCGCCGAGATGAGCCGGACCGAGTGGTACCGCGAAGGCCGGGTCCCGCTGCACACGCTGCGCTCCGACATCGACTACGGCTTCCGAGAGGCCCACACGACCGCGGGTCGCATCGGCGTCAAGGTCTGGCTGTACAAGGGTGAGATCTTGCCCTACCGCGCCCAGCTCGAGGACAAGATCAGCCGCGAAGCCGCCATGGCGGCCGGCGACAGTGCCGATCCCGCTCGGCCGAAGAAGGTCGTCTCGTCCGCCGCGGCGCGCCGGCGTCCGACCGAAGGCACCGACGCCACCGATCTGGCCGGCGTAACGATCGAAGAGCCCGAGGTCACACCGCTGCTCAAGGAGGCCGACCCCGAACTCGAGCGCTTGCTCGCCGAAGAGGAAGAGATCGAGCGCTCGACCCGCGACCACCACGAGGCGCCCCACTTCCGCCTCGGCGACGATTGATCCGGGGTACCTGTCATGTTGATGCCCCGGAAAATCCGACATCGAAAGCACCACCGCGGCCGCATGCGCGGCGTCGCCAAGGGTGCGACCTCGGTCAGCTACGGCGAGTACGGCATCCAGGCGCTCGAGCCCGGGTGGATCTCGGCCCGCCAGATCGAGGCCGCCCGTATCGCCATGACCCGCCACATCCGCCGTGGTGGCAAGGTGTGGATCAACATCTTCCCCGACAAGCCCGTCACCGAGAAGCCAGCCGAGACGCGCATGGGTTCAGGCAAAGGCAACCCCGAGCGATGGGTCGCCGTCGTCAAGCCCGGCCGGGTGATGTTCGAGCTGTCCTACCACGACGAAGCGATCGCCCGGGCGGCCATCGAGCGAGCGATCCAAAAGCTGCCCATCAAGGCCCGCTTCATCGAGCGCGAGGAGGCGTTCTAGCCATGGCGCGCAACAAGACGATAACCACCATGAGCGACGCCGATCTGTTGTCCCGGCTCGACGAGACCAAGCAGGAGCTGTTCAACCTCCGCTTCCAGCTCGCGACCGGCCAACTCGACAACTCGGCCCGCCTGATGCTGGTCAAGAAAGATGTCGCCCGTTTGCGCACCGAGCTGCGGGCCCGCGAGATCGCCGCCGCCGAGGCGCTCGAAGCGTAGGCGAGGAGACCAACGAGATGTCCGAGACGAACGAAACTGTGGAACGGCTGAATCGACGCAAGGTCCGTGAGGGCCTGGTCATTGGCACCGCCATGGACAAGACCGCGGTCGTGACGACCGTGGACAGGGTGCGGCATCGTCGCTACAACAAGACGTTGCAGCGGACCAGCCGCCTCTATGTACACGACGAGAACAACGACCTCACGGTCGGCGACCGCGTCCGCGTGCAGGAGACCCGCCCGTTGTCCAAGCTGAAGCGCTGGCGGCTGGTCGAGATCCTCGAGAGGGCCAAGTGACATGATCCAGCAGGAGACCCGGATGCGGGTGGCCGACAACTCCGGTGCCCGCGAGGTGCTGTGCATCAAGGTGCTCGGCGGTACCCGCCGCCGCTACGCCTCGATTGGCGACATCGTCGTGGCGACGGTCAAAGACGCCACCCCCGGTGCCGCGGTGAAAAAGGGCGACGTAGTCAAGTGCGTCGTCGTGCGCACGAAGAAGGAAGTGCGGCGCCCTGACGGCTCGTACATCCGCTTCGACGACAACGCCGCGGTGCTCATCAACGAGCAGAAGCAGCCGCGCGGCACGCGTATCTTCGGGCCCGTCGGCCGCGAGCTCCGCGACAAGAAGTTCATGCGCATCGTGTCCTTGGCACCGGAGGTGCTCTAGTGAAAATCCGCAAGGGCGACCGCGTGGCGGTGCTCTCCGGCAAGGACCGGGGCAAGGAGGGCGTCGTGTCACGGGCCTTGCCCACACAGGACAAGGTGATCGTCGACGGTGTGAACGTGGCGACCAAGCACCAAAAGCCGACCCGCAAGGCCCAGCAAGGCGGGATCATCAGCAAGGACATGCCGATCCACGTGTCGAACGTGGCGATCGTGTCGCCCGGTGACGGCAAGCCGACCCGGATCGGTTACCGCATCACGCCTGAAGGCCGCAAGCTCCGGGTGTGCCGACGCACGGGAGTCGACATCGATGGCTGACACGCTCACCTCCGCGGCTCCCCGGCTCAAGGTGGTCTACCTCGAGCAGATCCGCGGCCAGCTGAAAGAACAGCTCGGCCTGGACAACATCATGCAGGTCCCGAGGCTCGACAAGATCGTGCTCAACATGGGCGTCGGCAAAGCCGTCCAGCAGGCCCGCCTGCTCGATGGCGCGCTCGGCGACCTGACGCTCATATCGGGTCAGAAGCCCGTTATCACCCGGGCCAAGAAGTCCCTCGCCAGCTTCAAGCTGCGCGAAGGCATGCCCATCGGGGCGAAGGTGACGATTCGCGGCAACCGGATGTACGAGTTCTTCGATCGGCTCGTCAGCCTGTCGATCCCGCGCATCCGCGATTTCCGAGGGCTGCCGCCGCGCTCGTTCGACGGGCACGGTAACTACACCTTCGGTGTTACCGAGCAACTGATCTTCCCTGAGATTGACTACGACCGGGTCGAGGCGACCCGCGGCATGGACATCACGCTGGTGACCACGGCCAAGACCGACCAAGATGCCAGGGCGTTGCTCGACGCCTTCGGCTTTCCGTTCCGACGTGAAGGGCAGTGATGGCGAAGAAAGCGCTCATCAACAAGCAGCAGAAGACCCCCAAGTTCAAGGTCCGCGCGTATACACGTTGCCGGCGTTGTGGGAGGCCCAAGGCCGTGTACCGGAAGTACGGCCTGTGTCGAATCTGTCTGCGCGAGCTCGCCCATGCGGGCGAGGTCCCTGGACTGACCAAGGCGAGTTGGTAGAGGTGATCCGTCGATGACTGTTTCCGATCCCATCGCCGACATGCTCACCCGCGTCCGCAACGCCAACCTGGCGATGCACGATGAGGTGCTCATGCCCTGCTCCAAGATGAAGGAGTCCCTGGCCGCCGTGCTCAAGCGCGAGGGTTACATCAAGGATTTCTCCGTCGAACCCCACCCGACTCTCCCCGGAAATCGCCTACGTATCGAGCTGAAGTACTCGGCCGATCGTGAGCGGGTAATCTCGGGGATCAAGAGGGTATCCAAGCCCGGACTTCGGGTCTACAGCAAGTCGACCGAGGTCCAGCGTGTGCTGGGCGGCCTCGGAGTCGCCGTGCTGTCGACTAGTAAGGGCCTTATGACCGACCGTGAAGCTCGCCGCAACCGTATGGGCGGCGAGGTGATCTGTCACGTTTGGTGAGGCGAAAAACATGTCCCGTATAGGACGATCCCCAATCACGGTTCCCCCCGGCGTCACCGTTTCGGTCGACGGCGGCGTGGTCACTGTCAAAGGCCCCAAGGGCGAACTCACCCAGGCGTTGCCCGGCGACATGTCGGTGCGAAACGACGGCGGCACGCTCCTCGTCGAGCGTCCCGACGACCAGCGCCAGAATCGGGCGCTGCACGGTCTCACCCGGTCTCTGGTCGCCAACATGGTCACCGGCGTCTCCGACGGCTTCCGCAAGGAACTCGAGATCGTGGGTGTGGGGTACCGCGCCGCGGCGCCGGACCCGACGACGCTCGACCTGGCGCTCGGCTTCAGTCACCCGGTCCGCGTCGTCGCACCCGACGGCGTGAGCTTCGAAGTGCCCCAGCAGACGCGCGTATCGGTACTCGGGGTGGACAAGCAAAAGGTTGGCCAGGTGGCTGCCGACATCCGATCGATACGCCCGCCCGAGCCATACAAGGGCAAGGGTGTGCGCTACGCCGGCGAGCGGGTCATCCGCAAGGCTGGCAAGGCAGGGAAGGGACGATGAGCGCACCTGATACTCGCGCCGCCCGAATACGGCGTCACCGGCGGGTCCGCAAGAAGGTGCAGGGCTCGGCCGAGCGACCCCGCCTGGCGGTGTTCCGCTCGAACCGGCACATCTACGCCCAGGTGATCGACGACCGCGCCGGCATTACGCTCGCTGCGGCATCGACACTCGACGTCGACCTGCGCGCCGCGGCCACGGGCAACGCCGCCGCCGCGGCCAAGGTCGGCGCGCTGGTCGCGGAGCGGGCCAAAGCGGCCGGCATCGACCGCGTGGTATTCGACCGCGGTGGCTTCCTCTATCACGGCCGAGTGGCTGCACTCGCCGACGCGGCTCGCGAAGCCGGACTGGAGTTCTGACATGGCGACCGACGTCAGCCACGAAAGCGAAGCTCAGCTGCGCGAGTCGCGCGTCATCCACATAAACCGCGTGGCCAAGGTGGTCAAGGGCGGCCGGCGATTCTCGTTCACTGCCCTCGTGGTGATCGGCGACGGCGCGGGGCGGGTGGGCCTCGGCTACGGCAAGGCCAAGGAGGTCCCCTTGGCGATCCAAAAGGGCACCGAGGAGGCCAAGCGCAACCTGTTCAAGGTGGCGCTCGCCGGCTCGACCATTGTTCACCCGGTCTATGGCATCCAGGGCGCTGGTCGGGTTCTGCTCAAGCCCGCATCCCCGGGTACCGGGGTCATCGCGGGTGGCGCGGCTCGGATCATCCTCGAAGAGGCCGGCATCCACGACGTCTTGTGCAAGTCTCTCGGGTCGTCGAACCACATCAACGTGGCACGGGCCACGATCGCCGGACTCAAAGCGCTCAAGCGCCCGGATCGGATCGCCAAGCTCCGTGATCTCGACCCCGAGGATTGCATTCCGGGCGCGCTGCTCCATGCGTACCGTCGAGCCGAGCAGGGCCTGCCCCACGAGCCCCGAGGCGGTCGTTGATGTCCAAACTTCGCGTCACCCAGGTGCGCTCCGCGATCGGTGCCAAGCCGAAGCAGCGGGGAACGCTGCGCGCGCTCGGTCTCGGTCGTATCGGCAAGAGCCGTACCCACGACGACCGACCCGAGACCCGCGGCATGATCTCGCGGGTGCCGCACCTTGTAACAGTCGACCGTGTCGACGATGTAACAGTCGACGTTGTCGATGATGTAACAGTCGACGTTGTCGATGGCACCGAGGAGGTCGACACATGAAGGTTCACGATCTCGCCCCCGCGCCTGGATCGCACAAGGCGCCCAAGCGCGTCGGCCGCGGCATCGGTGGCAAGGGCGGCAAGACCGCCGGCCGTGGGACCAAGGGCCAGCGCGCCCGCAACACGGTCTCCCCCGGCTTCGAGGGCGGACAGATGCCCCTCACCCAGCGGGTGCCAAAGCTGAAGGGCTTCAACAACCCATTCCGGGTCGAGTACCAGGCTGTCAACCTCGACACCATCGAGGAGTGCGGCCTCGAGCCCGTCGACCCCGACACGCTCTACGCCAATGGCTTGATATCCAAGGGTGCGCTGGTCAAGGTCCTCGGCCGCGGCGAGCTGTCGCGCTCGGTCACCGTCAAAGCCCACGCTTTCTCGAAGTCCGCCGAGGCCGCCATCGCCGCCGCGGGCGGGTCGACCGAGATTGTTACCAAGCCGTTCGGGGATCGTCGCCCGCCGGCCAAAGGCAACGCCCACACCAACCGTTGATCGGCCGCATCGGCGGACGATGCTACGGCGCCCTCGCGGGGAGCCGCTAGCGTCGAGCAGTCGATCCGGCCAGGGAGGCAACCGTGCTCGCGAAGCTCGCGAACATCTTCAAGGTCGCAGAACTGCGCAACAAGCTGTTGTTCACCCTCGCGGTGATCACCGTGTACCGGTTCGGGAGTTTCATCCCGGCTCCCGGTGTCGACCTCGATCAGGTCCAGTTGCTGAACGATCGGGCCAACCAGGGAGGCATCCTGGCCTTCCTGCAGCTGTTCTCGGGTGGATCGCTCACCACGCTCGCCATCTTCGGGCTCGGCATCATGCCGTACATCACGTCGTCGATCATCATGCAGATCCTCGGTGTGGTCGTGCCAAAGATCGAGGAATGGCAAGGTCAAGGAGCGGTCGGTCAGCGCAAGATCACGCAGTGGACCCGCTACCTCACGGTAGCCATCGCGGTGATCCAGGCGACGAGCTTCTCGTTCCTGTTCCACAGCGGCGGCGCGGCAACCGGTGGTGGTGGCATCGACCTGCTGCCGGACTTCGGCCTGGGAACGGTTTCCCTTGTGGTGTTGACGTTGGCGGCCGGGACGTCGTTGTTGATGTGGATGGGCGAGCTGATCACCCAGCGAGGCATCGGCAACGGCATGTCGCTGCTGATCTTCGCGTCGGTCGTGGCGAACCTACCCGCCCAGTTCCTCGCCGTCTACGAGGAGCACAGCCTCGCCGCTGCGGTGGCGATGGGTGTGATCGGCGTCGCCATCCTCGTCTCGGTCGTGTTCGTTGAGCAGGGCCAGCGCCGCATCCCGGTGCAGTTCGCCAAGCGCGTCGTGGGCCGGCGCCAATACGGCGGTCAGAACACTTACATCCCGCTCAAGGTCAACCAGTCGGGCGTGATACCGATCATCTTCGCGTCGTCGGTGCTCTATCTCCCGCAGCTCCTGTCGGTCATCCTGCCCGACGGCGGAGTCGGGGGGTCGGTGCAGCGCTTTGTCGATGGCCACCTCGCAGACCCGACGTCGTTGGTGTACATGGGGATCATGGGCGTGCTGATCATCGGCTTCGCCTACTTCTACACGGCCATCGCGTTCGACCCGATCAAGCAGGCCGATACCCTCCGCAAGCAGGGTGGATTCATCCCCGGTATCCGACCGGGCCCGCAGACCGAGCGCTATCTCTCGCGTCTGTTGAACCGGATCACCCTCCCTGGAGCGGTGTTCATCGCCGCGGTGGCCATAGTCCCGTCGATCCTCATCCAGGTGTTCCTCGACACGAGCGTTGGCGCCGGTCGAGGGGGCGGGGCCGGGTCGTTCCAGTTCAGTGGCCTCTCGTTGCTCATCGCCACCGGTGTGTCGATCGAGACGATGAAACAGATCGACAGCCAGCTCATGATGCGCAACTACGAGGGCTTCCTCAAGAAGTGACCGCATGCCGCTGCATCTGATCATCCTGGGCCGCCAGGGCTCGGGCAAAGGTACGCAATGCGTGCGCCTCGTCGAGCACTACGGCACGGTTCACGTCTCGACCGGCGACATGCTGCGTGCCGCGGTTGCCGATGGCACTTCGCTCGGCCTGCGGGCCAAGGCGATAATGGACGCCGGCGATCTGGTTCCCGACGACGTGATGAACGGGATCGTCGATGAACGGCTGGCCAAGCCCGACGTCATCGCTCAAGGCCTGCTGCTCGATGGGTTCCCGCGGACGCCGGCCCAGGCCGACGCCCTCGTCGGGTTCCTCGGGTCCCGCCGTCTCGACCTGGCCATCAACCTCGACGTGCCCGTCGGCGAGGTCACGACCCGGATGCTGGCCCGGGGCCGAGGTGACGACACCGCCGAAGCCATCGCTCGTCGGCTCGAGCTGTACGAGCAGCAGACATCGCCATTGCTCGGGTGGTTCGAGGACCGTGGCGTGTTGGCCGTGGTCGACGGGCTCGGCACTGAGGACGAGGTTTTCGGGCGACTCCGAGCTGTGATCGATGCCCGACTCTCGTGAGTCCGACACCGAGCCTGAAGGCTCGTCCTTCGAGTCCCAGTACCTCTGCGCCTCGCGCGCTACGGTGGTGGCCGATGTCGCCGGATCGAGCCGACGTCAAGTTGGTTCCGCGCGTTCCGTCCGATAGCGTCGTCTCTTGGCCCGAGGTGTCGTGTGGCGACCGCGCACGCCTGCTGGTTCGAGGAGGATCCACCCTGCCGAAGCCCAAAGAAGATGCGATCGTGCTGGAGGGCACGGTCAGAGAGTCGCTGCCGAACGCCATGTTCCGAGTCGAATTCGAGAACGGGCACCAGGTGTTGGCTCACATCTCTGGAAAGATGCGCATGCACTACATTCGCATCCTGCCCGGAGACCGGGTCCAGGTGGAGTTGACCCCATACGACCTCCAGCGCGGTCGTATCACCTACCGTTACAAGTGATGCCGCGGCGCCAGGCGCCCGCAGCCCCAGAAAAGGCCATCGATGAAGGTCCGACCGAGCGTCAAGAAAATTTGCGACAAGTGCAAGGTGATCCGCCGTCACGGCACCGTGCGCGTCATCTGCGACAACCCGCGGCACAAGCAGCGGCAGGGGTGAGCTGATGGCGCGCATTTCAGGAGTCGATGTCCCGCGCGAGAAGCGCGTCGAGATCTCTCTCACGTACATCTTCGGTATCGGCCCGACCATCTCCAAGCAGGTGTGCTCGGCGGCCGACGTCGATCCCAACACCCGGATTCGTGATCTCACCGATGAAGAGGTCTCGCGGATCCGGGCCTACATCGACCAGAACGTCAAGGTCGAGGGCGACCTCCGTCGCGAGATCCAGCAGGACATCAAGCGCAAGATGGACATCGGGTGCTTCCAGGGGATACGCCACCGCAAGGGCCTGCCGGTCCGCGGTCAGCGCACCCAGACCAATGCCCGTACCCGTAAGGGCCCGAAGAAGACCGTGGCCGGTAAGAAGAAGGCGAGGAAGTAGTGGCGAAGCCACCAGCCGGCGGTCGCCGGCCACGCAAGCGCGAGCGCAAGAACATCACCCACGGTGTTGCTCATATCAAGAGTTCGTTCAACAACACGATCATCACGATCACCGATCAGGCCGGCAACGCGATCGCCTGGGGGTCGGCCGGCAACGTCGGGTTCAAGGGTTCCCGCAAGTCCACGCCCTTTGCCGCTCAGATGGCGGCTGAGGCTGCGGCCCGGCGCGCCGCCGAGCATGGCGTGCGACGCGTCGACGTTCAGGTCAAAGGCCCGGGGTCGGGTCGTGAAACGGCGATCCGGGCCATTCAGAACGCCGGCATCGAGATCACCGGCATCAAAGACGTGACCCCGGTGCCGCACAATGGCTGCCGCCTACCCAAGCGGCGGAGGGGCTGACATGGGGCACTACATCGGTCCCAAGATGCGGATCTCGCGCCGCCTCGGAACCAATATCTGGGGGACGGCGGCCGAGAAGCGGATTCTCGATAAGCGTCCGTACCCGCCGGGTGAGCATGGCCGCACGCGTCGGCGCGGCAACGTGTCGGAATATCTCATCCAGCTACAGGAGAAGCAGAAGGCCCGGTACACCTACGGCCTCAACGAGCGGCAGTTCCGGCGCATCTACGCTGAAGCGAACCGCCGCGAGGGCGTTACCGGCGAGACCATGCTGCGCTACTTGGAGTTGCGGCTCGACAACGTCGTGTACCGCGCCGGCTGGGGCGCCACACGGCCACAGTCCCGCCAGTTCGTGAGCCACGGCCACGTCGACGTCAACGGCAGGCGGGTCACCATTCCCAGTTACCGCCTGCGCAAAGGCGATGTTGTCACGTTGCGCCAGAAGTCGCGCGACAAGGTCGTGTTCCAGTGGAACGTCGACGTACTCGATCGCAATACCCCGCCCTGGCTCGACGTCAGCGGCGACGACAAGTTCAAAGTAACGATCCGCGAGCTGCCGCTCCGCGAGCACATCGACACCCCGGTGCGCGAGCAGCTGATCGTGGAGCTGTACAGCAAGTAAACGGTTTCGGTCGGCGGCGAGGATCCGTCGACCATTCGAGGAGCACAGATGCTGGTCATTCAACGACCGACAGTGGAAGCGATAGGCGACGAGGAGGGCAATCGTCAGCGGTTCGCCATAGGCCCTCTGGAGCCTGGTTTCGGCTACACGATAGGCAACTCGCTGCGGCGGGCCCTGCTGTCGTCGATTCCCGGAGCGGCGATCACGACCGTTCGGTTCGACGACGCGCTGCACGAGTTCGACACCATCCAGGGAGTGATCGAGGACGTCACCGATGTGATCCTCAACATGAAGGATGTGGTGATCCGGTCCCACGCCGACGAGGGCATCACGCTGCGACTCGACGTACGGGGCCCGGCCGAGGTGACTGCGGCCGATCTGCAGACCCACGCCGACATCGAGATCCTGAATCCCGAGATCCTGCTCGCCACGCTCGCGAGCAAGGGCCGCCTCGCTGTCGATGTGACGATCGAGCGGGGCCGGGGGTACCTGTCGGCGGACCGCCCAAATCCGTCGAGCACGATCGGCGTGATCCCGGTCGACGCCCTCTTCAGCCCCGTGCGCCGGGTCGCGTACCACGTCGAGCCCACGCGGGTCGAGCAGTCGACTGACTACGACCGCCTCGTCGTCGACATCGAGACCGACGGTGCGGTCAGCCCGCGCGACGCCCTGGCGTCGGCCGGCGCCACCCTCCGGGTCCTCGTGCAGCTGATCGAGGAGATGAGCGACGAGGCCCTGGGCCTCGAGCTGGGCGAGTCGGCACAGGGATCGGGCGGGTCGCCCGATCTCGACCGCCCCATCGAGGATCTCGAGTTGTCCGAGCGTCCCCGAAACTGCCTCAAGCGCGCCCAGGTCGACACAGTGGGCGAGCTGCTACAGCGCACCGAGGACGACCTGCTCGCGATCACGAACTTCGGCCAGAAGTCCCTCGACGAGGTCATCGCCAAGCTCGACGAGCGCGGCCTGTCGCTACGAAGGAGGGACTAGCCGTGCCCGCGACACCGCGCAAGGCTCGCCGTTTCGGCGGTAGCGCCGCCCATCAGAAGGCGATGATGTCGAATCTGGTGTCGTCGCTGATCCTCGCCGAGGGCATCGTCACGACCGAGGCGAAGGCCAAGGCGGTTCGCCCGATCGCCGAGAAGGTCATCACCAAGGCCAAGAAGGGCGGGCTGCACAACCACCGCTTGGTCGTGTCGTACCTGCGCGACAAGGAAGTGGCCGCAAAGCTCTTCGATGACGTCGGCCCCCGCTACGCCGACCGGCCGGGTGGCTACACCCGGATCCTCAAGCTCGGCCCCCGCGACGGCGACAACGCCCCCATGGCCCGCATCGAACTGGTCTAGCTCGACCGGGGCGGTACCCCCTGTCCGCCATGGCCATCCGGCAGCCTTTGTTCGCGCCAAGACGGCTCAACACGTCGTGCGCTGCGTTCGGGTGCCCGGCGGTGAGGCGAGCTACATGCGGGGAAGCACTCGACAGCGTCCATTCGACTCCGTTTCGCCGGGCCCGCCTGGTCGATGATTGACATCTCTCTCCCCGGTGCTGCTTCCTCGTTCCAGCGGCGAAGGTGAGATGAGGACGGAGTGAACCCCTTCGACCAGCGGCGATGAGGCTCATCATTGTTGCGGCGCTCACCGTCGCGGCAGTGGCTTGTGGCGGCGGCCCAGCACCGCCGATGTGCGTACCATCGGCGCTCAGCCACCGAGTGACGCCAGCACCGACGCACCGGAGCACGATGTCGAGGCGAGCAACGAAACGCCCGCCGCACCTCCGCGCGAACGATCGTCTCGGATGGGGCCGTTTCCTTCGAAAGTGCTGCGTTGCCGGTCGCGATCAGCGCGGATGGTCGCCACACATTGTTGGTCGAGTACGGATACGACCGGCTGGGCCGGTCGATCGACTCGATCTGCGGTCCCGAGCTCGTGGTTCGATCTCTCGACCTCGCGCCGCGCGGCGCGGCGGATGAGAGTGCCGCACGGCGCGGCGATGCCCCCACCGTCGCACGGCGCGGCGGATGAGAGTGCCGCACGGCGGGTGGGGCGGGGAGGGTGGTGTGTTAGCCACACTCTCCCGGGGTTGTCGGCACCCTTGCGATGACGTCGTGGAGCCGTGTCCAATGGGCGGCGTGGACACGCGTCGTTGGGGGCAAGCCGGCAGGGACCGATGGGGTCGTCGGTGAGCCGAGGTGTGTCGCTGCTCGTGCGCGCCGATCTTCGCCGGCGCTGGAGCGCCGTGGTTCTGCTGTCGCTGCTGATCGGTGTCGCCGGCGCCTTCGTGCTCACTGCCGCGACCGGGGCCCGGCGGGCCGACACCTCGCTGCCGCGGCTTCTCGACCGCACCATGATGTGGGATGTAGCGCTCGACGTCGACTATCCCGCGTTCCAGGATGTGATGGCCGACGTTGACGCTCACCCGGGCGTTGAGGCCGTCGGGGCATTCATGTTCATGCCGATGGCCCCGGGGGACGACGCCGTGGGGGTGCTCGCCGGCCTCGGTGGTGGATGGCTCGACACGGTGTACCGGCCGCGGCTCATCGCCGGGCGGTTGCCGGCCAGCGATCAGGTGGCGGAGGTACTCGTCAACGAAGCGATGGCGGAGCGTGACGGTCTGAGCGTGGGCGATCCGATCGAGTTGCGTAGCTTCCTCGGCGAGGAGTTCGTCCAGTCGGCCACCGTCGTGGGGATCCACCGGGGAATCATCGATCTGGCCCTGCAAGACACGGGACCCGAGATCCTGGCCACTTCGGCGTTCGGAGCGTACTGGGGCGACCGCTTCTACCCAGTCTTGGCCGCCTCGAACGAGCTCGGTCTCGTGCGGCCGGTCGTGGTGGCCCTGGTCGCCGGCGGGCCGGCGGAGGCGTCGGCGATCGTCGACGACATCAACGCCAGGCGCCCGGAGGCCGACGCGTCGGCCCAGGACACCGAGGGCCTCGTGTCGACGTTCGAGAAGGGACTGTCGATCCAGGTGGACGCGTTCTGGCTGCTCACGCTCGTGGCCGGGGCGTCGGGCCTGCTTCTCCTCGGGTCGGCGATGGGCCGCTTCGTCGCCGGATCGACCCACCCCGACAACACGTTGGTCGCCCTCGGCCTCACCGCTCGGTCGCGAGCAGCAACCCGACTCGTGCCGGCGGTGATCGCCGCGGGGGCGGGAAGCCTGCTCGCCGCGGTTGGTGCCGTGCTGGCCTCGCCGCTGGTTCCGCTCGGCTCGACCCGCCGGGTGGAACCCGACCCCGGCATCTGGATCGAACCTGGCACCCTCGCGCTCGGCGTACTCGCCGTGCTCGTCGGTGTGACCGTGGCGGCGGGTGTGTCGGCAACGAGCGATCACGAGCGGCGGGCGGCGCGGCCGCCGCATGACAGGGGTGGGGCGTTGCCGTTGTGGGCGCGCCTCGGTCGCGACTTCGCCTATCGGGGCACGGCCCACGGCCATACCGCGCTGTTGGCTACGGCGGTCGGTGTCGGGCTCGTGGTCACGGTCGTCGTCTACTCGGCGAGTCTCGACCGTTTGCTCGTGTCGCCCGCGCTGTTCGGCTCGGACTTCGACGTGTTCGTGCTCCCTGAGGACGATGACCAAGGTCGCCAGCACCTTCCCGACGTGGATCTCGACGGTCCGGCGATCGAGGCTGCGGGGCTCAGCACCCTCGCGCTGGTGCTCATCGACGGGCAACCGAGCGAGGCGGTCGTCATCGAACCGCTTCGCGGCTCGGCGGGCGGCACCGTGCTGAGCGGACGGGTCCCTGTGGCTGCCGACGAGGTGGGTCTCGGCCCGGGCATCCTCGAGCGCACCGGTCTCGATGTCGGCGACGTCATCGTGCTCACCGCCCACCGAGAGCAAACGATGCGCATCGTCGGCGAGGTCCTCGTTCCCGCCCAAGGCGACAACCGCGACTACGCCGATGGCATCTGGCTCAGCGAGGCGGGCGGGAAGTTCATCGACGCCGAGCCGGGGCAGACCTTGCTGCTGCTTGATCTCGCCGACGGGACCGCGGCCGACGAGCTGGTCGGCCGGATCGGCGGGCAGATCCTGCCGGTGTTCGTGCCGGACGAAGTGCAGAACATCGACAACATCAGTGGCATCCCCAGCGTCCTCGGGATCTTCGGCGGGGCCCTCGGTGCGGCCATGCTGGGCTTCGGTTTGGCGAGCACCGTGCGCGCTCGGCAGCGAGACCTGGCGATCCTGCGCGCCCTCGGTGTCGACCGGCGCGGCACCCGGGCGGCGCTGGCCGGGGCCGCCACCGTGATCGTGGTCCCCGGGATTGTGATCGGCTCTCTGGCTGGCCTCGTGCTCGGCCGCGTCGTGTGGGCTCGGGTGGCGGGCGACGTGCCCACGGTGGTGCAGCCCGTCGTCCCCCTCGCCGGCTTCGCGCTCGCGCTGCTGGCGGCTCTCGTGGTCGCCGGCCTCGCCGCCGCCTGGCCCGTGTGGCGTGCTGGAGCCACCGATCCATCCCTGACCCTGCGCGAGGAGTAGCCGCCGGTGCCTCACCGCTCCTGTCAAAGGTCCACCACCAGGCCCTCGGTTGCCGCGGCCACACCTACGGCTGCGGCGGGCGCCGGCCGCGGCGGCTAGCCCCGTCACGTAGTCGGCCGCCGAATGGCCGAACGCCGCCCGGTCGGGAAGCTCCGACGAGGTGTACTGGGCGTCGTGCACGAGGAGATCGACGCCGGCGGCGAGGTGCAGAGCCGCCTCGTGGTATGCGCCGAACCCATGACGACCGGGTCCGAGCTGGTGCGGCGCATGGTCGACAGGTAGGCGAGCGACCGGCCGCCGGCGCCCACCCGAACCCCCATGGTCCGGGCCCCTTTGTGAGGGATATCTCAGGCCACGATCTGGAAGCCTCCCACCTCGAAGGCACGCTCGTCGTAGGTCCCGAATCGCCACCGACCGCGAAGCTGCTCGGGTCCGATCGGCAAATGCGGCGGGCTCATGGCGCGTGCCATCAGCTCCAACGGGTCCGTGCCCTGCTCGGGCAGCAACACGTCGACCCGCGAGCCGGGATGGTCCCCGGCGGCGAAGAAGGGCAGGCCCATCGTGTGGTCCCAGTGCAGGTGCCCGAGCACGATCGTTCCCTGGAACGCCGCGCCGTGGAGCAGCGACGTCACCCGGCGTATGCCGGTACCGGCGTCGAGCACCAGCGTCGGCGCCTCGCCGTCGTGGCTGATGGCCAGACACGACGTGTGCCCGCCGATGCGTTCGAACTCGGCGCCGGGCGACGGCGTGGAGCCGCGCACCCCGCAGAAGTGCACCCTCACGAACGATCGAGCTCCCGCCTGTGCCCTTCGGCCAGCCGGCCGAGCAACTCCGGGTCGATCGAGTGCCGGGCTACCGCGGCCACCTTGCAGTTGGTCACGGCTCGCAGGGTCGAGGTGCGGACGCCCTCTTCGAGCAGCGCCCGCTCACCCAGGATGGCGCCTGGCCCGAGCTCGGCCACCGACTCACCATCGACCTCCACCGACAGCACACCGTCGAGCACCACGAAGAGCTCGGTGCCCTCCCCGCCCTGCTCGACGAGCGTCTTGCCCCGCTTCACTCGACGGATGTCGGGCGCATCGCCGTCGCGCATGAGCCTCAGGGAAGCTCGCCCTCCAGCGCGGTCTCGACCTCGGTAGCGAGCGCGGGGGAATCGCCATCGCCCCATGGCGTGTGCTTGGCGAACGCTCGCCTGTTCCACTCCTTGAAGTCGATCAGGCCGCTCTTGGCGATGAGTGCGCCGTGCTGGTCAGAGCGTGTTGTCCTCGGCGAGCAGCATCCGGATCGCCATTCCCGCAGACTACAGCGGGGTACGAAGTTCATCGGGACCGTGCGAAGGCAGACAGGAGGGCATCGGCTCTAGCCTGACTGGGGTGACGCTGTTCGAACGCCAGGACCTCGACCCGCCGGGGCCGAGGGTGCGGGTGCGCGCCACGATCGCCTATGACGGAGCCGCGTTCCGCGGTTTCGCGGCGCAACCGGGTCTCCGCACGGTGGCCGGGGTTTTGAACGAACGGCTCACCCGGATCTTCGGGCATCGCGTCGAGATCACGGGCGCAGGACGCACCGACCGCGGCGTGCACGCCTGGGGTCAGGTCATTCACGTGGACCTGGACCCGCGCCGGCTCGACCTGGACCGGCTGGGCCGATCGATCGACTCGATCTGCGGCCCCGAGTTGGTGGTTCGATCTCTCGACCTCGCGCCGCACGGCTTCGACGCCCGGTTCTCGGCAGTGTCACGGACCTACCGATATCGGGTACTCAACCGAGCGGCAGCCGACCCACTCGGCCGACACTCGTGGTGGCACGTCCCGGCGCCGCTCGACCTCGCCGTCCTACGACTGGCCTGCGATCCACTGCTCGGGGTACAGGACTTCTCGTCGTTTTGCCGCCGCGATCGCTCTCGGGCCGACGAGCCCCTCATCCGTCTCATCTCGAGGTCCGAATGGCACGACGCGGGCGACGGTCGCCTGATCTTCGAGATCGAGGGTTCGGCCTTTTGCCATCAGATGGTGCGCAGCGTCGTCGGTACCCTTGTCGACATGGGTCGGGGTCGCCGTCGACCGGGCGAGATGCGCTCGATCCTCGCGGCACGAGATCGTGGCGCGGCCTCGTCGCCGGCGCCGCCTCACGGCCTGGTGTTGTGGGCCGTGAACTACCCGTGATCACGAGGTTGCCGCACCGACCACTACGGCCGTATCGTTTTCCTCTGTACTGTGGCGCGCCGATCGCGGGCCGCATGCTGTTTCCGAGCAATGTTCGCTGAGAGAGTCTCCGTGTCGACGTACACCCCCAAAGCATCCGAGATCGAGCGCGGCTGGCACGTGATCGACGCCGAGGGCATGGTCCTCGGCCGCCTGTCCACCGAGGTTGCCCGCCTGCTTCGGGGCAAGCACAAGCCGACGTTCGTGCCGCACCTCGACAGCGGCGACCACGTGATCGTGATCAACGCCGCCAAGGTCGTGCTCACCGCCGGCAAGGCCGACACCAAGCTTGTTCGTCGCCACACCGGCTACCCGGGCGGGCTCAAATCCGAGACCTACGCCCACTTGCTCGCCCGCAAGCCCGACGACGCCATTCGAGGCACCGTCAAGGGCATGCTCCCGAGGAACCGGCTGGGTCGCCAGATGATCCAGAAGCTGCGCGTCTACGCCGGTCCCGTCCATCCGCATGAGGCCCAGCGGCCTCAGCCCTACGCCGTGGCGCATGCCAAGGCCCGTACTCTCGCCTAGGAGCCGTGCCCCATGCCCATGCCACTCACCCAAGCCACCGGTCGCCGCAAACGGGCCATAGCCCGCGTGCGGATTCGCCCCGGGTCAGGAAACATCGTCGTCAACGGACGGTCCTCTAAGGACTACTTCCCGACCGAGACCCACCGGGTGCTCGTCGCCGAACCCCTGCGGCTCACCGAGACCAACGAGGTCTACGACGTCGATGCCAGCATCGAGGGCGGTGGCGTCACCGGCCAGGCGGGGGCCCTCCAGCTCGGCATCGCTCGTGGCCTCATCAGCATCGATCCCGAGTTGCGCGGCACGCTCAAGGGCGCCGGGCTCCTCACGCGCGATCCGCGCAAGAAGGAGTCCAAGAAGTACGGCCTGAAGAAGGCCCGCAAAGCGCCGCAGTACAGCAAGCGCTGATCGCTGCGATCACCGATGGGCCGGCCCCGGTTCGGCACCGACGGCGTCCGCGGCGACGCCGCAACCGTACTCACAGCCGACTTCGTCCGCGATCTCGGTCGGGCTGCGGTCGGCGCGCTGGGCCCGGGCCGATGGTTCGTCGGTCGTGACACCCGCGAGTCTGGACCCGCCCTTCAAACGGCGCTCGTCGAGGGCCTGCGTGAGGGGGGCGCCGAGGTAATGCTTCTCGGCGTCGTACCCACGCCCGCCGTGGCCTGGCTGGCCCGGCGCGACCGTGCGTGCGGGACGATGATCTCGGCATCGCACAACCCGTACCACGACAACGGGATCAAGTTGTTCGCCGCCGGCGGCCGCAAGTTGAGCGACTCCATGCAGGATCGGGTTCAGGAGCTCCTCGACGGTGGCATCGGTGTGGAGGACCGTGATGCGGGCCCCGAAGCGGTCGAGCGGCCCGATGAGGTCGAGGCGTACGGGGCCTACGTCGCCTCGACGATCGGAGGTCGCCGCCTCGACGACCTCAAGGTCGTGGTCGATTGCGCCAACGGGTCCAACAGCCTCGTGGCTCCGGTCGTGTTGCGTTCGCTCGGCGCCACCGTCGACGTCATCCACGACGAACCCGACGGGCGCAACATCAACGCCGGGTGCGGTTCGACGCACCTCGACGACCTCGTCGTCCGGGTCACCGCTTCCGGCGCCGACATCGGGATCGCGTTCGACGGCGATGCCGACCGGGTCCTCGCTGTCGACGCCGCCGGCGAGCTAGTCGACGGCGATCAGATCATCGGCATCTGCGCGATCGACCGTCATCGCCGCGGGTCGCTTACCTCCGACACCGTCGTGGTCACAGTGATGACGAACCTCGGCTTCCGTCTCGGGATGGCCGCGCACGGGATAGAGGTGGTCGATACCCAGGTCGGCGATCGGTACGTGCTCGAGGCGCTCGCTGCCGGAGGCTTCAGCCTGGGCGGCGAGCAGAGCGGCCACGTCATCTTCGCCGACCTGGCCACGACCGGTGACGGTCTGTTGACGTCGGTTCAGCTGCTCGACGTGCTGAGCCGTACCGGTCGGTCGTTGGCCGAGTTGGCCGCGAGCGCGATGACCCGCCTTCCCCAAGTCCTCGTGAACGTGCGCGTGCCGGCTCCTCTGTTGTCGACGGCGGAGGAGCGGCTCGCCGACGCGACCGAGGCGGCCGCGGAGCGCCTCGGCTCGACGGGTCGGGTCCTGGTCCGACCATCGGGGACCGAGTCCTTGTTGCGCATCATGGTCGAGGCGCCGACCGAGGCCGAGGCGTCCGCCGTGGCGCACGCCCTCGCCGCCATCGCGACCGGCCAGGACTCGGCCAGCGTTGGTCTCTGAACCGTGGGCCGCAGGGAGATCGAGGCGCTCACAGAATGACGACCGGGCTAGATCTCCTGGGCCCGGCGACTCATGATTTGTAGCAAGTTCCGACGGCGGCACAACCGCCGAGGCAGCAGTGCGCTTGTTCCGTAGAATTCCCTAGCGGCCGACGAAGGATCGAAATCATGTGCGGCATCATCGCGGTGCTCCGGCGGCGGGCCGTTCGGCTCCCGCCAACCGAGAACGAGATTCGCGCGCTGTTGGAGCCCACGGCGGACCGGCTTCGCTCGCTGTCCGCCGACGACGCGGACCTCGGTCCTGCGCTCCATGGCATGGCCGAGGTCCTCGACGGTGCCAACGTGCTGTTGCAAGGTGTTCCCGGCCTGCTCGCGCTGCGCCACGTCGCCGGAATGCGAACGTGGCTCGACGGTCAGTCGTCGGTGATCTGGGCCGAGCTCGACCGGCTCGAAGCGGCGCTCGACGCCAGCGGTGCGGCCCAGTCCAGTGCCCTCGAACGGGTGAACTCGGGGATCATCGCCTGCCGCGACATGGTTTGGGCGATCCAGCGCGACCGTCTGCGCACGGCTGCCCTGGTCGACGAACTCGCCGGTCCCGACCCGACTCTGTCGGCGACCGAAACCTTCCTGTCGGTGCAACAGGCCCTGAGCGCTCTCGATCGGCTCGAAGTGCGCGGCCGGGACTCGGCGGGACTGCACCTCCAAGTCCGCGGTCATGCCCTCGATCTCGGGTCCGCGGCCACCCGTGCCGCTCTCGCCGACCGGGCCGCCGACCCCTTGTTCCAGAGCTCGAGTGTCCGAGTGGTCGAGGACCATCTGAGCTTTGTGTACAAGGCGGCGGCCGAGATCGGCGAACTCGGCGACAACACACGTGCGATCCGCCAGGCGATCCGCTCTGACCAGTTGCTGCGCCAGGCGCTCCAGAACGATCGCGCCTCGACGGTCGTCATCGGGCACACCCGGTGGGCCAGCGTCGGCATCATCTCCGAGCCCAACGCCCACCCGCTCAACTCCGAGGAGCTCGACCGCGTCGATGGGCCCTACTGCATCGCCGCCCTGAACGGCGATGTCGACAACTTCGGTGACCTGATCGCTGCCGACGATCTACGGATCGCCGGCGAGATCACGACCGACGCCAAGGTCATCCCTGCTCTTCTGAGCCGTCACCTCGCCGATGGTCACGGCGACGCCGAGTCGTTCCGGCGCACGGTGAGCGTGTTCGAGGGATCGGTCGCCATTGCGGCTAGCACCGTTGCCGCGCCCGACCGGATGCAACTTGCGCTCCGCGGCAGCGGGCAGGCGCTGTACGTCGGGCTTGCCGAGGACCTGTACGTCGTCGCGAGCGAACCGTACGGCGTGGTCGAGGAGACACGGCGGTTCGTGCGGATGGACGGTGAGACCCCGGGAAACCCGGCGAACCCGGTGGCGAGCCAGGGCCAGCTGGTCGTGCTCGACGGTTCGCTCGCCGGCACGCTCGGCGGCATCGACCGCCGGGCCTACGACGGCACCGTGTTGTCGATCACCGCTGGCGACGTGGTCGAGGCGCAGATCACCACCCGCGACATCGACCGGGGCGACTACCCGCACTTCCTCCTCAAGGAGATCTCCGAGGCGCCGTCGTCGTTCCGCAAGACCTTGCGCGGCAAGCTGGTCGACGTCGACGGCGAGATCGTCGTCCGGCTCGGCGAGGAGACGCTGCCGCCGGACCTGGTCGATCGGCTCCGAGCGCGGCGCATCACCGAGGTGCTAGTGATCGGGCAGGGCACCGCGGCCATTGCGGGCCAGAGTCTTGCCGTGGCACTCGAGGAGGAGATCGGCGACCTGGGGGTCCGGGTGCTGGCGTTGCCGGCCACCGAGCTCTCCGGCTTCGGCCTCCGGCCGGACATGAGCTCGTCGCTCGTCATCGCCATCAGCCAGTCGGGCACGACGACCGACACCAACCGCACGGTCGACCTGGTGAGGGGCCGCGGTGCGGCAGTGCTGGCGATCGTGAACCGCCGCAACAGCGACCTGACCGACAAGGTCGACGGGGTCCTGTACACGTCCGACGGCCGCGACGTGGAGATGAGCGTCGCGTCGACCAAGGCCTTCTACTCCCAGATCGCGGCTGGGCTGCTTCTGGCCGTCGCCGTCGGCGACCTCATCCGGGGTCGAGCCGGGGATCCGCGAGCCCGGCAGTCGCTACTAGGCGCGATCCGCCACCTGCCGAACGACATGCAGTCGGTCATCGAGCGACGGGCGCTGATCCGACAGGTCGCCGAGCGGCGAACGCCCAGCCGCCGGTATTGGGCGGTGGTCGGCAACGGGGCCAACCTGATCGCGGCTCGCGAGCTGCGCATCAAGCTGTCCGAGCTGTGCTACAAGTCGATCGCCGCCGACGTCACCGAGGACAAGAAACACATCGACTTGTCCTCGGAGCCGTTCATTCTCGTGTGTGCCGCCGGCCTCACCGGCTCGACCGCCGACGATGTGGCCAAGGAGATCGCCATCTACCGAGCGCACAAGGCGGTGCCGGTGGTGATCGCCGACGAGAACGAAGGCCGTTTCGGCGCCGCCCACGACGTCTTGCCCGTGCCGTCGGTCCACCCGCGTCTGGCGTTCGTCTTGTCCACCGTGGTGGGACATCTCTTCGGCTACGAAGCCGCCCGCGCGATCGATGCGCAGGCCCAACCCCTGCGCGAGGTCCGCGCCGCCATCGAGCACGCCGCGGTCGAGCTGGCACGCGGCGGCGATGCCGCGGCGACGCTCGCAGGCTTGCGCCCGCAGATCGACCGGGGCGCCACGGTGTTCTTCGACGAGCTCCGGCGCGAGGCGTACAACGGCCACCTCGAGGCTTCCACCGCGGTTCGACTCGCCGCGCTGTTGCGCTACGCGCTCGACGTCGTACCGCTCGAGTCCTACCAGATCGAGTTCGGCAAGATCGGCACCCCAAGCGTGGTGCTCGACGATCTCGTCGTCGCGCTCACGCGCGCCATCGAGGAACTCACCCGGCCGATCGACGCCATCAAACACCAAGCCAAGACCGTCACCGTGGGGATCTCGCGCACCGACGAGTCGCTCCTCCAGGGGCGGCTGCCGATGGCCGTGCTCGAAGCGGGTGCCCCGCGAGATCGCCTCAGCTACAAGACCCTGCGCACGCTCGCCGGGCTCGATCCGGCGGTCGAGGAGGTGCTCGGGTTCACCCGCTATGCCATCGAATTTAGCTCCGGTGACCCGGCGGCCGAGGCGCGAGCCGTCGTCGTGGATCGCGGCGGCATCTCGCTCACCATCCCGTCGCGAACCGACCGGAGCCAGGCGCTGCGTGGCACCAAGCACCAAGTCGCGGTCGATCGCCAAGTGCTCGTCGCGCGAGGCCGCAGCGACGGGCGCACGATCGTCATCGTTCCCGAGGTCAAGGACAATGTGACCGTCGGTCTGACCCTCGTGCACGTTCGCTTCGCCGACCGGCTACCCGTCGATGTGGTCCGGGGCGTGCTCCAGGGCTACCGCAACCGCTTGTCGGGCCTGCGCGACATCGTGCTCGAGACCGAGCCGACGTTCCGAGAAGACCTGCTCGCCGAGCAGAGCGTGGCCGACCTGTTGACCCTCCCCGCCCTCGACCTCGCCGACCGCTGGCGCGGTTAGTCGATCTACGAACGCGCGCCACTGGGTGAATGTCCGGACGATCCTTCGACGACCAAATGTTCGTAGCCCGACCGCCGTCCGGGCGCGGGTCGGTGAATGGGGCCGATGACAGCCGCTAGCTTCGAGGTGGTGATCGGGATCGGGACCGATGTGGTCGACATCGCGCGGTTCCGGGCGACGTTGGCCCGCACGCCGACGATTCGCGAGCGATTGTTCACCGACGCCGAGCAGGCCTACGCCGAGGGTCGCAACGACCCGACCGAGCGCTACGCGGTTCGCTTCGCGGCCAAGGAGGCGGTGTTGAAGGCGTTGGGTGTCGGGCTGGGCGCGGCGTCGTTCCGGGAGATCGAGGTCGTGCGTGACGGCGACGGACCGCCCTCGATCGCGTTGCACGGCGATGCTGCCGAGCTCGCCGCCGAACGTGGGGTGACGCGCTGGCTCGTGACGCTCTCACACACCGATTCCATAGCCCAGGCGTTCGTGATCGCGGAGGGCGCCGCGCCGTGATCCCGATCGTCACGCCGGCCGAGATGGCCGCCATCGACAACGCCGCGCCCGAGCCCATCGACGTGCTTGTCGAACGCGCCGGCGCCGCCGTCGCGCGCGAGGCGCTCCGCATGCTCGGCCAGGCCTATGGGAGCCGGGTCACCGTCGTAGCCGGCAAGGGCAACAATGGCGCCGACGGCCGCGTCGCCGCCCGCCGGCTCCGCGAACGCGGTGTGCGAGTCCGGATCGTCGAAGCCACGACCGCCGGG
>CAYMJU010000103.1:0-17303 GCA_964390555.1 uncultured Acidimicrobiales bacterium | reverse complement strand
GCCCTCCAATGTGACAGTGGCATTTCTCGACTGCGCTAGCAGGCGAGCGAGACCGATCAGACGGCGTGCGTTCACCTATCGGCGCGGGCTCTTAGCGCCAGTCGAAGTTGTCGGCGGGCTCGGCATGGTCGGGGTCGCGGGCCCAGTCATAGGCGGCGCCGGTCTTGATGAGCTCGTCGATGGCGTGCTTGTAGAGGCCCACCTGGCGCAGCACCTCGACGGTGTGCTCGCCGAGCAACGGCGGCGCCCGGTGAAGCTGCGTTCCCTGGTCGCCGAAGTACCACATGGACCCCGGTTGCACGAAGTTGCCCCACGCTCCGTGCCGGTACTCGGCCACGAGTCCCGCGGTCCGGTTGTCGGCATCGTCGAAGAACGCGTCGCGCTGGTCGAGGCGCAACACGCCCGCGGGCACATCGGCCGCGGCGAGCGCCCCGAGCAGTTCCTCGACGCCCCGGGTCGAGAGAGCATGAGGCAGGCGGTCCGCTGACTCGCAACCGGCGACGGTGAGGAGCCGATCGACCTCGTCGGGGCGATGGGCGGCGACGGCGACCCACCCGTCGGACACCTGGGCGATCCGCACGCCGGGCGCCAAGTGGGTCTGATCGGCGTCGAGCCGGGGGAGCGGTGCCAGCTCGCCGTCGGGTTGCAGGTACGTCTCGCTCGTGGTCATGACCCCGGCGCCGAGAAGCGACCCGGCGACGTCGGTGGCAAGACCGGTTCGATCGCGGTGGTACAGCGCCAGCAGCGTCGACACCACCGACGACATCGCGCACATGTGGTCCATGAACCCGAACCGGTGCCACATCGGCGGGTTGCCCTCGCCGGCGCCTTCGAGCTCCCATCCGCACGACGACTGGAAGAGCTGGTCGTAGCCCGGCCAGTCGGCGCGGGGGCCGGTCGGCCCGTACGACGAGGTGTGGCAGAACACGATGTCGGGGTTGATCTGCCGGAGGGAATCGGGGTCGAGTCCCAACCGCCGCGCCGCCGGCATCCGCAGGTTGTGGTGCACCACGTCGGCCCACCGGACCAGCGCCTCGACAGCTGGGCGCGACGCCGGGTTCTTGAGGTCGAGCGCGACGCCGCGCTTGCCGCGCTGGCAGCCGGCGAACGCCCAGTCGGGAAAGCGCATCGGGTCGCCGGTCGTGGCTTCGACCTTGACGACGTCGGCGCCAAGGTCGGCGAGCAGCATCGGGCCGAGCGGCCCAGCGAGGAAATTCCCGAAGTCGAGAACCTTCACGCGGTCGAGCGGGGTGCGGGTGTGGGGCAACCGCAGTGCCCGTGGTTGGACCGGCCGGCGAGCGAGGTCCCCGAGGACCGCCGCCGTGTGCTCTCCGGGCGCCGCGGGGGCGGTGCCACGGATGGCCGCGGGAGGGTCGATCGTCAGCGGCATTCCGGCAACGGTTATCCGGCCGGCGACCGGGTCGTCGAGGTCGACGACGTAGCCGTTGGCTCGGGCCTGCTCGTCGTGGAGGATCCCGCCGATCGGCAGAACCGCCTGGGCGGGTACGTCGTTGGCCCAGTAGTGCTCGAGCCACTCCTGAGCGGGCCGGGTCTTGAAGGCCACTCGATACGCGCCGGCGTTGGGCCACATGGCGAGTCCCCCGCTCTGGGTGGCGTTCGCGGTGGCCACCCCGTCGGCGCCGAGCGCGTCGATCGCTTCGCGCATGAAGGGCAGGGCGTCGGGTGTGGGCGGCATCACGTGGATCCACTGGCCGTCGCCGCACTCGAACAACGTGGCCTGCATGTTGCCTTTCGGCATCCCGATGCGCAGCATGTCGGGCGGGTTCTGGGCCCGCGACCAGTGCATCATCATCGGGATCAGCGCACCCTGAACCAGGCTGGTGTGGGCCGGTCCGGCGACGCCGCTGCGCCAGCGCGAGACGAGGCGGGCCACGATGCCGATGGCGCCGAGCCACGCCGCCCCCCAACTGCCGAGCGGGAACCGCACGAAGATCGGGCTGTGGCCCTGTGGCCCGACCTGCTCATCGCAGATGCCGAGCCGGGCGAGGGTCAGCGTGTCGTCGACGGGCAGGTCGGCGTCGGGGTGGTTGGCCGGCCAACCGAGCGCCGACGACACGATCAGGTCGGGGAACCGACCGGCGAGAGCCACGTCGTCCAGACCGAACTGGCGAGCCGCGGTCGGGGTGAAGGAGTGCACCAGCACGTCGGCGCTCGCCAGCAGCTCGTCGAGCCTCGCCCGGTCGGACGGGTCGTCGATGTCGAGGGCGACACTGCGCTTGCTGCGCGCCCACGTACGGAACCCCGCCTTGGAGCGATCGGGGTGGCCGCCGGGTGGCTCGACCAGGATGACGTCGGCCCCGGCTTCGGCGAGGACCATCGCCGCCACGGGCCCGGCGATCCCGGTCGACAGGTCGACGATGCGGATGTCGTGCAGGATGGCGTCGCTCATCCGCACTGTCTAGTGCTTCGACCGTGACCCCACCTCGACTGGAGCACTGCACATGGCGATGAGCAGTCGACGGCTGCGGGCACCTATGGATCGCGAACGGCCAGCGGGCTCTTGGGCTGATCGCCCGTCAGATGCGAGGCGAATCGACGTATCAGACCCAGACCCGTGCGGCGATGTCGGCCCACAGCTGACGGAACGCCGACGCCGCCGCACTCGACGGCGCGAACACAGCGACGGGTGCGCGTTCGACGCCCATTCGCTCGATGAGAATCGAGTCAGGGATGGCGGTGGGTAAGAAGCCCGGGCTGTCGCGCACCACTTGCGCGACGAGATCACGGTGCAGGCGCTTGCGGCGATCGAGCATCGACGAGAACGGTAGGAGCATCGGTGCCGGCGGGTGGTCGGCAAGGAAGTCGGTCAGCTGGCCGAGGGTGCGTACAGACAAGGTGGTGGGAATGGTCGGCACGAGCAGCGCATCGGCGGCGCCGAACACACTCTCGCTGGTGAGCGTGATCCCTGGTGGGCAGTCGAGAAGCGCGACGTCGTAGCGGCCGGCGATCGGCCCGAGCAGTGCGGCGAGACGCCGGGTGGGGTGTTTGTTGGTGCCGAGCTCGAGATCGAGGTGGCGCAGGGAGAAGTCTGCGGGAACGATGTGCACGGCCGGATCGTCGGTGGCGTGGATGTTCGCACCAAGCGATCCCGGTTGGCTGACAAGGCGCTCGGCGCCTCCCTTGATCGCGGGTTTGACGCGGACGAAAAAGGTCGCGGCACCTTGTGGGTCGAGGTCCCAGAGCAGTACCCGGGAACCGGCCGCTGCTGCTTCGTGGGCGAGGTTAACCGCGGTCGTGGTCTTGCCGACGCCCCCTTTGATGCTGTAGGTCGCGAGGACCTTCACGTGGTGATCCCTTGGAGCACGGCATCGAGGGCGCGTTGGGTGGCCGGTGTGTCGTAGTCAGCGAAGCGTTGCGCGAACTCGGCGCGGGCGGCGAGGCGTTGCTGGTCGAGCCGTTCGGTGAGTTGGCCGATCGCGACCATCGTGTCGGGCGATTCGTCGGCGTCGTGGAGCTCGCAAGCGAGGGCTCGCAGCATGTCGACGTGGACGTCGGCGTCTTGGTGCTCGCCGAGGTTGTCCTGCAGTGCCTTGAGTCGCCTCACGTAGTGCGTGCGAGCGCTCTTGGGGAGCAGGCTGCCGAAGCACTCCAGGAGGTAGCGGAGCTTCTTGGCGTCCTTGCGGAGGTCGTGGACCTGCTCCGCCGGCGTGTCGGGACCGATCAGTCGGCCGCGCTCGATCAGGACGGCGTGGGCGCGGGCGATGCGTTTGGCGACGAGGCGGCCGAGTCGACGACCCGCTCGCGGCGGGAGGTCGTCGCTGCTGAACGGTTGAGCGAGCCACGTCCGCCACCCGTTCATGAGCTCGGCGGCGTGTTCGGAGCGGAGGCCGCGCTCGAGTGAGCGATGCCCGTCGGCGCGGCGCCGCTCGAGGACTTCGCGCACCGGTTCAAGCGATGGCGCCACGTCGGCGCCGAGCGGATCGATGTACCGCTGCCATTCGAGCAGGTAGACGTCGAGGTCGCGTGGCGTTCCGGTGAGCTCGGCGAGCCAGGCGAAACCGTTTCGGGCGGGTTCGAGGACCGCCGCGGGAAGCACCACCTTGCCTTCGGCGAGGATCGTGCGGGTGCGCCGTACGGCGATTCGCAGGTCGTGCAGGAACTCAGGATCCGACTGGTCGATGGTGCCCTGCCAGTTCGCACAGATCGCCGCCGAGAGGTTGGCGAGCACGAGGCGAAATCCGTCGATCGCCGACATATCAGGATCCAGTGGCACCGTCGCCGCCGCCGTGAAACCGGCGAGATCGACGCCCGCCGCCGCGGCACACTGCGTCAACGTGTCGGTCTCGCATTCGGCGACTCCGAGCCTGCGGAGCGCCTCGACGGTGCGGCGAGCCGGCCCTCGGTACCCAGGAACCTCGTGGATCTCGATCGTCGCTTCAGCGCTGTCGACATCGGGCCGATCGACGACTCGAACGCCCTCGTACATCTCGGCAATGGCGACGACCTTGCCTGTGGCATCTCGCCAGACACCGCTGGTTCGGTTGGCGCTCACTCGAAGTTGTGTCAAGAGCGAGCGCACGTCGGTGAGGACTGCGATGCGGGATCGGAATGGCCCCGGCGGGAGGTCGTCTGGGAGATGGGGCGCCGCGGCGACCGTGAGGTGAGCAGGGGCCGTCGCTTCGCCGGTCAGCTCCAGCTCGATACGATCGGACTCGTTCGATCGGAGCCGCAAGCCGGCGCGATACAGGCGGCCGTCGAAGGTGTCGAGCAGGGTCGTGGTCACAGTCTGCGACGGTCCGAACACGAATCCGAGTTCGGTGAGCGACTCCAACACGGTGTTCTCGTGCCCTCGGAGATGGAAAACGAACACGCGCATCAGTGTCGATGCTAACGGGGATGCCACATACTGATCGGGTGACGATCGAGGTCGAACGCAAGTTCATCCTGCCCGAGGTGCCGCCTGCGCAGCGGCTTGGTCCTGGTGTCCCGATCCGGCAGGGCTACCTCGCCGAGGAAGAAGCCGTGGAGGTTCGAGTTCGCATCACACCGCCGAGCGCGACTCTCACCGTGAAGGCAGGGATGGGGCTCTCGCGTACCGAGATCGACGTCGTGATCTCAGTCGAGCAAGCAGACGCATTGTGGCCGCACACCGCCCGACGGCGGATCGACAAGACGCGCCACCGAGTGATGCTCGATGACCCGCCCGGGCACATCGCCGAAGTCGACGTGTACGCCGGGGCACTCGCCGGGTTGTGCGTGACAGAGGTCGAGTTCCGGTCGGAAACGGACGCAGCCGCGTTCACCCCGCCCCCGTGGTTCGGCCGCGAGCTCACCGGTGAACCCGGCTGGAGCAACGCCGCGCTCGCCCGTCGCGGCCGGCCCGACTGATCCCCGGGGGCACAGCCCCCAAGCCTGTTGGAGTAGAAAGACCCGTACGTCGAGGAGGTCGATGATGGGGCTGATGGACGAACGCAGCGGGCTGGCGGGTTCGGTGGCGATCGTGTCGGGCGGGGCCGGCGGGATCGGCGAGGCGATCACGCTCGACCTAGCGCGTTGCGGCGCGCTGGTCGCCGTGGCCGACCGCGATGGTGATGCCTGCGAGCGGATCTCTGCATCGCTCGACTCGATCGGAGCCGACTCGCTCGTGCGAGAGCTCGACGTGCGCAACCACGACGCGTTCGAGAAATTCTTCGAGGCCGTCGACGAGCACTTCGGCCGGCTCGACGTGTTGGTGAACGTGGTCGGCGGCACGTTCCGGGCGCCGTTCACCGAGACCCGTTCCAAGGGTTGGGACACGCTGATCCGCACGAACTTCCTGCACGTCGTCGATGCCTGCTCGATGGCGGTGCCACGGATGCAGGCCGGCGGCCGCGGCGGCAGCATCGTGAACATCACGACGATCGAGGCCCACCGGGCCGCCCCGAACTTCGCCGTCTACTCCGCGATGAAGAGCGCGGTCGAGCAGTTCTCGCGCACGCTCGCCGTCGAGCTCGCCCCCGACCGGATCCGCATCAACAACGTGGCCCCCGACATCGTCCCCACGCCCGGCATGGCCGGTATCAGTGGCAATGCCGAGACCGGGAACACCTCGGCCGATGCGTTCGGTGCGTCCATCGCGATCCCGATGGCCCGCACGGGAACCACCGAGGACGTGTCGAACTGCGTGCTGTTCTTCGCCTCGCGCCTGTCCGAGTACGTGACGTCGTGCACCCTGCACCCCGATGGCGGTGCCTTGGCATCGTCGGGCTGGTTCAACTGGCCCGGCGACGGGTACCGCAACACGTTGCCCGCCTGGGCCCTCGACGCCGCCCGCACCCGAGCCGAGGGGTGACTCACCGTTCTGGCTGCAGCGCTCGGCTCGAGCGCACACGTGTCGCGTCCAGAACGGGTTAGAGGGCGAGCCGATAGGCGAGCCCTCCAATGTGACAGCGGCATTTCTCGACTGCGCCAGCAGGCGAGGGAGACCGATCGGACGTCGATCGTTCACCTACTGGCCCTGGTTCTCAGTGGGTCTGGAGGAATTCGCGGAGCTGGTCGAAGACGTAGGCGAGGGTGTCGTCGTCGATGGCGTGGCTGAGCGGCAGCAGCACGCCGCGCTCCATCACGGCGTCGGCGTTGGGGAGGCCGCCCGCGGGCCGGCGGACCTCGACACCGCGGAGCATCGGTTGGCGGGTCACGTTGCCGGTCCAGATCGTGCGGGTGTCGATCCCCCGGGTATCGAGGAACTCCTGGAGGTCGGCGCGTGCGAACCCGGCGTCGGGCGCGATCACGAGCGGGTAGCCGAGCCACGTCGTCTGGATCTCGGGGCGCTGGCGTGGCAATGAGAAACGATCGGTGTGGTCACCGAAGAACTCGGTGTACACGTCGAAGTGGCGGCGGCGCCGAGCGAGGTTGGTGGGAAGCTTCTTCAGCTGCTCCAGACCGAACGCTGCGCCCATCTCGGACGGTTCGAAGTTCCACGCCAGCTCGTCGAAGATGAACTGGTTGTCGTAGTGGATGCCGTCGAGGTCTTCCCAGAAATCGTGGTTCTTGCGCTTGGAGCCGTAGTAGTGGAGCTCGGAACGTCGGCCCCACCGGCGCAGCAGGAGCGCCCGGTCGCGCCATGCGGCGTCGTCGACCATCAGCATCCCGCCGTTGCCGCCGGCGGTGATCACGTGCGAGTTGGCGAAGCTGGTGACCGAGATCGTCGAACGCTCGCCCGTCGGCCGGCCGCGCAGGCGGGGGCCGATAGTGTCGCACGAGTCCTCGATGGTGGGCAGGCCGTGGCGCTCGGCGATGGCCGCGATGGCATCCCAGTCGGGGCAGTTGCCGATGAGGTTCGGAACGAGAATCGCCGCGGTGCGGCTGGTGATCGCGCTCTCGAGCGCGCCGACGTCGATGCAGAACGTGTCGGGCTCGCAGTCGACGAAGGCCGGCACCCAACCTCCTCTCACGATCGGCGCCACGTCGGTCGAGAACGTCAGAGCGCAGGTCACGACCTCGGCACCGGGTGGCAATCCGAGCAACTCGAGGGCGAGGTACAGCGCCGACGATCCGGAGTTGACCATCACACCATGGGCCTTGCCGAACAGCTCGGCGACCTGGCGCTCCATGCCGACGACCCGCCGCCCGGGCCACAGACCCTGTGGTCCCGACCGGAGCACCTCGACGACCGCCGCGATCTCGGCCTCGTCGTGGACGCTGCTCGAGTAGAAGACCCGCTCGACGGGCGGCTTGCTCACCGGGCTATCGCTGGGGGCTGCGCCCCCAGACCCCATCGGCAGCCTCGAAGCTGGCGCTTCTTCGGCCGCGCTACTCGGTCGCTCCGCCTCCCTCATAGCTGGTCCTGCCGCAGGTCGTGGGCCAGGGCGGCGTAGCGGTCGATCCAGGCGAGCGTCGAGGAGCCGTCGCCCCACCCCTCGCGAGCCGAGCCGAGCACGGCGCGCTCGATGCCGAGGTCTCGGTACTCGGCGAGAAGCGCCGGGGAGGGATCGCCCCACACGATCATCGTGATCGGCAACGAGCCGGGATCGCGCCCGGCCGACTCGAGGGCGGCACGGAATTTGCCGACCTGCTTGGCCACGTTGCCGAGACCGACGTCGATCGGCATCCAGGCGTCGGCCCACGCCACGGCGTGCTGGGTGCCGAGGCGGCCCGACATGCCACAGACGATCGGCGGATGCGGCTTCTGGGTGGGCTTGGGCGACGACCACACCGGGTCGAAGTCGAAGAACTGGCCGTGGTGCTCGGCTTCCTCGTCGCACCAGAGCCGGCGCAACGCCTCGACGCAGTCGGCCAGGGCCAGGTAGCGCCGGGACCACGGGAACGACTGGTGGTTGGCCAGCTCTTCCTCGTTCCAGCCCACACCCACGCCGAACTGCACCCGGCCCCGTGACACGAGATCGAGCGTGGCCACCGACTTGGCCAAAGAGAAGACGTCGTGTTCGAGCGGGAGCGCCACCCCGGTACCGACGATCAGTTCGGTGGTCGCCATGGCCGCCACGGTGAGGGCGACGAACGGGTCCATCATGTGCCGGTACGGCTCGGGCATCTCGCCCCCGGCCGGGTACGGCGTGCGTCGTGACACCGGGATGTGGGTGTGCTCGCCGACCCACAAGGAGTCGTAGCCTCGCTCCTCGAGGTGGCGGGCCAGGATGTCGGGAGCCACCTCGAACGGCGTGTTCATCGAAGAAAAACCGAGCCTCACGAGCAGGGAGCGTAGTTTCGGGGGCCATTCATAGACGAAGGGGACGAACGTGTCGGGACAACGCTTGGCGGGCAAGGTCGCGATCATCTCGGGCGCGGCGCGAGGACAGGGGCGCGCCGAGGTCGAGGCATTCGAGGCCGAGGGCGCTCACGTCATCGGTGGCGACGTGCTCGACCACGACGGCATCCACCTCGACGTCACCTCGGCGGAGTCATGGGCCGCTGCGGTGGCGTTGGCCGTCGAGCGTCACGGCCGGGTCGACATCTTGGTGAACAACGCCGGCGTCTTGAAGTACGCGCCGGTCCAAGACGTTCCCGAGAGCGAGTTTCGCCGCGTCCTCGACGTCAATCTGGTGGGCCCGTTGCTCGGCATCCAGGCCGTGATCCCGGCGATGACCGGTGGCGGTTCGATCGTGAACGTGTCGTCGCTCAACGGACTCGGTGCCATACCAGGTTCAGCGGCGTACACCGCGTCGAAGTTCGGCCTTCGCGGTCTGACCAAGGCGGCCGCGCTCGATCTCGGTCCGCTCGGCATCCGGGTCAACGCCATCCTGCCGGGTGTGATCCGCACGCCGATGATCGCCGGTGTGCTGGAGACCCGCGAGGAGGGCATCGCAGCGGGCCTCCCGCTCGGACGTATCGGCGAGCCCCAGGACATCGCGTCAGGTGCGGTGTGGTTGGCGAGCGACGAGTCGGCGTGGGTCACCGGTACCGACCTCGTGATCGACGGAGGCCTCTGGGCCAACATCCCCCGGCCCGGTAGCTGAGCTCGACAGCCGCGAGTCAGCTCAGGGCTGAGAGGTAGGCGGCTTCGATGTCGTGGATCTTGTCGCGGACCTCGCTGGCGGCGCCGGACAGCACGATGCGGCCGCGCTGCATGACGTAGACCCGGTCGGCGACCGCCAGGGCCTGGCCGACGTGTTGCTCGACGAGCAGGACCCCGACACCCCGGTCGTCGGCGGCTTCGCGCAGCGCGGCGAGAAGGCGTTGCACGATGATCGGGGCGAGCCCGAGCGAGAGCTCGTCGGCCAGCAGGATCTGGGGCTGGCGGCCGAGCGCTCGCGCGAGGGTGAGCATCTGCTGCTCGCCGCCCGAGCACAGGCCGGCCCGGCGGCCCATCAGCGACTTGAGCTCGGGGAACAGCGAGAGTGCGGCGGCTTCGGTCACGCCGGCCAGGCGAAGGTTCTCGCCGGCGGTGAGGCCCATGATCACCGAGCGTTCCTCGGTCACGTAGCCGAGGCCGTTGCTGCACCGTTTGTGCATCGGTGACTTCTCGACTTGGCCGTACATGCGGACCTCGCCGGCGATCGGTGGTAGTTCGCCGGCGAGAGTGAGCAGCGTGGTGGTCTTGCCGGCGCCGTTGGGCCCGATTAGGGCCACCACCTCGCCGGCGCGCACCTCGAGGTCGAGCTCGCGCACCACGGCCATCTGCCCGTAGCCGGTCGACAGGCCCCGCGCTTCGATGAGCACGTCGTCGCTCATGCGAGCACCCCCTCGTCGTCAGCGTTGTCGGGCACCTGATCGGACGTGCCGAGATAGGCGGCCTTGACCGCGGGGTCGTTGCGGACCTCGTCGGGGGTGCCGGTGGCGATCACCCGGCCGAAGTCGATCACGACGATGCGGTCACATGTCGACATGACCAAGCCCACGTCGTGCTCGACGAGCAGCACTCCCATCCGGCGCTCGTCGGCGAGCGCCCGGATGAGGCCGGCGAGCTCGCGGCTCTCCACCTCGTCGAGGCCAGCTGCGGGTTCGTCGAGCATGATGATCGACGGCCCCGATGCAACGGCCCGGGCGATCCCCACCAGTCGTCGCCGGCCATAGGGCAGCTCGCTCGGGAGCTGGCCCAAGTGTTCCTCGAGGTCGAAGCTGCGGACCGCGGCGACAGCGGTCGATGGCAGGGCGTGGCGCCCCGGCTTGAACAAGTCGGTGATCCATGTCCACCATGCGACACCGGTGTCGGCGCCGGCCTGGATGTTCTGTTCGACGCTGATGTCCTCGAACAGCTCGAGCGACTGGAACGAGCGCCGCAGACCCAGCCGGGCCCGCTTGGTGGCCGACGCGTCGGCGATCGATCGGTTGTCGAGACCGATGTGCCCGGCGGCAGGGGTGACGAACCCGGTGACGGCGTCGATGACGGTCGTCTTGCCGGCGCCGTTGGGACCGATCAGCCCGACGACCTCGCCCGGCTCGACCTGGAACGAAACGTCGTCGACCGCGACAACGGCACCGAAGCGCACGGTGAGCCCGGACACATCGAGCACGGCCGGCGGCACCGGTTCGGTGGTTGCCTCTGGGAGTGGTTCGGGCTCGATCGGTGGCCTGACCAACCGGAGCGCGCGCCAGAATCGCTGGCGCGCGACCTGGTCGCTGATGACCGCGCCGACGCCGTTCTGGTTGGTGATGAGGATGAGAAACAGGATCGCTCCACCGACCAGGCGGTCCCAGTCGCCGATGTGCAGCACCTTCTCGAGCAGCAGACTGCCCAATCCGAACTCGAAGTTCGGCGCGCCGAACGGAGCCGCGATGACATAGCCGATGCCACCCACCACGGCGTGCCCGACGGCCTGGATCGACGCGAACACGTTGAACCGACCGTAGGTCACCTGCTCCTGCTGGAACCCGGTGAGGACGCCGGCCATGGCCGCAATACCCGCTGCTACGCCGAAGGCGTACAGCTTCACCGCGAACACGCTGATGCCGAGCGACGCCGCGGCGCGCTCGTTGGTGCGCACTGCGAGCAGCCGGCGCCCGGTGCGGCTGCGGCGGAGGTTGGCGACCATGAGCCCGACCAGGACGAGTGCGACAAGGCACACCACCGCCCACCGGTGCGGGTAGTTCAGGGCGTCGACCTTGACCCCGAACAGCTCGACCTTGCCGATCCGTGTGCCCTCGTCGAGGATCGGCCCGGCGATGCCCTCTGACGACGTGGACACGATGTCGGGGTTGGCGAACACGACCTCGGAGATCGTGAAGCCGAGCCCGAGCGTGACCACGGCGAGGTTCACGCCCCGTGTGCGTAGCGCAGGGATGGCGACGATCATCCCCGCCGGGATGGCGAGCAACACCCCGATCGGGATGGCGATCTCCATCGGCAGGCCCGCGGCCTGGGACAATCGCGCCGCGAACAGCGCCCCCACCCCGCCTATCGCCCACTGGGCGAGGGACAGCTGCCCGGCGTAGCCGGTGAGCACGACGATCGACAGGATCATGATGCCGCCGATGAGCGACACGTATGCGCTCGTCGCCCCGTTGCCGCCCGCCCACCAGAACAGCATTGCGCTGAAGATGGCGACGACCACCACTATGGCCGGCCAGTTGAGCCGGCCGGGCCCGAGCGTGGGGAGCCGATCGGCCAGGTGGCTCCGCAGCGGGAGCCCGCGGCCGCGTATCACGAGCACGAGCAGTATGAGCAGGAAGGGCACACCCCGGTTGAGGCCGGTGATCTGCTCGCGGCCAAGGAAGTCCTCGATGTCGTCGTTGTAGTTGGTGACGAGCGTCTCGCCGATGCCGACGACCATTCCTCCGACGAACGTCATCGGAAAGGACTGGAATCCGCCGAGCAGAGCCGCCGCCAGTGCCGCCACCGTCACCACGAGGGTGAAGACCTGGGAATTGACGCCGGTCAGCGGCGCCACGATCACGCCGGCGAGCCCGGCCAAACCGGCTCCGATCGTCCAGGTCACCGCCGAGAGTAACTGCGGCGACCAGCCGAGGGTGCGGACCGCCCGCTCGTTCTGAGCGCTGGCCGAGATGGCCAGACCGACCCGGGTGTAGCGGACGAACGCCCACAAGGCGACGGTGATCGCCACCGAGATGGCGAGGATGTAGATACGGCTCTCGTCGAATCGGACGCCGCCGATGTCGAGGCTGTCGTTGGGGAAGTACTGCTCGACCGGGGTGGTCGCGGTGTCGTACTTCAGCTCGACGCCGGCCTGGAGCACACCGAGCAGGCCGAGCGTGGAGATGAGCCGCACGATCGGCGCCGCGTGGCGCAACCGGTTGAGGACCAGCCACTGGTAAGCGAGGGCGACCACGATCGAGGCCACGACGCCGCCGATCATGGCCGGCACGAGCGGCCAGTCGTTGTCGATCCGCAGCGTCTTGAACGTGACGAACGCCGACAACATGCCGAGCGCACCGTGGGCGAAGTTGACCAGGCCGGTGCCGCGGTAGATCAAGACGGCGCCCTGGGCGAACAGGGCGTAGGCGGCGCCGGCGCCGACGCCGAGCACGGCGAACTGGATGAAGCTCTTCACGACGATCCCCCCGGACCAAAGCAGAGTAGAGGACGGACGCCGAGTCTGCCCGGGAAAGCAAACGGGGTGGGCCGCCGGCCGGCGGCCCACCCCGTCACGTCAACCGATGGACTAGCTCGGGGCCTCGCTGAACGACGACGTCTCGATGACCTCGTTGAAGTCGCCCTCGCCGATCTGGACGAAGTTGCCGGCTTCGCCGTCGAACTCCTCGGCGCCGTCCCAGCTCCAGAACCGGTAGACCGGCTGGGACACGCTGACGAACGCGGTGTCGGCGTTGGTGCCCGGGGTCCAGTCGGGGATCAGGCCCAGCATCGGGATGCTCTGCACGGCCTCGGTCGCCTCGAGCACGGTGGCCGCAGTGATCTCCGAGAGCTGGGCCTCGCGCAGCATGTAGATGAACGCGTAGAGCCCGATCCACGAACGCATCGGGCTGGCTTTGAGGTTGTTGCGCTGCAGCCGCTCGTCGTCGGAGTTGGCCTCGAGGTCGGCGGCGATCTGGCCGAGCGCCGGCGTGTCGAAGGTCGCCGGCGGAACGGCGGCGTTGAACCGCATGTGCGAGGCGTAGTCGCCGATGTCGGTGATGTCGGACCGGCCGAAGGTGCCGAGGCTGGCCGAGAACACCAGGTCCGAGTCGAGCTGCGCGGCGGCGGCCATGACCTGGACGGCGTTGGGTCCGTCGAGCGGCATGATCACCCCGGTCGCGCCGGCTTCCTCGGCGGCGAGCACGAACTGGCTGTAGTCGGTGGTACCGGCCGGCACGGGCAGATCGGCGACGAACTCGACGCCCTCGTCGGCGAAGATGCCGTTGAGCAGGGCCGGGATGACCGCCGCGGCCGCGATGTCGACGCGGATGGTGGCGATCTGGGTGTGGCCTTCGGCCAGCAGCGCTGGGACCATCATGATCGTGGTGCCGATACCGCCGGCGTCGATGCCGAACGTCAAGCTGTCACCGAGCTCGTCGGTGCCGGGGCTCAGGGCGAACCGGGCGATGCCGGCTTCCTGGAACACCTCGATCACGCCGAGGGCGTTGGTCGACGTGGTGTCGTTGATCGTGGCGACGATGCCTTGGTCGACGAGGTCCTGGGCGCACTGGACGGCCTGGTTGGGGTCGCCCTCGTCGTCGCAGGTGAGCGCTTCGATGCACGCACCGTTGACTCCGCCTCGAGCATTGAACGCAGGAGTGGCCGCCTCGAGGGCGATGGCCTGATCCTCCAGGGACAGCGCACCGGTCGCGAAGCTGGTGATGAGTCCGACCTTGACCGTGTCTAGGGACTCGTCACACGGTCCGTCGTCCCAGAGCTCCAGAGCGGCCGGCTCGTCGTCGGGCGCGGCAGTGGTGGTCGTAGCAGCGTCGTCGCCACCGTCCTCGGCCGGGGGAGCGGTGGTCGTCTCCTCGGGCGGGTCGGTTTCCGCCGGGGCGGCGGTGGTGGTCTCGTCTGTGGCGTCGCCGGTGTCGTCGTCGTCGTCGCCGCACGCGGCTGCCACGAACGAGAACACACACAGCAGCGCCAGCAACTTCAGCCAGTGGGTTTTGGTCATGTGATGGATCCCCTCCTCGGGATGGTGTGGGGTGCCGGTTGGCCGACGTCCCTGGTGTTCCTGGAGGCGAGACTGGGTCACCTATCCCCCCGGATCGAAATCTGACGTTAGCGTCAAGTCGCGATTCGATCCAGGCAGGGCGCCGAAAAGTTCGCCGGGTGCGACGTCACTCGAGTGGGAGCGTCTCGGCCGCCACCCGGTAGCGCAGCTCGTATCAGCACCTTGCCGGTCGCGTTCAGCGGGAGGGCATCGACGAACCGTACCGACCGGGGCACCTTGTAGTTGGCCATCTGGGTAGTTGGCCATCTGGGTAGCTGGCCCAGGGCATGTCCGGCATGGGCGCACCGCACCGCGCCCCCATTAGTGTTGACGCTTGTGTCAAGCGCGATCGGGACGTACCTGCCGCCGTGGGGGACCGCCCTGCAGCGGGTACCCGGTCGCGACGAGGATGCCGTGAATGCGGCGTCGGCGGTAACCATCGTGTCGACCGAACGCGGCTGAGCGGCTCTGATGGAGCTGCGCTACCCGCCCGAGGCCGAAGTGTTCCGGGCCGAGGTGCGGGCCTTTCTCGCCGAGAACCTCCCGCCCGGGTGGCAGGGCCTCGGGGCGCTCGGCAACGACGAGGCCGAGGCGTTCAGCCTGACGTGGCGACGCACCCTTGCCGAGCACGGCATGATCGGGATCACCTGGCCCACCGAATACGGCGGTGGCGGCCGCACCAAGCTCGAGCAGGTCGTGCTGGCCGAGGAGCTGGCCCGGGCCCGCGTGCCGCTCGGGCGGGTCGCCGACACGACCAGCGTGAAGATGATGGGCAACACGCTCGTGCGTTGGGGGACCGAGGAGCAAAAGCGCCGCTTCCTGCCCCGCATCATCTCCGGAGACGACGTGTGGGTCCAGGGGTACTCCGAGACCGAGGCCGGCTCCGACCTGGCCGGGTTGAACCTGAAGGCCCGTCTCGACGGCGACGAGTGGGTGATCAGCGGGCAGAAGATCTGGACGTCGCGTGGCAACGAGGGCAACTGGATGTTCCTGCTCGCCCGCACCGACCCGACGGCCGCCAAACACAAGGGGATCACGTTCCTGTTGTGCCCGCTCGACCAGCCCGGCGTCGAGGTGCGTCCGATCCGGATGCTGACCGGCGGCTACGACTTCTGCGAGGTGTTCTTCACCGAGGCCCGCACGGTCGCCGACAATGTGCTCGGCGCGGTCGGCGGCGGGTGGACGGTGGCGATGAGCCTGCTCGGCCACGAGCGCGGTGAGGAAGCGGCAACGAACCCGATCTTCTTCCGGGCCGAGCTCGACCGGCTGATCGACCTGGCGCGTCAGTACCGCCGCGACCGGGACCCGGTGATCCGCGACCGGATCGCGTGGTGCCACCAGAAGGTCGAGACCATGCGGTTCATGGGGTACCGCATCCTCACCGACTACCTGCGCTCGGGCGAGCTCGGTCCCGAGGCGTCGATCTCCAAGCTGTACTGGAGCGAGTACCACCAGGCGTTGAGCGACCTGGCCCTTCAGATCATGGGTCCGGCGGCAATGGTGCGCGAGGGGCGCCGTCCGTTCAAGCACTTCCGCACCGACGAGCCCGGCGCGCCGAACACGTCGAATTCGTGGATCGACGTGTCGTTGCTCAACGCCCGTAGCGGCACCGTCTACGCCGGCACGTCCCAGGTTCAACGCAACATCCTCGGCGAGACCATCCTCGGCCTCCCGAAAGAACCGATCGTCCGGCCAGGATGATGTCGTGAGCGTCGACAAACCCGGATGGAAGCAGTGAGCGAGCTGAGTTTCGAGGGGCGGGTCGCGGTGGTGACCGGCGGCGGGGGTGGCGTCGGGCGCCAACACGCCTTGTTGCTCGGGGCGCGGGGCGCCGCTGTGGTGGTCAACGACATCGGCGGCTTCGACACCACCGCCGACCGGCCGCTCGGAGATGCCGGAGCAGTAGCGGAGGAGATCGTGGCCGCCGGCGGGCGGGCCGTGGCCTGCGTGGCGTCGATCACCGAACCGGCCGGCGCCGACGAGATCGTGGCCACCGCGACCCGCGAGTTCGGGCGGCTCGACATCCTGGTCAACAACGCCGGCATCCTGCGGTCCTGCGACTTCGCCGACATGACCGAGGCCCTCTGGGACGAAGTGCTCGACGTGAACCTGCGCGGCGCCTTCCTCGTGACCCGCGCCGCGTGGCGCCAGATGGTCAGCCAGGCCTACGGCCGCATCGTGTCGACGTCGTCGAACTCGGGCCTGCTCGGTGTGCCGGGCTCGTCGGCGTACGCGGCGTCCAAGGCCGCGCTGTGGGGGCTCACCCGGGTGCTCGCCCTCGAGGGTGCGCCGCTCGGCATCCACGCCAACGCCATCGCCCCGATCGCGTTCACCGACATGTCGCGCCAGTCCCGGGCCGTGCCCGAGTCGTGGCGCGACGGGTCGGGCGACGAGTGGGCCCACCGACTCGACGCGGCCCAGATCGCGCCCGTGGCCGCGTGGCTGGCGCACGAGGACTGCACCCTGAACGGCGAGGTGCTGAGCGCCGCGGGCGGCCGGGCGGCGCGGTTCTTCATGGGCCTCACCCATGGCCACGCCGAAGACCGGCTCAGCATCGAGGCCGTCCGCGACCACGAGGCGGACGTGGTGATGGAGGACGGCTACGAGGTCTTGCCCCGCGCCTTCGAGGAGGGTCGCCGGCTGCGGCGTCGCCTCCTCGGTCCCGGCTCCCGCCCGGCATCGTGACCGCTGCCGGCACCCCATCGGTCGAGGGTCCGAGCCGCAGCGCCAGGCTCGTCGCCGCGTGCCGGCTGCTCGCCGACGAGCAACCCGATGCCGCGACGCTCGGCCAACTCGGCGAGGTGGTGGCGCCCGGTAGCC
>CAYMJU010000102.1:0-42916 GCA_964390555.1 uncultured Acidimicrobiales bacterium | reverse complement strand
CCCGACGACGCGGTGCGCAACACCTCGCGGTTGGCGTCGAGGGCGAATCCGAACAGGACCAGCACCAACACCGCGAACGGCGCCAGTTGGGTCGCCACGACGCGGGTGCGGCGCTCGATTCGCAACTCGGTGCCGGCGACCAAGGCCAAGTCAGCGAGCACGGCCAGCTCCGATCCCGGCGAGGACAAGCCCCCCGGCCACGGTGACGGTGCGGGCCGCCAGCGCCTGAACCCGTTCCAGCTCGTGGGAGGCCACGATCACCGTGGCGCCGGCAGCCGCGGCGTCGAGGATCACGCGATCGACCACGTCGCGGCCGTCCTGGTCGAGGCCGGCGTGGGGCTCGTCGAGGAGCCATAGCTGCGGTCGCCGCACGACGATCGAGGCCAGCGCCGCTCGACGCCTCTGACCGGTCGAGAGCCGAGCGACCGGCGCGTCGGCCAACCGCCCATCGAGGGCGAGCAGCGTCATCGCTTCGGCTACCGCCGAGACCGGTGCCCCGCAGGCCCGGGCGAAGAAGCCGACGTTGTCGGCGACCGTGAGGTCGTCGAACAGGCCCGTTCCCGGGCCCACGAGCCCGACGTGGGCCCGCACGCCATTGCGGTCCAAGCGCAGATCGTGGCCGAGCACCTCGGCCTCGCCGTCGTGAACCGGCACCAAACCGGCGCACAACCGCAGCAGCGTGGTCTTGCCCGCCCCGTTCGGTCCCTGGAGGACTACTACTTCGGCCCGATCGACGTCGAGGTCGGCTCCGGCGAGGGCCGGGAAGCGGCCCAATAGGGCGACCACCCCACGGAGGCGGACAGCGGGCACATCGGCAACGCTAACGCCGATTTCATGCCGCGAGATCGGCCTCGCCATTCCCGCTCGATGCGCCGGCAACGTCGGCGGTGGTAGTCACCGGTCGCCTAGAGGGCGAGCCGATAGGCGAGCCCTCGAAGGTGACAGTGGCATTTCTCGACTGCGCTAGCAGGCGAGCGAGACCGATCAGACGTCGAACGTTCACTTGGTGGCGCGCGGTCTTAGCCAGTGTCTTTTCGACGTAGGCCGGGTTGCTCGGGATCTCCTCGACCCGGTCCCGGCGCGGCACCATGACCCAGCAGGCGACCCCGCGACCGCTCGGTGCCTCAACATCGTCCCGGCGATGACCGATGATGGGACACATGACCTTGTCGCGCGTGCTCGGCGGGGTCGGCCGCACGCTCATCGGTCTCGGTGTCGTGACTCTGCTGTTCGCCGGATATCAACTCTGGGGGACCGGCATCCACGAGGCGCGAGCGCAAAACCACCTGGAGAACGAGTTCGAGAGGCTGCTCGCCGACGCCGAAGCCGCCGGACTCACGGCACCGCCGCCGGACGAGCCCGACATCGCGGTGCCCACCGAGACGACGACGACCACTACGGACGCGGACCCGAGCACACAGGCTGAAAGCATCGCCGACCTCGACCTCACGCCCGAGCAACTCGCCTACTTCTTCCCCGAGGGAGGCGAGTCGGTCGCGGCACTCGAGATGCCGTCGATCGGCGTGTCGAAGATCATCGTCGAGGGGGTGACGGTGTCGGACCTCCGCGAGGGCCCCGGCCACTACGGCGCCACGCCGTTCCCCGGGCAGCCGGGCAACTCGGCGATCGCCGGACACCGCACGACCTATGGCGCGCCGTTCAACCGCATCGACGAACTGGCGCCCGGCGACTCCATCCTCGTCACGACGATCCAGGGCTCCTTCGAGTACGAGGTACTCCCAGCGGCCGAGGCCTTCCCCGATGCCGGCCTGCTCTTCGGCGACGCGACGCGCGGTCACCTGATCGTCAGCCCCCGTGACACATGGGTGCTCGACGACTTCGGCGACAACCGTCTGACCCTCACGGCGTGCAACCCGAAGTTCAGCGCTCGCCAGCGCATTATCGTCGCCGCCCGGCTGGTGGTGCCGCCCGCCACCGCGGTGCCCAGGCCAGGGCAGCTCGACGTCGGCGAGTCGATCACCTACGTCGATCGGGACAGCGGCGAGTCCGTGGAGCTCACCGGATCTGAGGAGCTGGCGTCCGAAGCAGCCAACGAGGCCGCGCTGGACGAGGGTCTCGGCTGGGACACCGGTGCCCTGCCCGACTCGGTGACTCTCGCACTGGTGTGCATCGCGATCGTCGGCGGCGCGGTGGTCGTCGCCAACCGGTGGCGGCGCCGCACGACCTACCTGATCTCCATCGCGCCGTTCGCGTTGGCGCTCTGGTTTCTGTTCGGCCAAGTCGATCGTCTGCTCCCCGCGTACTGACGCCCCGTCCTCAGCCATACCATGGCGGGCTCGTGAAGGTCGGTGCTGTCGTCGTGAGCCTCGTGCTGGCTCTTGTCGCCTGTTCTGGTAGCGATGGCGCGACGGCGCCGACGACTTCGGTCGCTGCCACCACGACGATCCTGACCGCCGAAGCCGCGGAGCTGGCCGGTCTCCCGCAACTCCAGGGCCTCGGCCAACCGCTCGGCCCCTACGACCCGGCGATCTACGAGCTCGACATCGGCGCTTGCTTCATTCTCCTACCCATCAACGTGGGCCAGACCCTCACCGAGTTCGTCTTGGGTCGGAGCTGCGAGGAGACCCACGAACATGAGATGTACTTCACCGTCGAGCACCCGGCCGGGCGTGACGAGCGATACCCCGGCGAGGACGCCATGCGCGAGTGGGCGTTGCGGCGATGCTACGAGACGTTCCAGGACTTCGTCGGTCAGATCTACGAACTGTCGGCCCTCGAGATCGGCTTCTCGATGCCCCCTCGCGAGTACTGGGAGGACTCAGCCCGCCGGTTCCGCCGAGTTTCGTGCTGGGTCGGTGACAACGATGGCGTAGACCTCGTCGGCACCGCTCGCGGCACGGCACGCTGAATCCGGGCCATCTCAAGTCCTCGGCGCGCGCGCCGACGAGTGAACGGTGAGTCGCGTCCGCTTCGTCGCGCCATTCGTGGCGCTATCACTCGCCGCGATCGCGCTCGTGCACATCGCCCCAGCGGCTCACGCGGCAGTATTCGCAGTGTCGATCACCGCCGACTAGGACCACGGTGACACCACGGCGTTGGACCTGTCCCTCCGCGAGGCGATCGGGCTGGTGAACAACGCTCCGGGCAACCATCTCATCGAGCTCCAAGGCGGCGAGACATATGAGCTGAGCCTCGGGTGTGCCGGCACCGACGACGCCAATCTCGGAGGCGATCTGGACCTCACGGCGGTGAACACCGCCGTCACGATTCGGGCGTCGGGCCTGGCTCCGGCCACCATCACGCTGGGCGTGTCTTGTACCGGTCAGAGACTGGTCCACGTCACCGACGGCGCCTCGCTCATCCTTCAGAACCTGGTGCTCACAGGCGGGGACCTCCCCACGGCGCCCGACGACGCCTCGGGCGAGGACGGCGGGGCCGTGAAGACCAACGGCGATCTGTCGATCGTCGACTCGACCGTGACCGCCAACTCGGCCGGCGATGCCGGGGCACCTCTGACCCACAACACCGGCGGCGGTCGAGGCGGGGCCGTGTACATCTTCGTCGGCGACCTCACCGCGGTGAACACGGTGATCACCGACAACCGGTCGGGCCAGGGCGCGCTGTCGTCGGGAGCCGGCTTCTCGTCGAGGGGTGGCGACGGCGGCGCCCTTCACCTCGCCAGCACGTCGAGCGCCATAACGCTCATCGATTCCGTGCTCGATCTCAACCGAGCCGGCGACGGCGGGAGCGCATCGGGCGCGGGTGCGATCGGTGGGCGCGGCGGCCACGGTGGAGCCGTGTACTCCGTCGGCCCGGTGACGCTCTCGGGCGGCCGGGTCGGCGCGACCACGGCGCCCGCAGGCAACCAGGCGGGCGACGGCGGCGACGCCATCGCGGCGGCCCTGGCCCAACGGCGGGGACGGAGGTGGCATCTACGTCGCCGGTTCGGGCGTAGTCACCGCAGCCGACGAGTCGACCATCGGGTTCAACCGCGCAGGAGACGGCGGCACCAACGCCGCCGGTGACGGAGGGCGCGGTGGTCACGGCGGCGGCATCGCCGGGCGCGGACCCATCACCCTGACGTCGGTCACCGTCGCCGACAACGCGGCGGGCGGCGGCGGCGCGAGCCAGGGGGTAGGCACCGGTGGACCCGGCGGCGACGGTGGGGGCATCGCCCTGCTCTCGACGAACGGCACCCTCACCAGGGTGACCGTGGCCAGCAACTCGGCGGGCGACGGCGGCAGCGGTGCCGGCGCGAGCAGTGGCGGCCCCGGCGGTCGCGGCGGCGGCATCTACATCGATGGATCGACGCTCACCTTGACGACATCGACGGTGGGCTTCAACGGATCGGGCGCCGGCGGGGACGCTGCTGGCGCGGGAACCGGGGGCGACGGCGGTGTCGGCGGCGCCATCGGTGCGACACGCCAGGGCACCGTCGAGCCGGTGGTCACCATCGCCGACACCTCGGTGACGACCAACCACGCAGGTGCCGCCGGCGCCGGGACCACCGCCGGCGCGGCCGGCGACGGGGGCGGGCTCTTCCACGCCTACGGGACGCTCGTGACCCGCCGATCGTCGATCATCCGCAACACCGCACCGGGTGACGGCGGCGGGGTGGCGACCGTCCTGGCCACCCTCTCGGCGGTAAACACCACGATCTCGGAGAACATCGCGGGGGGCACTGGCGGCGGAGCCGCCATCGACGGCAGCATGTTCATTCGATTCAGCACGATCGACGACAACAACACCGCGAGCGGCGATGCCCTGGCCTCCGACGCGCCCGGAACCGTCGGCGCGACCGTGCTCGGCGGCTCGCCGGACGCCTGCGCGGCCGAGTTGACCGCGGTGTCGGCAGGCCACAACGCAGAGTTGGGCGGCGCGACCTGCGCCCTCGACGCCGCGACCGACCAGACGTCGGTGGCGACCTCGACGCTCGGCGCCCCGGCCGCCAACGGTGGACCGACATTGACCCAACTTCCCGCATCGCCGGGGGTGCTCGTCGCCCGCATCCCGACGGCCGACTGCGAGGACATGACCGACCCGCCCACGCTCTTGGACCAGCGGGGGCTCGGGCGCCCGTCGGGGCTGTGCGACATCGGGGCGGTCGAGATCCAGGTGTCGCTCACCAGCCCCCCACTGGACGGTACGGCCAACGGCGGGAGCGTGACGGTCGACCCGGTAACCGGCACGACCGGATCCGGTGGCGTCAGCCCCGATCCGACGTCGGTGACGGTGACGGGCGGTCCGAGCCACGGCACGGTGACGATCGATCCGGTGACCGGCGTGATCACCTACACGCCCGACGTGGGCTACACCGGTCCCGACAGCTTCACCTACACGATCTGCTCGGTGCAGGACCCAACCGTGTGCTCGTCGGGTGTCGTCACGATCAACGTGGCGTCGCCCATCCTCGACACTTCGAGCACATCACAGAACCGTCCGGCCCCGATCGGAGCATCGCGATTTGTCGCCCTGCCTCCGGCGAGGGTGTTCGACACTCGCGAGCCGGGAACGCCACAAAGCGGTTTCGTCGCCGCCGGGGCGACCTTGAACGTCGATGTGACCGGGGTGGCCGGTATCCCCGACAGCGGCGTGGCCGCAGTCGTGCTCAACGTGACGGCCACCGAAGCCGGCGGCGCCGGCTACGTCACGGTGTTCCCGACCGGTGGCACGATGCCGGTGGCATCGGCGCTCAACCTCGCCGAGTCCGGGCACACGGCGCCGAACCTGGTCACCGTCCCGGTGGGCACCGAGGGGCGGGTCAGCTTCTTCACCCAGAGCGGCGCCCACCTGCTCGCCGACGTCGCCGGGTACTTCACGCCATCGGGCGCGGCAACATCAGGTCGCTTCGTGGCCACTGGCCCCACCCGCGTGTTCGACACCCGCGAGCCGGGACCCGTCGAAGGGATCGTGCCGCCGGGCGGGACGATCACCGTCTCCATGGCGGGGCACGCCGGGATCCCGTCGACGAGCGTGGCGGCGGTCGTGCTCAACGTGACCGTCGCCGCCGCCACCGACGTTGGTTACGTGACGGTGTGGCCGGCGGGAACCGCCCGGCCGCTCGCGTCGAACCTCAACGTGACGTTCAGGGGCCAGAACGCTCCGAACCTGGTCGTGGTCCCGCTCGGCGCGGACGGGGCAGTGAGCCTGTTCACGCAGAGCGGAGGTCACTTGCTCGCCGACGTGACCGGATACTTCACTGGTCCCACAGCGCCGAGCAGCGTTCTCGGCTTGTTCGTGCCGATCACCCCGGCCCGAGTCTTCGACACCCGCACGGGCGCGCCCGTCGCGGCTGGCTCTAGCATCGACGTGGTCTCGACCGGCGTGGCGAACGTCCCGTCGAGCCGCGTGGCCGGCCTGGCGTTGAACGTGACCGCAACCGAGGCGACGGCGCCGGGTTTCGTGACCGCCTGGCCCACTGGCGCGGCGATGCCGACGGCGTCGGTGCTCAACCTCAACCACGCCGGAGAGACCCGACCGAACGCCACCATGATCTCGGTCGGACCCAGCGGGCAGATCAGCTACTTCACCCAGAGCGGCACCCACCTCCTCGTCGACGTCAGCGGCTACTTCGTCGGCTGACCACGCTCCGCCGCACCACCGTTCTGGGAGAGGGGCTCGTCCGGCGTCACACGCAGACGGCGAGGGTGGACCAGGTCTGGGGGCAGGCTCCGCCGCCCGTGCCCGAGTCGGCATCCCAGTACTCGGCGAACCCCGACGCGATCGCTCCTCGATGCAGATTGCCGGCCAGCTCCTCGGCCACGCGGTCCCGGCCGGAACGACGGGCGGCCAGCCACATGAGGTAGCTCATCTGCGGCCACACCGGGCCTCGCCAGTACGAACCGGGCTCGTAGGTCGGCTCCGAACGGTGAACGCCCGCTGGTCCGAACCGTCCGCCGAAGGCAGCGGGATCGACGAGTTGAGCGAACAGCACGTCGAGCTGGCGGTCGTCGTCGACCACGAGCGCGCCCAGCGCGGCGTCGATGGTCCGGACCCGGCCCGAGCCTGTCTCGGTCGCCCCCGCGTCGATCCAGGTTCCGACTTCGGGATCCCACCGGTCGGCGATCACCGAAGCCAGGGCGTCGGCGGCCCTGGCGAGCGAGGCGTCGCCGGTGACCGACACAAGCTCTCTGGCGTTGAAGACCACGAGCGCCGAGAACCCGACCGACCCCACGTCGAACGCCGGGTTGACGAGCGGCGACCCGTGGGCCGACGGCTCGAAGAGACCCACGAGCGCTGACTTGTGGTCTCGCCAGCGATCGAACGTCCACCGTCCCGGCAAGGTGTCGTCCCATCTCGGGCTGTTGTCCGCCCCCGACTCCCACGGATGGCAAAGCCGCACCAGGCCGCTCGGGTGTCGAGGCCGGACGTCGAGCAGGAACCGGACCCCGGCGACCGCCTGGTCGACCAGCGCCTGGGGCAGATCGACGCGATCGCGGCTCAGCACGGCGACCGCGTGGCCGAACATCGGGGGCTGGGTGATCGACGACGCGCCGGACCGACCCCATAGATCGGCGTGCGCGTCGGGGTCGCGCGCGTAGTTCATGTGGGGCACGAACCCGTCGGGAGCCTGCGTGCCCAGCGCCGAGGCCAACTCGGTGACCGCGCGACCCGTCACGCCGAGCGCGTGCCAGGCGAGGGCGTGGAAGCACGAATCCCACAACCACTGGAACGGGTACACGGCGAGATTGGGCACCGCGTATCCCTCGGGCATCCACGCCTCGTCGAGAATCCGGCGAGCCTGCAGCGCCAGCGCCCCATCACCGGGGCGGGTCGACAGCTCAGAGGTCGGTCGCATCGGTGCGAACGGTACCGTTCCCTCGCATGTCAACCGCCGCGATCGTGTCGTTCCGCCTCGGCGGGACCGACGGGGTGTCGATCGTGGCCGATACCTGGGGGCGGGCCCTCGCCGACTTGGGGTTCGACGTGACCACGGTCGCGGGCGAGGGCCCCGTCGATCGTCTCGTACCCGGTCTGGCGATCGCTGCGACCGAGCCGCCGCCGCGAGATGCGTTGTTGGCTGCTCTCGATGGCGCCGACGTGGTGCTCGTCGAGAACATCTTGTCGATCCCGCTGAACCTCCCGGCCTCGCTGGTTCTCGCCGACGCGCTGCGGGGACGCCCCGCGATCCTGCACCACCATGACCCGCCCTGGCAGCGGGAACGGTTCGCTCATGTCACCGAACTGCCGCCCGATGACCCGGCCTGGCGTCATGTAACGATCAACGAGATGACCCGGATGGAGATGGCTGACCGAGGGATCGAGGCCGTCACCATCTACAACGGCTTCGATGTCGCCCCGCCGGCCGGCGATCGGGCCCGCACGCGGGCGCGGCTGGGCGTGGGTCCCGACGAACTGCTGGTGGCACACCCGGTCCGGGCGATCGAGCGCAAGAACATCCCGACCGCCGTCGCCATCACCGAGAGCCTCGGCGGTGTGTACTGGCTGCTGGGTCCGGCCGAGGACGGCTACGGGCCCACCCTCGATGCCGTGCTACAGGCGGCCGGGTGCCGGGTGATCTGGTGGGGTGATCTCTCGCGACCCGACATCTACGCGGCCGCCGACCTCGTCGTGTTCCCATCGACCTGGGAAGGGTTCGGCAACCCGCCGATCGAAGCGGCGATCCATCGCAAGCCCGTCGTCGTCGGCCCGTATCCAGTCGCCGACGAGCTGCGGGCCCTCGGGTTCCGCTGGTTCAGCGTCGATGACATCGCGGCGGTCCGCCGGTTCGTCGCCTCCCCCGACGCCGGCATGCTCGAGGTGAATCACCGATTGGCATGCGAGCATCTGTCCCACGAGGCCATGGCCCGACGCATCGAGGCACTCCTGGCCGAGGCAGGCTGGAAGCCGTGACCAGCGGCGAGATCGACCCGGTGCTCGTGAGGCGAGCGCTGATCGCCCGGTTGGTGTCGATCGGTCAGCGCATCGGGTACGGGGCGTACCTCATCGCGATGGCACTGTTCGCCGTCGGCTTTCCCACCGGGTTCCCGACGGCTCTCGTCACCGCCATGGTCGTGCTGCTCGTCGTGGGATCACTCGTGCTGGCCCCCGCCATCGTGTTCGGCTACGCCGTCAAGGCGGCCATGCGGGAGGACCGCGACAAGGGGCACCCGGACGCCCCTCGCTGACGGTCGTGTCCCGCCGGTAACTTGTGCTGGTGCAGAAGCGGATGCCGGCCGCTCAGAGGCGGCGTCAGCTCATCCATGTCGCCATCGAGACCTTCGCGACCGAGGGGTTCCATTCGACGGCCATGAACACCGTCGCCGAGGCTGCCGGCATCACCAAACCGGTGCTCTACCAGCATTTCAAGTCCAAGCACGACTTGTTCCTCGCTCTCCTCCAGGACATCAGCGACCGCCTATGGGACCACGTGAGCCAGACCGCGCTGACGAGCTCCAACCCCAGGGAGCAGGCTCAGGCCGGCGTAGCCGCGGTGTTCTCGTTCTTCCGCACCCACCCATCGGCATTTCGCGTCTTCTTCGGCGACGGCACCCACAGCGAACCCGAGTTCTCGGCCGCCGTGGCCGAGATCGAGATGCGCCTCGCGGCCAACGTCGCCACGGCGATCCACCGCGACGACCTGGACTACGACGATCGGGTCCTGCTCGCCCACGGCGTCGTCGGCATGATCGTCAACGCGTGCCGGCATCTCCTGCGCACCGGTGCCGACGACGACGAGGTCGAACGCGGCGCGGCGCTCGTCGCCGAACTGTCGTGGGCGGGGCTCCGAGGAATGCGCCCGGTGACGCCGTGACCGGAGTCCTAACCGACGCCCGGGCTCATTCGACGATCATGGCCGTGACCATCCCGAACACGCCGTCCGCGGACTCGACGTGGTTGAGGATGTGGCAGTGCCAGACCCACACGCCCGGCCGGTCGGGGCTCACCAGGACCGTGTACCGCTCACCCGGTCCAACGAGCACGGTGTCCGCTGCGTAGGGATGATCGAGCGGTTCGCCGTCCTTGGCGACGACGATCTGTTCGAAGCCGTGCAAGTGCATCGGGTGGACCTGGAGCCCTTCGTTGAAGTACGTGACCCGCATCCAGTCGCCTACCTCGGCGAGGACCGGGGCGGTGGCGGGGAAGCTCTTACCGTCGAGGGTCAGCCCGATCACGCCCGCGTCGTTGAGAACCATGGGAATGTCGAGAGCGAGCTCGAGGTCGGCGGGTATGTCGATCCCGGAGACCGTCTCCCCCTCGGGCATGGGCACATCGCCCACGTACATGGTTCCGAACATCCCGTTGGGCACCGCTACTTGGGCGTGGGTGTGGGCGTGGTACATGCCGATCGCCGCTTCGGTCACGGTGAACCGGTAGGTGTAGGTCTCGCCGCTCGCAATGAGGTCCTGAGTCAGTGGGGCCACACCGTCTTGGTCGTTGGGCAGGTCGATACCGTGCCAGTGGATGTCGGTGCCCACGGGCAACTCGTTGGTCAACACCACCTCGACATCGTCGCCGACGTCGAGGTCGATCCGCGGTCCGGGGACGATGCCGTTGTAGGTCCAGGCATCGACGATCTCGCCGGGCGCCACTTCCCACTCGGTTATCGCCGCGGTCAGCTCGAAGCGCTTGGTTCCGTCGGGTAGGACCTCCGGCTCCAATGGCACGTTGCCAACGCCCTCCGTCGCGGCCGGGAAGGCGAGCATGCTGTCGATCATGGCCTGATCCCGCGCCGCTCCGTCGGCCGCGTCGTGCCCGGCGTGCCCCGCTGTGGCGCTCGACTCGTCATCGCCGACGATCACCTCGGTGGCCATGCCTGCCTCGACGTGGCCAGGGATCGAGCAGAAGAGCTCGTAGGTCCCGGGTTCGAGCGAGCCGACGTCGAGCGCCGCCCGCTCGCCGGTCGCCAGATCGGGGGTCACGTCGCCCGTCTCACGTACGGAGAGGTTGTGCACCACCGCACCGTCGTTGACGACGTCGAACACCACCTGCCCCGCAGGCACCGCGACATCGAGTTCGATGGCGAACTCACTCAACGACACCGCGACCCGCGTCGCCGGGAGGGCCGAGGCGCCGCCGTCTCGCCCGATGATGATTGCGGTGATCGCCAACGCGAGGGCGGCCGCGGCGATCGTGCCGATCACGGCGACGAGTGTCCAGGCTCCGGCGGCGGTGTCGTTCGAAGTCGTCTCAGTCGTGCCCACGACGGCGAAGTTACGAAATCCTCGGTCGAAGGTCCCGGGACCTTGGTCCCGGGACCTTGGTCCCGGGACCTTCGAGGCGGTCGTCACCGGCCTCGCATCAGGGCTCCGGTATCGGGTGGGGCGAGATGTCGATCGGCTCGGCCGGGAACCGCCCGGCAACGATGTCGGGCAGGAACTCGCGGAGGCGCGCGGGCAGCACGGGTTCGTCGCTGGCCAGAAGCTCGTCGAGGGGCCACCAGCGCGCGCCGAGCATGGCGGCGGCTTCGAGCGCTTCGAGATGCATGGGGTGGTACTCTTCGGTGCCGTCGCTCCACGCCACGTGGATGCGCTCGCGCGAGTCGAAGTTGTACCCGGCGAACGTGAACTGCACGTGCTGGGTCCAGATGCACGGCCCGGCCTCGACCCGGCGGAACCCGGCCTCCTCGTAGAGCTCGCGGAGCGCAGCATCGGCGCTCGACTCGCCGGCGCTGATCCCCCCTCCGGGGATCTCCCACCACGGCGGCTTGCGGAAGTCGATCGGGTCCTCGGACTTGATCATGAACAGGCGCCCCTGCGGATCGAGCAAGACGACGCGAGCCGCAGGACGCCGAATCGTGAACATCGGCGTGCGAACCTAGCCGACCACGTTGACCATGTGGGCCGCCGTCATCTCGAAGTAGTCGACGAATCGGGACCGCAGTTCGGCGTCGAGACCGGCCGCGTCGACGGCCGCCACCATGTGTCGCATCCACGCCTCGCGCTCGGCCTCGCCGATCACGAACGGGGCGTGGCGCATCCGCAGCCTCGGATGTCCGCGCTCGCGGGAGTAGTCGTCGGGTCCACCCCAGTACTGCACCAAGAAACCCGTGAGCCGCGCTCTGGCGCCAGCCAGATCGCGGTCGGGGTACAGCGGTCGCAGCAGCGCGTCGGTCGCCACGCCGGCGTAGAAGCGCTCGACGAGACCCTCGAAGAACGGCGAACCGCCGACCAGCTCGTAGACCGTCACTTCCTCGCTGGCGCTCATCCGTGCCAGTCTCTCAGCCCATGAGCACGGATCAGCAGGCCACGTCGGAGTTCGTGAAGCAGTTCGCCGACCACATGCGCGGCGCCGCGACGGTCAACATGGTGTACATCGGCGAGCAGCTCGGGTTGTACCGAACCCTCGTCGGCTCCGGCCCTCTCACCCCGGCCACCCTGGCCGAGCGCACCGGCACCCACCCCCGGCTCGTCACCGAGTGGTGCCATCAGCAGAGCGCGGTCGGCTACCTCATCTTCGACCCGGTCAACGACACGGTCGAGCTCCCCGACGCCCACGCGCCGGTGCTCGCCATGGACGAGTCGTTGTTCTTCCTCGCGGGCGGCGCCGGGATGTTCGTCGCCATGTACTGCGACCACGACAAGGTGCTCGCCGCGTTCCGAAGCGATGGCGGCATCCCGTGGGGCGAGCACCATCCGTGCCTGTTCAGCGCCACCGACCGCTTCTTCCGACCTGGTTACCGGACGTTCCTCACGTCGATGTGGCTCGGCGCGCTCGACGGCGTCGTCGCGAAGCTCGAGGCCGGCGCGGCGGTAGCCGATGTCGGCTGCGGGTTTGGCACTTCGGTTCGGCTGATGGCGGAGCGCTATCCGGCATCGGCCGTGGCCGGATTCGACTTCCACGGCCCGTCCATCGACGCCGCCCGCGCCGGGTGCGAACTCCCCAACGCCCGATTCGAGGTGGCCGACGCCAAGTCCTATGTCGGTAGCTACGACCTCATCTGCTTCTTCGACTGCCTGCACGACATGGGCGACCCCGTCGGTATCGCTCGTCACGCCCGCGAGCGCTTGGCGCCCGGCGGGACCGTGATGGTGGTCGAACCGTTCGCCCTCGATGGCGCCGCCACGAACATCGCCGACAACCCGGCGGCGGCCACCGCCTATGCGGCATCGACGGTGGCGTGCGTGCCCAATGCGCTTTCCCAGAGCGCCGAGCACGCCCTCGGCGCGCAGTGCGGCGAGCCCGGCATGCGTGCCGTGTTCGACTCCGCCGGCTTCGGGTCGTTCCGTCGCGCGACCGAGACCCCCTTCAACATCATCTACGAAGCACGGGCCTGACACCGCGCCCTACGACGCGGTTGAGGGGTCGAGGCGGCTAGAACGATTCGTGACGCCAGACCGACCGGGAGATTCTGTGGCTGTTCCTGCTTTCCTGCATCCCTTCGCTTCGCCGGGCAAGGACGCAGCCGGCTACGTCCGGATCGTCCGCGGCTCCGGCGCCCGGGTCTGGGACGACACCGGCAAGGAGTACGTCGATGCCATGGCGTCGCTCTGGTACGCCAACCTCGGATTCGACAACCGGGTGGTGATCGACGCCATCTTGAAGCAGGCCGAGACGCTCCCGGCCTTCCAGTGCTTCGACCCGTTCACCAACGCGCCCGCCGACCAGCTCGCCGAAACCGTCGCATCGGTCGCGCCGGTCGACGGCGCACGGGTCTTCTTCTGCGGCTCCGGGTCCGAGGCGGTCGATTCGGCGATGAAGATGAGCCGGCTCGCCCACGCCCGCGCCGGCCATCCCGAGCGGCAACTGATCATCAGCCGGGGTCAGGGGTATCACGGCGTCAACTACGGCGGAACCTCCGCGCAGGGCTTGCCGCTCAACAAGGAGGGCTACGGCGAGCTCCTCTCCGGAGTCGTGCAGGTGTCCCAGCATGATCTCGAGGCGATGGCGACGCTGTTCGCCGAGTGCGGCACCGAGATCGCCGCGGTGTTGGCCGAGCCGTTGCAGGGTGCCGGTGGGGTGCACCCGCCGGTCGATGGCTACCTCGCCGGGCTCCGACGGCTGTGCGACGATCACGGAGCCCACCTGATCCTCGACGAGGTGATCTGCGGGTTCGGGCGCCTGGGCGCCTGGTTCGGGGCCGAGCACTACGGCGTGCGACCCGACATGATCACCTTCGCCAAGGCGGTCACCTCCGGCTACGTTCCGCTCGGCGGCGTGGTTGTCGGCGCACGGGTCCGCGAGCCACTCGAAGCCGAAGCCGGATGGCTCATGCGTCACGGCTACACCTACTCGGGCCACCCGCTCGCGGCTGCGGCGGGCGTGGCGGCGCTCGCCGAGACCGAGCGGCTCGGCCTGCTCGACCGCGCCCGGCACGTCGGCGCCCGCCTCGAAGCGGGCCTCCGCAGCTTGGTGAGCGACGGGCAACTCCTCGCCGTCCGCGGCGATGTGGCGGTTTGGGCCGCGGTGATGCCCGATCACCTCGACGCCGCCGCAGTTCGCAACCGGTTGCTCGAGCTCGGCGTGATCACGCGGCCGATCCCCCCGGCGATCACCTTCTGCCCGCCGCTCGTGATCACCGACCGCGAGATCGACCGGATCATCGACGCGGGCGCCGAGGCCACGCGATGAAGGCCGGCGACATCACCAACCCCGACGCCGTCCGGTACGGCAAGCCGCTCGACGGGATACGGGTCCTGAGCGTCGAGCAGATGCAGTCGATGCCTTACGCCACGCAGCTGATGGCCCGACTCGGTGCCGAGGTGGTCAAGGTCGAGCATCCCGTGCGCGGCGACCTCGGCCGGGGCTCCACCCCTGCGGTGACCGACGCCGACGGTCGTTCGATGGGCGCCACGTTCCTTCGGAACAACATGGGCAAGCGGAGCATCGGGTTCGACATGAAGAATCACGCCGCGCGCGACCTGTTCCTGCGCCTCGTGCCACGCTTCGACGTGGTGTGCGAGAACTACAAGCCGGGGACCATGGAGAGCTTCGGCCTGGGCTACGACGTCGTGGCGGGCCGGCACCCCCAGGTCGTGTACTGCTCGATCTCGGGCTTCGGTAACACCATCGAGAGCCCGTATGGCCACTGGCCGGCGTTCGCCCCGATCGCCGAGGCCATGGCCGGGCTCTACAACATGAACCGCGCCGCCGACGAGCCCGTCAAAGTGTCGCCGGTCGGCGCGCTCGGTGACACCGGTTCGGGCATGTTCGCGGTGATCGGCATCCTCGCCGCTCTCCGCCACCGCGACGCCACCGGGCAGGGCCAGTACGTCGACATATCGATGTACGACTGCATGGTCGCCTTCGCCGACCTGATCCCGAACTATTGGTCGCTCGGCAAGGACCCCCGCACGCCCACCGAGATGATCAACCACGGGTTCCCGCTGTCGAGCGGCGAGGAGGTGATCATCCAGGTTGGGCGCGAAGCTCAGTTCGAGCTGTTCGCCAACGCCATCGGCCAGCCCGACTTCATCGCCGACGAGCGCTTCGCGACCCGCACCGGCTGGTTGAGCAACATCGATGTCCTCCGGGCCGCGGTTCGAGAGTGGGCCGGCGACCGCACGCCGGTCCAGGTGGCCGACGCGCTGGCCGCTGCCGGCATCGCCGCCGCGCCGTGCTTCGACGCCGAGGCAGTCGTCAGCGACCCTCACGTCGCGGCCCATCACATGATCGTGGAGTTCGACCGCCCCGGCGGCGGCCCGCCGATCATGACGCCGGGCAACCCGGTGAAGCTGTCGAAGATGTCCGAAGGTCCCGAGACCGTCCCACCCCGCCTCGGCCAGCACACCGACGAGATCCTGATGGCCGAGCTCGGCCTCAGCGTCGGCGAGCTAACCGCCCTCCGCGACGCCGGCGCCATCGGCTAGCCGCCCCTTGACGAACCCCGGCGGTACCAGGTGCGGGAGCATCAAGGCGATGGCGTCGGGGACGAAGGGCTCGACGGCCAGCAGCTGCGCCAGCTCGGTCCAGGTCAGCCAGCGGGCCTCGATCACCTCGCCGTCGGCGAAGGCGACGGCGCCGTCCCACACCACCTGGTACATGTCGGCCACTTCTGACACGTCGTCGTCGTCGTACAGCGCGGTTCGCACGAACGTCGGCTCACATCCTTCGATCCCAAGCTCCTCGGCCAGCTCCCGTCGGGCCGCATCCGAGGATTCCTCCCCGGACACGACGACACCACCGGCACCGATGTCCCACCGGCTCGGCCACAGGTCCTTGGTGGCGCTGCGCTTCTGCACCAACGTGCGCCCCGACGAGTCGACGACGATCACGAAGACACACCTATGCCGGAGCCGGCGGGCGCGCATCTCCGCACGGGTGACGGTGCGCAGAACCGAGCCGTCGGCGGCCAGCTGATCGACGAGCTCCACGTCAGCGGTGCTTGAGGCCGACGCGCACCGCGTCGCGGCCGGGGAGCTCGCGTTTGAGCAGGGCCAATGCCTGTTCGAGCCCATCGAGGTCGTACACCTCGCCACGCAGCGCCTCGGTCGGCAAGACGTCCTGGTTGAGCAGAGACACCGCCTCGCGCATCGATGCCGGGGAGGAGCCCGAACCTCCGACGATCGTGAGTCCCTTCAGCACGATCATGTCGCTCACGATCTCGACCGGCTTGAACGCCTTGAGCCCGGCGAGCAGGACAGTTCCCCCTACTCGGGCCATCTCGATTGCGGCTCGCACCGGCTCGACGGACCCCGCGGCGAGGTCGACGACCAGGTCCGCCATGGCACCCCGCGTGATCTCGCCGACGCGGGCCACCAGGTTCTCGGACTGCACGTCGATCGTGTGGTCGGCACCGACGTCGCGGGCCGCGGCCAGGCGGAGGGCATCGGCCGAGGTGCCCGTGACGATGATGGTCCCGGCGCCCCGGTGGCGGGCCACCGCGGCGGCCACCAACCCCATGTGCCCGGGCCCCTGGATGACCACGGTCGCGCCCTCGCGCAGCTGACAGCGGTCGAACCACGACACGACCGACGCCAGCGGCTCGAACACCGTCAGCTCCTCGGGCGGACGAGACGACGTGAGCTTCAGGAGCTGCGTGCCCGGCACCACACCCATGTACTCGCCGTAGCCGCCCCACAGTCCGTGGCCGTCGTGTACGCCCTTGGTGTAGCCGTAGACCGCGGCGAGACCGTGAGGGTTCTCGGCCGAGGACGGGACCCGCACCACCAAGTCGACCGCGACCAGGTCCCCGACCACGGCCCCGAAGCTGGCTCCGTCGCCGAGGGAGTGCACCCGGCCAACGATCTCGTGACCGGGCACGACCGGGGCGACCTCGCCAGGAACGTGTCGGTTGCCGACGAGTTGCTCGACATCGCTGTGGCACATGCCGACCGCCTCGACCCTGAGCACGGCCTCGCCGGGGCCCGGCTGGGGCACCGCGAAGGATTGCACCGAGAATCCTCCGGCGCCGTCGAACACCCCAGCGCGGCACATCGCGGTCATCGTTCGGTCCTCCTCAGGCAACGGAACACTAGGTCAGCCGCGAGCGGGCAGACTCGTGGAGATGACGACCACCCGACACGACCACCGAGCCCGAGAGCGCACCTTCCTCACCGGGCCCGGGCGGCGACGAGACGAAACCGCGACTCTTCATCGAATCGTGCGCGACTTCATCACCGGCTTTCGCGCGCTCCACTTCGTGGGCCCGTGCGTGACGGTCTTCGGTTCGGCGCGATTCGCCGAAGGGCACGCGCACTACCAGATGGCCCGCACCGTCGGCGCCGAGCTCGGGCGCCGGGGGTTCACGGTGATGACGGGCGGCGGCCCGGGCGTGATGGAAGCCGCGAACCGCGGCGCCCGCGACGTCGGGGCACCGTCGGTCGGGTGCAACATCGTCCTACCCCACGAGCAGGGCGCCAACCCGTACCTCGACACCGTGGTCACCTTCCGCTACTTCTTCGTGCGCAAGGTCATGCTCGTCAAGTACTCGTACGGATTCGTCGTGCTGCCCGGCGGGTTCGGGACCCTCGACGAGATGTTCGAGGCGTTGACCCTCATCCAGACGCGGACCATCGAAAGCTTCCCGGTCGTGCTGATGGGGCGCGAATACTGGCGGCCGATGCTCGACCAGATCGACACCATGGTCGGAGCGGCCACGATCAATCCCGACGACATGAACCTGTTGCTGGTGACCGACGATCCCACCGAAGCGGCGGCGCACCTGGAACACCACGGTGTGCGACGCTTCGGGTTGCGGCGCCAGATCACACCGCGGGCGCTGCTCCGAGAACCAATGGCCCGGTCGACCACGCCGAGAGGCTCGGCGTGACCGACAGCTCGATCTGCTCGCGGATGTCGCCGAGAACCTCGCGGGCGAGAGCCCGGTAATCCGCGGCCAGACCGGCGGCCTCGCCGCTCTCGTCGCCCAGATCGACTGCGGCCAGTTCGTACTCGTGGGCGAGCAGTCCGAAGGACCGGCAGGCCTCGGCGACACGAGGGCTCGAACGGATCACCGAGCCGAACATCGGCAGCGGGCAATCGGCGGCATCGACGACGAGGCGGTGCGAGGCCGCCACGCTGTATGGCTCGTCGGCCTCGACGGCGAAGAACGCGAGCCCGAGCAGGCGGAGCAACGGATTATCGCCGCGCTGGGCGGTGCGCACCATGTCGACGGTGCGCAGCAGGCCGACCAACGCCGTGCGGTCGACGAGGGACGGGGCGACCAAGAAACGCGCCGCGACCAAGGCTGCGTCGATCACGCGATGCGCGGGAGGCGCGGGCGCGTCGATCACGACGAGGTCGTAGCTCGGCGCCAGCGGCTCGATTGCTCGCCGCAGCCCGGACAACGCGTAAGCGCCGACCGACGTGTTCATGGCCATGGCCAGCTCGCGAGCGTGACACCCGCCGGGGATCAGGTCGAGCCCGGTCCGTACCGATCGCATGGGCTCGAGCGATACGTCGGCGCCGGTGACGGCTCGGAACAACGCCGCCCCGTGATCGTTGTCGGGACGGTCGTGGACCCCGAAGTCGACCGTCAAGCTGGCATGAGGGTCCAGGTCGACGGCCAACACCCGCCACCCGCTCGACGCCGCCAGACCGCCGAGGTTGCCGACGAGCGACGACTTGCCGACACCCCCCCGTCCGCTTGCCACCACAACGACATTGCCCGCTGTTGTCACACCGCGGAACGTTAGTCCCGTCGAGTAGGGCGTGATGGGATGGCCGCGGTTGATCCCACCATCGCTTTCTGGCCCTGTGCGCCTGCGGATTGCGCACGGCGTCAGGGCCAAAACGCGGGCGGTTGGTCCCGGCTCAGGTCGGCTGGTACCGGCGCAACTCGCGGCGGGCGAGCTGGCGGCGATGGACCTCGTCGGGACCGTCGGCCAGCCGAAGGGTCCGAGCCTGCGCCCACATGGCCGCGAGTGGGAAGTCCTGGCTGATCCCGCCGGCGCCGTGGGCCTGGATGGCGCGGTCGATGACCCTCAGCGTCATGTTTGGAACGACCACCTTGATGGCCGAGATCTCGACCGCTGCGCCCTTGCTGCCAACAGTGTCCATGAGCCAGGCGGTCTTGAGCACCAGCAATCGGGCCTGCTCGATCTCGATGCGACTGTCCGCGACCCATTCCTGGATCACGCCCTTGTCGGCGAGCGTCGAACCGAACGCCACGCGCAGGTGGGCGCGGGTGCACATGAGGTCGAACGCCCGCTCGGCCATCCCGATCAGACGCATGCAGTGATGGATGCGCCCGGGGCCGAGCCGGGCCTGGGCGATGGTGAAGCCCTCGCCCTCGCCCGAGATCACGTTGGATCGAGGCACCCGGACGTTCTCGAGGCGCACCTCGGCGTGGCCGTGCGGTGCGTCGTCGTAGCCGTACACGGTGAGCGGTCGCACCACGGTCACCCCGGGTGTGTCCATCGGCACGAGGATCTGGGACTGCTGGCGGTGCGGCGGCGCCGCCGGGTCGGTACGACCCATGAGGATCATGATCGCGCAGTGCGGGTGCGGCGCCCCCGACGTCCACCACTTGCGGCCGTTGATCACGAAGTCGTCACCGTCGATCTCGACCCGGGTCGAGATGTTGTTGGCATCAGACGACGCGACGTCGGGCTCGGTCATCCCGAAGCACGACCGGATCTCGCCGGCGAGCAACGGAACGAGCCAGCGGTCCTTCTGGTCGTCGGTCCCGAACCGCTCGATGACCTCCATGTTTCCGGTGTCAGGTGCGCTGCAGTTGAACAGCTCGGGCGCGAAGTTGACCGAACGTCCCATGACCTCGGCGCATTGGGCGTACTCGAGGTTGTTGAGCCCGGCGCCGTGGCCGCCGGTGTTCCACAGGTTCCACAGACCGGCCCGACGGGCCTCGGCCTTCAGCTCCTCGACGACTGCGGGCTGGGTCCACCGATCCGCAGCGATCTCGCTCTCCAAGCGCGCCTCGTTGGGATACACGTGGCGATCCATGAACGCGGTGACCCGGGCGACGTAGTCGGCGGCTTTGCCCGACGGGGTGAAATCCATGACGAGGATCCTCGCTTCTCGGGACCTGCGACCAAGGCAGGTCTTAGCTTCTCGGGACCTGCGACCAAGGCAGGTCCTTGTCGACTCGTGGCTCGCCGGGAAGGCCGAGAATCTGCTCGCCGAGGATGTTGCGCATGATCTCCGACGTGCCGCCCTCGATCGAGTTGGCCCGGTCGCGAAGGAACGCGTGCCGTAGCCCACGCTCGGTACCGTCGGTCGACACGACCTCGGGACGACGAAACGTGTAGTCGTAGTCGACGAGACCGTCGGCGCCGAGCAGGGTGATCCCGAAGTCGGTCGCAGTCTTGTTCAGCTCGGCGAACATCAACTTGACCACCGAGCCTTCGGGGCCAGGATTGCCGACCTTGGCGCTGGCCCGGGCGCGGGCACCGGTGAAGCGCAGCGCCTTCGCCCGGCAATAGAGCGCGGCGAGCCGATCCCGGTCGGCGTGGCGGCGCGCCGTTTCGGGGAGGGAGCGCCACACCCCGATGAGCTCGTCGACCACACCCAGGCCGCCGCCGCCCTCGCCGATCGTGGCGCGCTCGTTCATCAGGGTGGTGAGCGATACCCGCCAGCCGTCGCCGACGCCGCCGATGCGGTCGGCGTCGGGTATCCGAACATCGGTGAGGTACACCTCGTTGAACTCGGCTTCGCCGGTCATCTGGCGCAGCGGCCGCACATCGACGCCGGGTGTGTGCATGTCGAGAGCGAAGTACGTCAGCCCCCTGTGCTTGGGAGCCTCGGGGTCGGTCCGCGTGACGAGCATGCCCCAGTCGCCGAGGTGGGCGAGGGTGTTCCAAACCTTCTGCCCGTTCACCACCCATTCGTCGCCGTCGCGAACCGCTCGGGTGCCTAGTCCGGCGAAATCCGATCCGGCGCCCGGTTCGCTGAAGAGCTGGCACCACTTCTCCTCGCCGCTGAACATCGGCCGCAGGAAGCGGGCCCTCTGCTCGTCGGAGCCGTGGGTCACGACGGTCGGGCCGGCCAGGTGGAGGAAGAACAGAGCCGGGTCCTGCGGTTCGGCTCCCGCCGCCCGTAATCGGGTCTCGGCGCGACGCTGGAGGTCGGGTCTCACTCCTAGCCCACCTGATCCCACCGGGAAATGAACCCACGCCAAGCCGTGGTCGTAGCGGGCGCCGCGGAAGTCGATGGCCGAGGTCGCAGCCGGGTCGTGGGCCGCGAGGAGCCCGTCGGCGGCGTTGTCGACACGTGCGATCTCGTGGTCGGTCACCAGGTCTCCGTTCGGGCTGCGCCCGACAGGCTACGCCCGCAAGTTCACGACAGCTCGATGACGTCGGCGTCGTCGAGCAACGCTCTCACCAGGCACTCGTGGCGCTCGTGACGCCCGGCGAGCGTCGCCGTGAGCGTCCAGTGCAGACCCGACTTCCCCTCGTGCTTGCGAAGCGTCTTGAGTCCCGAGTCGGCCAGCACCGCGAGCATGTGGTCGCGCTGGACGTGCCCGCTCTCGAAGGTCACGGTGTACGTCCGGGTCTCGTTGAGCGCGTCGATGCCGTGTTCCAGGTAGGGCAACACCCACAGCACGGTGAGAATCCCGCCGGCGCTCACCATCCCCGTTTCGAAGTAGCCGAAGCCGAGGGTCATTCCGACCGCCGCCGAGGCCCAGATCGTCGCCGCGGACGTGAGGCCGCTGACCGAGAAGCCGTCCTTGATGATCACGCCGGCACCGAGGAACCCGATGCCCGACACGACCTGGGCCGAGATCCGGCTGGGATCGGTGCCGTTGATCGCCGACACCTCCGAGCCGACGAGGGAGAACATCGCCGCCGACGTCGAGATCAGGATCATCGTCCGGAACCCGGCCGCCTTGTTGCGGAACTCCCGCTCGGCACCGATCGCCGCCCCCGCCAGCATCGCCAGCCCCAGCCTCAGTAGGTACTCGTCCACGACCCTCCCGACTCTGTCGCTTCGACCTGTTCATCATTGCGGATCCAGCGGCATCACACCCCGAGCGACTTGCCGATGATCTCCTTCATGATCTCGGTCGTTCCCCCGTAGATTCGTGACACCCGGGCGTCGAGCCAGGCGCGGGCGATCGGATATTCGGTCATGTAGCCGTAGCCGCCGTGTAGCTGCAGGCACCTGTCGATGACCCGGTTCTCCATCTCGGTTGACCAGTACTTGGCCTGTGATGCCGCCTCGGCCGTGAGCCGGCCCTCGTTGAGCAGGTCGACGCAGCGGTCGACGAACACCTGGCCGTGGTCGATCTCGGTACGCATCTCGGCCAGGGCGAACCGGTTGTGCTGGAAGGTGCCGATGCGCTGGCCGAACGCGGTGCGTTCCTTCACGTACGCGAGCGTCCAGTCGAACGCGGCCTGGGCCCGGGCGACGGCGGCGACCGCGATCGACAGACGCTCCTGCGGGAGCTTGGTGACCAGGTGCACGAAGCCACTCCCCTCGTCGCCCAGCCGGTTGGCGGCGGGTACGCGGCAGTCGTCGAAGAACAGCTCGGCGGTGTCCTGGGCGTGCAGGCCGACCTTGTCCAGGTTGCGGCCCCGCTCGAACCCTGGCGTGCCGCGCTCGACCATGAACAAGGTCATTCCACGGTGCCGCTCGGCCGGATCGGTCTTGGTGGCCACGATCACCAGATCGCTGTTGATGCCGTTGGTGATGAACGTCTTGGACCCGTTCAACAGGTAGTCGTCACCGTCGCGGATGGCGGTGGTGCGCATCGACGCGAGGTCCGAACCGATCGCGGGCTCGGTCATGGCGATGGCGAGCATCGACTGTCCCGAGCAGATGCCCGGAAGCCAGCGGGCGCGCTGCTCGTCGGTCGAGACCGTCAGCACGTAGGGCAGGCAGATGTCGTTGTGCAACGTGATGCAGAACCCCGCGGCCAGCACCCCGGCCCGGGCCAGCTCCTCGGTGATCACGACGTTGAAGCGGAAGTCGTCCACGCCACCGCCACCGAGGCCCTCGGGCGCGGCCATCGCCAGGAATCCGGCGGCGCCGGCGGCCCGGAACATGGCGGTATCGATGTTGCCGGCCCGGTCCCATTCCTCGGCGTGCGGCACGATCTCGGCATCGACGAATTGTCGGAAGGACTGGCGGAACAGCTCGTGGTCGTCGTCGAACAGGTTGCGAGGGATCACGAATCGGTCCTGACTGGCGCGGCGACCCACGTCGGCTGCGTTCTGGGTGGGCCACGCGGGCCGTGAGGACCCTGCCACCCACCCAGAACGGTACTTGGTAACCCGGATCAGAGGGGGTGGCACTCGCCGTTGGCCCACTGCTCGCGCAGCTTGAACTTCTGGATCTTGCCCGAACCGGTCAGCGGGAAGGCATCGACGGCGATCCAGTGCTTCGGGGTCTTGTGCGGCGCCAGGTTCTCACGCATGTACGAGTGCAGCTCGTCCTTGTCGACCGAAAAACCCGGGGCCGGGCGCACGAACGCGGCCACGATCTCGCCCCACCTCTCGTCGGGGAGGCCGACGATCGCGACCTCACTCACGTGCGGGTGCGCGAACAGCAGATCCTCGAGCTCGCGCGGGTAGATGTTCTCGCCGCCACGAATGATCATGTCCTTCAACCGACCCTCGACCGTGCAGTACCCCCGCTCGTCCATCGCGCAGAGGTCACCGGTGTGCAACCACCCATCGGCGTCGACGGCGCGAGCGGTGGCCTCGGGGTTCTCGAAGTAACCGTGCATCACGTGGTACCCGCGGGTGCAGTACTCCCCGACCGTGCCCACCGGGACGGTGACACCGGTCTCGGGGTCGACGATCTTCACCTCGACGCCGGGCATCGGCGGGCCGATGGTGCCGGCCTTGTCCTCGATCGTGTCGGAGGGCTTGGTCATCGAGGACACCGGAGAGCTCTCGGTCTGTCCGAACACGATCGTGAACGGGGCGCCCAGCTGCTCCTCGAGTTGGCGCACCATGGGCGCGGGCACGAGCGAGCCACCGGAGCAGATGGCCTCGAGCTGTGACAGGTCGCTCGACGCGAAGCTCGGATGCTCCATCAGCGCGACCAGCATCGTCGGCACCCCGAGCATCGCGGTGCCCCGGTAGGTGCCGAACAGCTCGAGCGCCAGCCCCGGATCGAAGGCCTCGACCAGCACGAGCGTGCCCTTCTTCGAGACCACGGCCAGCACCGTGCACACGCACCCGCCGGTGTGGAACAGCGGCATCACGCCGATGGACACCGCGCCCACGCTGATGCCCATCCGGTCCGCGGTGTGCGATCCGTTGTTGACCAGGCCCCGATGGCTCAACAGCGCACCTTTGGGGAAACCGGTCGTTCCCGACGTGTACTGGATCATGACCGGATCGGAAGGGTCCGGTTCGCCCAACTCGCCGCCGAAGCCGTCGGCCGACGCCAAGAAGTCCGACCACTGATCGAAGCGGATCAAGTCGCGCAGCTCTGGGCAATCGGGCTGAACCTCGTTGACGATCGACAGCATCGGGTTGCCGCGGAACTCGCTGGCGGTCACCACGCCAGCCGATCGGGACTGATGCAGCACGTACTGAACCTCGGCGGCGCGAAACGCCGGATTCACCGTCACCAGCACCAATCCCGCCATCGCCGACGCGAACTCGAGCACCACCCACTCGGGGTAGTTCGGCGCCCACACCGCCAACCGTTCGCCCGGCTCGAAGCGAGCCCGCAAGGCGCGGGCCGCTACGGTGGCCTCGGCGAGCAACTCGGCGTAGGTCCACGTTCGCCGGGCGCCGACATCGGCGACGCCGGCGACCAGCGCGAGGCGATCCGGTGCCGCCTCGACGGCCTCGCGGAGGAGACCACCGATCGTCTGCTCCCGCACCGGAGGTGAGCTGGGCCCGATCGCATGTGACTCCGTCAACGACATCGGCGTTCCCCTTCTTCCGCTGCGAACGTAGCTCAGCGGTCGCCGTGGCGGCGGGTGTACTCGCTCATCAGCTCCTCGGCGATGATCACCCGGCGGATCTCGTTGGTGCCGGCCCCGATCTCGAGCAGCTTGGCCGCCCGGTAGAGGCGGTTCACCTCCATCTCCCAGAGATAGCCATACCCGCCGTGGATCTGAAGGGCCTCGTCGGCCACCTTCCGCATGCTCTCGGCCGCGTAGAGCAAGGCCGCGGCCGTCGCCGCGTGCAGGTCGCCGCGCCCGCCGCCGCCGAGTTCCATCTCGGCGGCTCGGGCCAGCACCGAGTAGCTGTAGACCTTGGACGTCTCGACCGCCACCGACATGTCGGCCAGCTTGAACGCGATGGCCTGGAAATCGGCTATGCGCTTGCCGAACTGGCGCCGCTGCATGGCGTAGTCGACGGCGAGCTCCAAGCAGCGCTCGGCCATACCGACGCACGCGGGAGCGAAGAACACGCGCTCCAGGTCGAGGCCGCCCATCATCACCGCCACGCCCTGGTTCTCGCCGCCGACGAGGTTCGCCGCGGGCACGCGACAGTCGTCGAACACCAGCTCGCCGGTCTGCGAACCCCGGTAACCCATCTTCACCAACTTCTGGGCCACCGAGAAGCCGGGCGTGTGCTTCTCGACAACGAAGGCCGAGATGCCGCGAGCACCCGCCGCTGGGTCGGTCTTGGCGTAGACGAGCAACACGTCGGCGATGGGGCCGTTGGTGATGAAGATCTTGCGACCGGTGATGTGATACGTATCGCCGTCCTTGGTGGCCGTCGTGGTCATGCCGCCCACCGCGTCGGAACCGGCGTCGGGCTCGGTCATTCCGAGCGCACCCACGAGCGAACCGTCGCACAGACCGGGCAGCCAACGCCGCCGCTGCTCCTCGGTGCCGTTGCGATACAGGTTGTTGGCGCACAGGTTGTCGTGGGCCCCCCAGCTCAGCATGACCGCGGGGTTCCATCGGGCCATGGCCTGGCAGACCAGTCCCGCTTCGAACAACGTGAGTCCCTGGCCGCCGTAGTCGACCGGGATCGTCAGACCGAGGTATCCGGACCGTCCGAGCAGCGGGAAGACGTCGGGCGGCCACCACTCGTCATCATCCATGGGTGCTGCGAGGGGCGCCAGCTCGTTGCGGGCGAAGCGGTCCGCTTCGTCGAGGATCTGCTGCTGTTCGGGGCTGAGCGCGAACGGTCGGGTGTCCATGGCTCCTGCTGGCCCGTCGGGCAGGATTGCCGACTGCCGGGATCTGTTGAACACTACCCACGTGGCCCGACGAGGATGCTCCTGATGGCGATCCTCGCGACCGCGGTCGACCGAGCGAACGAGACGTGGCGGTCCAACGCCGCCCACATGGCCGAGAAGCTGGCCGAGCTCCAGGGCTACGTCGATGCCGCCGTCGCCGGGGGTGGGCCTCGCTATGTCGAGCGGCACCGCCAGCGCGGCAAGCTGTTGGCGCGGGAGCGGATCGAGCTTCTCCTCGATCGCGACGCTCCGTTCCTCGAGCTCTCGGTGACTGCGGCGTGCCGCTCGGAGTTCCACCCCGGCGCTTCGGTCGTCACCGGCATCGGCGTGATCGAGGGCGTCGAGTGCGTGATCCTCGCCAACGACCCGACCCTTCGCGGCGGGACGCTGAATCCGATCAGCATCGACAAGATCCTCCGCGCCCTCCAGATCTGCGACGAGAACCGGCTCCCGATGGTCTTCCTCGTCGAGTCGGGCGGGGCCGACCTGCCCCACCAGCTCGACTTGTTCCTCATGGCCGGCGACATCTTCCGCCGGATCACCCGGCTGTCGGCGCGGGGGATCCCCACCGTGTCGCTGGTCTTCGGCTCGTCGACAGCCGGCGGTGCGTATCTACCCGGCATGAGCGACTACGTGGTGATGCAGCGAGACAGCGCCAAGGTGTTCCTGGGCGGTCCGCCGCTCGTGAAGATGGCGACCGGCGAGGAGTCGAGCGACGAGGAGTTGGGCGGCGCCCTCATGCACAGCACGGTGTCGGGTGTGTCGGACCACCTGGCCGACGACGAGCACGACGTAGTGCGTCTAGGCCGCCGGATCGTCGCCGGGCTGGCTTGGCACAAGCTCGGCCCGCCGCCGCGGCAGGCCTCGGCGTTGCCGCGCCATGACCCCGACGACCTCCTCGGCATCGCGTCGGCCGATCTGAAGGTGCCCTTTCCGGTGCGCGAGGTGCTGGCGCGCATCGTCGACGGCAGCGAGCTCGACGAGTTCAAGCCGACCTACGGCACCAATCTGGTGACCGGCTGGGCGCAGCTCTACGGGTACCCGCTCGGGATCCTCGCCAACGATCGAGGCGTGCTGTTCAACGAGGAAGCCAACAAGGCGGCCCAGTTCATCCAGCTCGCCAACCAGATCGACGTGGCGTTGCTGTTCGTCCAGAACGTCACCGGCTACATGGTCGGGCGGGCCTACGAGCAACGGGGCATGATCAAGCACGGATCCCACATGGTGAACGCCGTCGCCAACAGCGGCGTGCCCCACCTCACCCTCCAGATCGGCGGCAGCTTCGGCGCCGGGAACTACGGCATGGCGGGACGGGCGTACAACCCTCGCTTCCTGTTCGCCTGGCCCAATGCCCGCACCGCGGTGATGGGCCCCGAGCAGCTCGCCGGCACCCTGTCCATAGTGGCGCGCCAAGCGGCCGCCGGCGCCGGCCAGGACTTCGACGAGGCGGCCGACGCGGCCCGCCGGGCCGAGGTCGAAGCCCAGATCCAGCGCGAGGAGCCCGCGTTCGTACTGTCGAGCCGGCTGATGGACGACGGCGTGATCGATCCCCGCCATTCGCGAGACGTGCTCGGTATCGCCTTGTCGGCGACTCACAGCAACGTCGTTCAGGGCAGCCGCCACTACGGCGTGTTCAGGATGTGACCGTGGAACCTCGGCCCATCACCAAGCTGCTCGTCGCCAACCGGGGCGAGATCGCCCGGCGGGTCTTCCGAACGTGTCGCGAGATGGGTATCGCCACGGTGGCGGTGTTCTCCGACGCCGACGCCGACGCCGCGTTTGTGAGCGACGCCGACGAGGCCGTACCGCTCGGAGGCCTCTCGCCGGCCGAGTCCTACCTCCGCGGCGAAGCGGTGATCGCGGCCGCGATCGCCGTGGGCGCCGACGCCGTGCACCCGGGCTACGGCTTCTTGTCCGAGAACGCCGGATTCGCCCAGGCGTGCCTGGACGCCGGTCTGATCTTCGTCGGCCCGGCACCGGCCGCGATCGCCGCGATGGGGTCCAAAGTCGAGGCCAAGCGCACCATGGCCGCGGCGGGCGTGCCGCTGCTCCCGAGTGCCGAGCTGGGCGCCGACGTGGCCTCGGTCGACTGGGAGGCAGCGTCGACTGCGGCCGACTCGATGGGCTGGCCGGTCCTCGTGAAGGCATCGGCTGGCGGCGGCGGGCGCGGCATGCGCGTGGTCGACCATGCCGGCGACCTCGCCGACGCCGTGGCGAGCGCCATGCGCGAGGCCGCGTCGGCGTTCGGCGACGGCACGGTGTTCGTCGAGCCCTACATCGGCACGTCGCGCCACGTCGAGGTGCAGATCTTCGGCGACTCGACGGGCCGCGTGATCCACCTCTACGAGCGGGACTGCTCGATCCAGCGACGCCACCAGAAGGTCATCGAGGAGTCACCGAGCCCCGCGATCGACCCTGCGACCCGGGCATCGCTGTGCGAAGCCGCCGTGGCCGCGGGTCGGGCCATCGGCTACCAGAACGCCGGCACCGTCGAGTTCCTGCTCGCGCCCGACGGACGCTTCTTCTTCCTCGAGGTGAATACCCGGTTGCAGGTGGAGCACCCGGTGACCGAAGCGGTCACCGGCCTCGACCTGGTACGGCTCCAGATCGAGGTGGCCGGCGGCGCAGAGCTGCCCGACCAGACCGACGTTCCGGCCCCGAGCGGGCACGCCATCGAGGCTCGTATCTATGCCGAGGATCCGGCCGCCGACTACCGGCCCAGCACCGGCCACCTGCACCGATTCGAGGTCGACTCGGCACCGACGCGCCCGCGCGTCTATGTCGAAGCGACACCGACGCGCCTGCGCGTCGATTCGGCCTACCACGTCGGCGGGGGCGCTGTCACCCATCACTACGACCCCATGCTCGCCAAGGTGATCGCCCACGCCCCGACGCGTGGCGAGGCCGCCCGGCGGCTGGCCGCGGGACTCGCGGCCGCTCGGATCCACGGTTTGCGGACGAACCGCGACCAACTCGTCGCCGTCCTCCGGCATCCCGAGTTCGTCGCCGGCCGCGCCGACAGTCGCTTCCTCGCCGATCACCCCGACCTCGGCCGACCCGACCCTCGGGTGGCGCGGCTTCACGCCGCAGTGGCCGCATTGGCCCAGCAGGCGGTCCGGCGAGCGGCCGGCCCGGTCCTGGCCGCGGCGCCGCCGGGCTACAGGAACGTGCCGACGGCGCTCCAGGAGGTGGAGTTCGACGTCGAGGGACAGGCGGTCGCGGTCGGCTACCGGGTCGAACGGTCGGGCGTGGCGCTTCAGATCGACGGCGCCGCGATCGAGGGGGTGCGGGCCCACCGCATCGACCCCGACGTGGTCGAGATCACGATCGAGGACGTGCGCCGGCGCTACCTCGTCTCCCATGTGGGCGATCGCGCCTGGGTCGACAGCTCGCTCGGGTCGTCCGAGGTGGTCGAGGTACCCCGCTTCGCCGACCCGGCCGAAGCGGCCGCCGCGGCCGGCTCGCTCGTGGCGCCGATGCCGGGCACGGTCGTCGCCGTGCACGTCGCGGTCGGCGACCACGTCGAGGCCGGCGCCCCGCTCGTCACGCTCGAGGCCATGAAGATGGAGCTGGTGATCCGGGCTCCCCACCCTGGCCAGGTGACCGCCCTCGATGCCGCGCCCGGCCAACCCGTCGCCGCCGGCACCATCCTCGCCGTCCTGCTCTGATTCCCGCCCCGCAACCTGCGTTGTCCCGGCGCCGCGTTCGGGTCGGAATCACCGCTGGAACGCGATGGTTGGTGCGCCCGGGGCTTGCGCAGGCGTGGGTCGATGGACCTAGAGTGCGACGCGCGGCCTCGGGCGAGGCCGGCACATCTTCGAATGGAGTGCGCATGGAGATCTTCCAAGACTGGGGCGAGTTGAGCGGTGGCCTGCATTTCCTGATGCGGGAGAGCCATGTGCTGTTCGGCGTCACCTGGATCGGCTTGTTGTACTTCTTCAACGTCGTCCAGGTCCCGGCCTACGCCGAGATGGAAGCGGCGGCCCGCAGCGAGGCGCTCCGGAAGGTCACGTTCCGGGCCTTGTGGTGGTTCCGCTTCGCCGCCCTGCTCACGCTCTTGTCCGGCCTGGTGATGTTCGGCATCGGTGGCGGCGACTACGCCCCCGACACCGCGCCCGGCCTCAGCATCACCCTCGGCGCCATCCTCGGCATCACCATGGCCGCCAACGTGTGGATGGTGATCTGGCCCAACCAGAAGATCAACATCGCCTCGGCCGAAGCGGTCGCCGCGGGCGGTCAGGCCAACCCCGCGGCGGCCGGCGCGGCCAAGGCCGCAGGTCGGGCCAGCCGGGTCAACGTGTTCTTCTCGATCCCGATGCTGTTCCTCATGCTGTTCACCGGCCACTACGCCTTCTTCTTCGACGATCCGGGCGGAGCCGGGGTCGTGGTGTGGATCATCTTCGGCGTGGTGTGGGCCGCCGCCGAGTTGAGCGCGCTCGGCAAGCTCCCCGGCGGGCTCGACAGCCCGTTCTGCAAGATGGTGCTCGACGACCACATCAAGACGATCATCGCCGGTCTGATCTTCCTGGCCGTTCTCTACTTCATCGGTTTCGAGCTGGTCATCGGCGGCGTCCGCTGACCTGACGGCCACAGTTCGCGAGGCGGCCCGCCCCCACGGGGCGGGCCGCCTCATTTTTCGACCTTGGCCGCGCTCAGCTGACGGTGAGCGTGCCTTCCATTCCGGCTTCGACGTGGCCGGGGATGTCGCACCAGTAGCGGTATTCCCCGGCCGCGAACGTGGCGGTCTCGCTGCCGTTGTCCACGATCTTGAAGTCGTCGATGCCGTCGACCACGAGCGAGTGCACCACGCTGTCGTCGTTGGACAGCTCGATGGTGATGTCCCCGGCCGTCGCGGTCAGGGTCGGCGGGTCGAACTGGAAGCCCGACCGACCAACGACGCTCAGCACCTGGCCCGACGGATCGGCGCCGTCGGCGCCGTCTCCGGCGGAAGCGTCATCGTCGTCGCCGCCGCACGCAGTGAGAGCCAGGCCGACGGCGAAAGCCACGGCCAGCGGGCGTCGCATGGAGCCCATGTCATCCTCCTCGATCGCCCCGGCACACCCGGGACCGACAAGGCCGATGCTACCGACGGGCCACGTCGGGCAAACCGTCAGCCAGGTGAGCCCTGTGTCACCCGATGGCGCTCATCACGTGCTTGATGCGGGTGTAATCCTCGAAGCCGTACATCGAGAGGTCCTTGCCGTAACCAGAGTGCTTGAACCCGCCGTGGGGCATCTCGGCCACGATCGGGATGTGGGTGTTGATCCACACACAGCCGAAGTCGAGGTTCTTGGCCATGCGCATGGCGCGACCGTGGTCCTTTGTCCACACCGACGACGCCAGGCCGTACGGCACGCCGTTGGCCCACGCCAGGGCCTGGTCCTCGTCGGAGAACCGCTGCACGGTGATCACCGGGCCGAAGATCTCGGTCTGGATCATGGCGTCGTCTTGGCGGAGGTCCGACACGACCGTGGGTTCGAAGAAATAGCCCCGGTCCCCGACCTGGTGCCCGCCGGTCACGACGTTGGCGTGGGACGGGACCTGGTCGAAGAACCCCGACACACGAGCCAGCTGGTTGGCGTTGTTCAACGGACCGTACAGGGCGTCCTCGTTCTCGGGACCGCCGGTCACGGTGCCGCGTGCCTGGTCGGCGAGGGCCGCCACGAAATCGTCGTGCACACCGGGCCCGGCCAGTACCCGAGTGGCCGCCGTGCAGTCCTGGCCGGCGTTGAAGTAGCCGGCGATGGCGATGCCCTCGGCCGCAGCCTCGATGTCGGCGTCGTCAAAGACGATGACCGGCGCCTTGCCGCCGAGCTCGAGGTGCACTTTCTTGAGCGACGCCGCCGCGGCCGCGGCGACCTCCATCCCGGCCCGGACCGAACCGGTGACCGACACCATCCGCGGGATCGGGTGATTGACGAGAGCCCGGCCGCTGTCACGGTCACCGCACACGACGTTGAACACGCCCGGCGGCAGGAACTCGGCGGCGATCTCGGCGAGCAACAGCGCAGTGACCGGCGTGGTGTCCGATGGCTTGAGCACCACCGTGTTGCCGGCGGCGATAGCCGGCGCGAACTTCCAGACCGCCATCATCATCGGGTAGTTCCAAGGCGCTACCTGGGCGCATACGCCGATCGGCTCCCTGCGGATCATCGACGTGTGCCCCGCCATGTACTCGCCGGCCGAGCGTCCCTCGAGGCAACGGGCCGCGCCAGCGAAGAACCGGATCTGGTCGACCATCGGCGGGATCTCCTCGGATGCCGTGAGGCCCCTTGGCTTGCCGGTGTTCTCGACCTCCGCGGCGATGATCTCGTCGGCCCGGGCCTCGATGGCGTCGGCGATGCGGATGAGGGCCAGGCTGCGCTCGGACGGGGTGGCGTTGCGCCAGCCGTCGAACGCCGCGGCGGCGGCCCGGCAGGCGGCGTCGATGTCGGCTGCACCCGACACCGGCGCCGAGGCGTAGGCCTCGGCCGTCGAGGGGTTGACGACGTCGCTCGTGCCGCCGTCGATCACGTCGACGTAGTCACCGTTGACGAAGTTGCGTAGCGCTCGAGCCATGGGTGGGGCCTCCTCGATGGGGTGTGTGGTGGCGACGCTAGCAAGCCGGCGATCCTCCCCGCTCACGACGAAATCAGTGGCGAACGGCAATCGGAATGACCGAAGCGGTCGCCCAGGGCACTCGCGTCGCACGGTCGGGCACATGGTGGCACCGGTTCCTGGCCGAATGAGCGATCATGGTGTAGTCACCTGCACGGAGGTCGATCCAACGTCATGACCCACGACAGCGACCGCGACCGATCTGGCCTGATCGACGAACTGGTCACCATCGCGGCCGACGCCCCCGACGCGCGGGTACCCACACGGTTGGAAACGCGGGGATTCGCCGGGCTGCTGCGGGCCTATTGGCAAGACGTCGACATCGCCGATCTGACCGACCGGGACCCGGAGTTGCTGGTCGCCATGGCTGCGGATCACGCCCGCCTGGCCGGGCAATGCACCCCGGGCCACCCGTCGATCGCCGTGTTCGTGCCGACCGTTGTCGACCACGGCTGGTCGTCACCACACACCGCGATCCAAGTCGTGAGCGACGACATGCCCTACATCGTGAGCTCGCTACTGGCCCTTTGCGAGCGTCGCAGTCTGGCCGTGCACCTACTCGTTCATCCGGTGCTCGACGTCGAGCGCGACGAGTCGGGGCACCTCGTCGCCGTGGTCGGCGAGGCGACCGAGGCCGACACGCAGGGGCGCGAGTCCTGGGTGCTGCTCGAGATCGACCGAGTCACCGACCCTGCGTTGCTCCTCGAGCTCAGCGACGACGTCCACGACGTGCTCGACGACGTGATCGTGACGGTGGCCGACGCCGCGGCGATGCACGACCGAGCCCTCGACCTGGCGTCGGAGCTGCGCGCCACGACCACGCCGCCGGGGCTCGGCGAGTACGCCGACCTGCTCGACTGGATGGGCGACGGCAACTTCGTCTTCCTCGGCTACCGGGAATACGACGTCGTCTACTCCGGCGACCTTCACCGTGACACCAGCAACGCGGACGTCGTGGAGTTGGTTTCACGGCCCGCGAGCGGCCTGGGGATCCTCCGTCAGCTCGACGCCACGACCACTCGACTCGGTAACAGCAGCGACCGGGGCGACGCCATCGCCCGGAGGGCGGTGTCGATCGATCCCTTCGTGAACCTCACCAAGACCAACGCCATGTCGACGGTCCACCGGGGCGCCCGCATGGACTACGTCGGCGTCAAAGGGGTCGACGATGGTGGGGTCGTGCGCAGCGAACGGCGGTTCCTCGGCCTGTGGACACCGAGCGCGTACACCCACAGCGCGCTCGACGTGCCGGTTCTGCGGGCCAAGGTGGCCGCCGTCTTGGACCGCACCGAAGCGCTGCCGGGCTCACATCAGGCCCGCCAGCTGGTGAACATCCTCGAGCGCTACCCGCGCGACGAGCTGTTCCAGATCGGCATCGACGATCTCTACGACCACGCGGTGGGCATCCTCGGCCTGAGCGACCGGCGGCTGGTGCGCTTGTTCCTGCGCCAGGACGACTACGGCCGTTTCTGGTCGGCGCTGGTGTTCATCCCTCGCGATCGGTTCGACACCGCGGTACGTCTTCGGGTGCAGAGCTTGCTCCAGGAGACGTTCCGAGCCGACCGCCTGACGTTCACCACCCAGATCGACGACTCGGCCCTGGCCCGGCTCCACCTAACCTTGTTCACCCCCGAACGCGACTTCGCGGGGGTCGACGTGGCCGTGCTTGAGCGGCGCATCGCCCGGCTCACCCGCTCATGGGTCGACGAGCTCCAGGCCGCACTGATCGAGCGATCGGGCGAAGATCACGGTCTGGCCTGCCACCGCCGTTGGGCGGCCACGTTCCCCGCCGCCTACCGCGAGGACGTCTTGCCGGCCGCCGCGGTAGCCGACATCGAGCAGCTCGAAATGCTTGCCGACGACGACCTGGCCGTCGACTTGTACCGGCCCGTCGATGCGTTGCCGGGCGAGATGCGGCTCAAGGTGTTCCGTACCGGCACGCCGATGCACCTGTCTGACGTCTTGCCGATCCTTCGCGACCACGGAGTGACCGTGATCGACGAGCGGCCGTACCGGCTCCGCGACACCGAACGGGCCGGCTGGATCTACGACTTCGGGCTGGCCTTCCCACCCGCGGCGCGGACCGACGCGCCCGAGTTCGGCGGCCGCTTCGAGGACAGCTTCGTGGCCGCGTGGCGCGGCGAGACCGAGAGCGACGGCCTGAACCGGCTGGTCACCGAGGCCGGACTCGACCACCGCGCCGTGATGGTGGCCCGCGCGTACCGCCGGTATCTGCACCAGCTCGGTGTTCGCTACGGCGACGCCTACTTCGAGGCGACGCTGGTGAACCACGCTCCGCTGATGCGCCTGGCCGTCGAGCTGTTCCGGTCCCGTTTCGACCCCGACGCGGTCGATGCCGACCGAGAGGCCGAGGTCAACCGCCGCATCGACGCCGAACTCGCCAACGTCACCCGTCTGGACGCCGATCGCATCCTGCAAGGCTTCCGCAACCTGATCGCAGCGACGGACCGCACGAGCTTCTACCAGACACCGGACCCGCGTCAGACGCCGCCGTACATAGCTTTCAAGATCGATCCCGCGCGGCTCACCGACATCCCATTGCCCCGCCCCGATCGCGAGATCTACGTCTACTCGCCACGCGTCGAAGGGGTCCACCTGCGCATGGGCGGCGTGGCTCGCGGCGGCATCCGCTGGTCCGAACGGCAGGAGGACTACCGCACCGAGGTTCTCGGGTTGATGAAGGCCCAAAACGTCAAGAACGCCGTGATAGTGCCCGTCGGCGCCAAAGGCGGGTTCGTGGTCAAGCGCCCACCCGATGATCCGGCTGCCCGCCGCGACGAGGTGCGCGCCTGCTACCAGATCTTCATCGAAGCCCTGCTCGACGTCACCGACAACCTCGTCGCCGGCACCGTCGTATCGCCGGAGCGGTGCGTTCGCCACGACGGCGACGACACCTACCTGGTCGTCGCCGCCGACAAGGGCACGGCCACGTTCTCGGACACTGCGAACGAGATCGCCATCCGCCGTGGCTTCTGGCTCGGCGATGCCTTCGCGTCGGGGGGATCGGTCGGCTACGACCACAAGGCGATGGGGATCACCGCCCGCGGTGCGTGGGAGTCGGTCACCCGGCACCTCCGCGAGCTCGGGACCGATCCGCGGAACACCGACTTCACGTGCGTGGGCATCGGCGACATGAGCGGCGACGTGTTCGGCAACGGCATGCTCCACACGCCTCACATCCGGTTGATAGCCGCGTTCGATCACCGCCACGTGTTCGTCGACCCATCGCCCGACGCCGGGGTGTCGTTCGCGGAGCGCAAACGGCTGTTCGCTCTGCCGGCATCGTCGTGGTCCGACTACGACCACGCGTTGATCTCCGCCGGCGGCGGGGTGTTCGATCGCACGGTCAAGAGCATCCTCGTCACGCCCGAGATTCGGGCCGTCCTCGGCCTCGAGGCAAGTGCCGACTCGCTCACCCCGCTCGACTTGATCCGCGCCATTCTGCGGGCGCCCGTCGACCTGCTGTGGAACGGCGGGATCGGGACCTACGTGAAGGCGCGCACCGAGAGCCACGACGATGTCGGCGACCGGGCCAATGACAACGTCCGCGTCGACGCCCACGAGCTGCGGTGCCGCGCGGTCGGCGAGGGCGGGAACCTGGGGTTCACCCAGCTCGGTCGAGTCGAGTACGCCTCGGCCGGCGGGCTCATCAACACCGATTTCATCGACAACTCGGGCGGCGTCGACTGCTCGGACCACGAGGTCAACATCAAGATCCTCCTCGACGGGGTGGTCGAAGCCGGCGACCTCACCGGGAAGCAACGCAACGAGCTGCTGGCGTCGATGACCGGCGAGGTCGCGGCACTCGTGCTGGCCGACAACGCCGCGCAGTCCCTCGCCCTGGCGATCGCCCGCATCCAGGCACCCCGCATGGTCGACGTGCACGCCCGACAGTTGGCGTGGCTCGAACGGGCGGCCGGACTCCGGCGCGACCTCGAGGGTTTGCCCACCGACGACGAGCTGAACGCCCGGCTGGCCGACGGTCGGGGCCTCACCCAGCCCGAGCTCGCGGTGCTGCTGGCCTACACCAAGAACGCGCTGACGCGGGCCCTGATCGACACATCGCTCCCTGACGACCCGGCGTTCGAAGTCGATCTGATCGCCTATTTCCCCACGGTTCTCCGCGAACGGCACAAGGCGGCGATCCTCGCCCATCCGCTGCGACGCCAACTCGTGGCGACCATCGCCGTGAACGACCTCGTCAATCGGTCGGGTATGTCGATGGCGGTGCGGATCGCCGAGGAGACCTCGGCACCGATCGACGAGATCGTGCGAGCGTTCGGCGCGGCCTGGGCGATCCTCGACCTCGACCGGCACCGCAACGATCTGTTCGCCTGCGAGGACGACTTGCCGGCCGACGCCATCATCCAGGCCACGCTCGACATCAAGCAGCTCGGCGAGCGGGCCACCCGGTGGGTGCTCCGCAACCGACGATCGCCCCTCGACTGCGACGGCCTGATCGACGAGCTCACCCCAGGCGTCGCAGAGGTGCGGCGCCTGCTGCCCGGTCTGCTCGCCGGCCGCGACCTCGAGGAGATCGAGTCCCGCCGAGCCCAGCTCGCGACTTTGGATCTACCCGAGCCCCTGCCGAGCGAGATCGCGCTGTTGACGCTGCTGTACACCGCCCTCGACGTCGTCGATGTCGCTACCGCGACGGGTCGCTCGATCGACGACGCCGCGCACGTGTACTTCGCGCTCGACGAGCACCTGGCGCTCGCCGAGCTTCGCCAGTTGGTGTTGGCCCTCCCTCGCACCGACCGCTGGACGGCACTGGCCCGCTCTGCGCTTCGCGACGACCTGTTGCGGGCCCACGCCGAGCTGGCCGCAAATGTCGTCCGCGGTGGCGCCGAGCCCCACGAAGCGCTTCACGCGTGGCTCGCCCGCCACAGCGCGGCGGTGCAGACGTGGCGGCGGGTCACGACCGACGTCCACACCGCGGTCAGCGTCGACTTGAACCACCTGTCGGTGGCGCTGCGCGAGCTGCGCAACCTCATCCACATCGTCGGCGGCAACACCGGCGGCGCGAGCGCCTCCCCCGTCTCCGCCCGCGCGATACCCGCGGCTGGGTAATCTCGGGGCGATGGGGACACGAGTCAACCACCTGGGCCACGCCGTCGCCGACCTCGACCGGGCCGAGCGCTTCTGGACCGAGGTGTTCGGATTCCGGCGCGTGCTCGAGCTCGAACCACCCGACGACTCCACCGCACCGTTGCTCGGGCTCACGCCGCCGGTGGGCCTGAAGGCGGTGTACCTGGAATGCGACGGCTTGGTACTGGAGCTGTTGCGCTACGGAGCGCACCCCCTCGCCGAACGGCCGCGCGGCATGGCCGAGCAGGGCTTGACCCATCTGTCGCTGACGGTCGATGACCTCGACGCCTGCCTCGACCGGGTCCGGGCACTCGGCGGCGAGGTGATCGACTCCAGCCGGTTCCGCGACCTCGCCATAATGGTCCGGGATCCCGACGGGCAACTCGTCGAACTTCTCACCCGGTGGACCAAGCCCGGCTGACGACGCGGCGGCTTCCTCGGCAGAGGCGAAACCGCTCAAGGCCATTCGCCCTACGTGCCGATACAACCATCATGGGACGGCTCCTTCGCATCGGACCATTGATGGCTCTGGCCGGCGCGGCGCTGATGTATGCATCGTTGAACACAACCTGGTTCGAGCACGACGTGACGTCGCTCACCCAGTCCCGCGACGACCCGTTCTACGGCGTCGTCGACTCGATCGTGCCGGTCAGCGGCTGGGCGTCGTTCACCTATCTCGACGCCATGCTCGTCACGACCGCGGTGTTGACGGTCATCGTGGTGCTGTTCGACTGGTTCGCGCCTCGGCCCGACGGCCGCGCTTCGTTCACCGGCCTCGGTGTGATCGCGTCGGGCATGGTCTCCTACGCCATGATCTGGCGGCCCGACTACGCCCCCGGCATCGAGCCCGACGTCGGGGTCGGCGCGTGGATCGGGCTGGTCGGCGCCGTACTGATCGCTTGGGGCGGCCGGGTCGACCCCGTGGAACCGGTGCGCACGTACCGGCGCCACCGCATTGGCGCCGCGGCCCTCCGGTAGACGCCACCGAGCCGGCGGCTAGCAGCAGCCGTCAAGCGCGGCCGTGGCCCGAGCGGCCCGTCGTGGAGCGACGAGAAGCCAGCGGGAGCGCCAGGGCGAACCCGATCACCGAGACGAGCGCCATCGTGGCGCCGGCGGCCGTGTCGTGGTGGTAGCTGACGAGCAATCCGACGACGACCGCGGCGGCACCGATCACCACCGCGGCGAGCATTATGCGCGGCACGCTCGCCACTAGGAGCATCGCTGTCGCCGGCGGTGCGATCAAGAACGCGAACACCAACAGGTTGCCCACCACCTCGAACGACCCGACCACCGCGACGACCAGGAGCAACAGCAACCCGGCGTGCGCCCACCGTGGCCGCAAGCCGAGCATCTGCGCGGTCGTCTCGTCGAACGTCGACACGAGCAAGGCGCGGTAGCCGACCATCGACCCGACCACGACCACCGCGGCAGCACCGCCGAGACGGGCGAGGTCCGAGGGAACCACACCCGTCACCGACCCGAACAACACGCGCGACAGATCGCCGGTGTACCCCGCGCCGTCTGCGCTCAGCACGACGACCGACAGGGCGAGCATGCCGACGAACATCAGACCGATGCTGGCGTCGTCCGGCAAAGGCGACGCGTTCCGGACGACGTTGATCCCGCCCACCATCACCACCGCGGCGATCAGCGCACCGATCGTCGGGTTCCCGCCGGCAACGAACGCGATGGCCACGCCAGGGAGCATCCCGTGGGCCAGCGCGTCGCCGAAGAAGCTCATGCCCCGCAGCACCACCCACACTCCGACGACCGAGCAACACAGCGCGGTCAGCAGGCCCGCCCACAGGGCACGCTGCATGCCCAGGTTGTCGACGAACGGCTCGACCCACCAGCCGTAGGGGTCGGTCAACCAGCTCACGGCGCGTCTCCCCCGGCTGGCGCGCCGAGCCCGTCGATGATCAGGTCCACGTTCGTTCGCATGAGGCCGAGGTAGGTGTCCGCACCGCTGCCGGGCTCGCCGAGCGAGTCGGTGTGGAGGGTCACCACTCGGACGGCGCCGATCCGATCGGCCAGGGCGCGCGCTTCGTCGCCTGAGTGCTGGGCCTCGGCGAAGATCGTGGTGACGTTTCGCTCGACGATGGCGGAAGCCAACTCATCCAAGTCAGCCGGGTTGGTCTCGGCCGATGTCGATGACGAAGGGATGACGGTGCCGACGACCTCGAAGTCATACCGCTCGGCGAAGTAGCCGAGGGCGACGTGTTCGGTGACCAGCAAACGGCGATCGGCGGGGATGGCGCCAACCGCGGCGGCGATGTCGCGGTCGAGCGCTTCGACCTCGGCTCCGTAGGCCGTCGCGCACCGATCGACGGAGGCCCGGTCGAAGCCGGCGTGCTCGACGAGGGCGTCGGCGATGATGGGCAGGGCGCTGATCACACTCGTTGGGTCCTGCCACACGTGAGGGTCGTCGCCGTCGGTGACCTGAGGGGCCAGTTCGACAACCGGTGTACCGCCGTCCGCGACGGCGGCGAGGGTGTCCTCGGCCGTCGCTTCGAGGCCGAGGCCGTTGGCGAAGACCACGGCGGCGTCACCGAGCAACTCACGGTCGGCGAGGGACGGCTCGAAGTCGTGCGGATCGCTGCCTGCAGGGATCAGTCGTTCGACCATCGCATCGGATCCACACGCCAGTTCCCCGACCACGTCGGCCCAGATGGCGACCGTGACCACGACCGAGACCGGGCCCGAATTGTGGCCGTCGGTGCCACCGCATGCGGCGGGCACGACGGCCAGGACCACCGCCACGATGGCCGCCGGGCTCCGCCGAAACGGCGGGCGGCGAAACGGGGGCATGCCGCACCATATCGAGAATGATTCCCAACATCAATCAGTTCGGCCCGGCTCGGTACCATGGCGCGGTGCCCGCCCCACTCGTCATCGACGACGTCACCGTCGGGTTCGGCGACGTCGTCGCCCTCGATCGGGTCACGCTCACGGTCGCGCCGGCCACGGCGGTCGCGCTCATCGGACCGAACGGCTCGGGTAAGACGACGCTGCTCGACGTCATCGCCGGTCTACGCCAGCCCACGCACGGCGCCGTCGACGCGGCGGGAGCACGCGTCGGCTACGTCGCTCAGCGCCATGGTGGGCGGGCCTTCGTACCGCTCACCTGCGCCGAAGTGGTCACCATGGGCTGCTACCGACGCCGCGGCCTGGTCGGTCGCGTCACGGCGGAGGACCGGGCGCTGATCAGCGACGTCGCCGCTCGGCTCGAGCTCGACGGGCTGCTCCACCGAAACTTCAGCGACCTGTCCGGTGGGCAGCGCCAGCGGGTGCTGATCGCTCAAGCCCTGGTCAGCGACCCACAGATCCTGTTGCTCGACGAGCCGATCACCGGTCTCGATCTGGCGAGCCAGGAGCGGATCCTCGAGCTGATCGAGACCGAGACGGAGCGCGGCACGACGGTCGTCATCTCGACGCATCACCTCGACGAGGCCCGCCATTGCGATCAGGTGATCCTGCTCGCCAATCGGGTCGTCGCCGACGGATCGCCCGATGTCGTGCTGACGCCCGGACTGCTACGCCAGGCGTACGCCGGCCGCGTTCTCGGCGACCATCGGGGCCACGCCCACGCCGACGACCTGCTCGTCCTCGACGATCACGGCCACGACCACCCGCACCACGACCACTCGCCAAGCACCGAGCACTGACAACACCACCTCGAACGCAACGGTTGGGTGTCAGGGCTGGCAGGTGGCGCAGATGCCGACCACGTCCAGGGTGTGACGGTCGGCGGTGAATCCCACGTTGCCGGCAGCTTCGGACAGCACGCGGTCGAGCATCCGTTCCGTACGAGCATCGAGCTCGAAGTCGGCCACGTTCCCGCACGAAGCGCACACCAGATGGTGGTGGTGTGCCGACAGGTCCTCGGCCAGCTCGAAGCGGGCGTAGTCGGTGCCGGTAACCAGACGCCTGACCGCGCCGGCCTCCGCGAGGACGGCCAGTGACCGGTACGTCGAGCTCTGGCTGAGCGATCGGTGGTGCTCGAGGATCTCGGGCAGCGTGCGGGGCCCGCCGGCGGCGGCCAGAACCCCGATCACCGCTCGCCGATTCGACGTGTATCGCTGGCCGACACCGGCGAGGCGCGAGCCGACCTCGTCGTGCAGCTCGGCCTCGTCCACGGGGTCGAACGTTACCCAGAACGCTCGGGCTCGCCGCGGCGCGAGCGGCGACGCCGGAGCCACCACCAGACGCCGGCGATCAGCAACAGCCACGAGAACGGCAACAGGGCGGCGACTACGAGCACGACAAACCGGCCGATCGCGGCCAACACATCGAAGCTGTCGCCGAACACATCGCCGAACCCCGGTTCGGCGTCGTCGATGGCGATCAGCGTCGATGACCGTCGCGCCGCCAGCTCACCGAGCTGCAACCCGCCGTCGCCGACCGGCGCCACCGACACGTCGGTCACGGTGCGCAGATCCTTTTCGGCCTCGAGCTCGTAGGCGAGCACCAACCTGCCGTCGGGCTCGATCGGTACCCCGGTGTCGCCTTCGACGACGATGAAGTCGGGCAAGGTGATCCCGAGAACCTCGTCGGCGACCTGCAGCTCGCCGAGCGCGCTGTCGCCCACATTGGTGACCAGCAGGCACACCGTCACCTCTCCGCCGTCGTTCACCTTGACGTCCTCGTCCTCGGCCTCGAGGCAGCCGGCGCCTTCGTCGTGGCCTCGGTACACAAACTGATCGGTGCGGAACCCGGCCGTCGGGAGCGGGCCGGTGACCTCCACGAGGGTGAGGTTGATGGTGGCCAAGGCCGTGGCCGTCTGGAGGACGCGCAGCTGACCGCGGAGCAGCTC
>CAYMJU010000101.1:0-14582 GCA_964390555.1 uncultured Acidimicrobiales bacterium | reverse complement strand
CGGGTCAGGGGTGAGGCGTGTCGTCGGGTCGGGGCATCGGGGCATCGCCGGCACCTTGGACCGTCTGATCGACATCGACGCACGCACCGGTGAGCAGACCGGCATCGGCGGACAGGCAGTACGCGATCAGGTTGGCGACCTCCCACGGCTTCACGAGGCGACCGAGGGGCCGGTCGGCTTCGGCGAGTGCCAACCAATTGTCCGGCGCGCCGTCGTGGGTGATCTGGGTGATGTGCTCGGACTCGGTGTCCATCCAACCGGGGTTCACCTGGTTGACCCGGATGCCGTGGCGCATCAGCGCGTAGGCCAGGTTCTTGGTCATGATCGTCAGCGCGCCCTTGGACATGGCGTAGGCGGTGAGCTTGGGTTGACCGCCGTGGCCGGTGGTCGAGCCCACGTTGACGATCGAACCCGAGATGCCCTCGCGGAGCATGACCCGAACCGCCGCTTGGATGAGGAAGTACGGGCCGCGCACGTTGACGGCCATATGGGTGTCGAAGTGCTCGATCGTGTCGGTGAACACCGTGGCCCGAGATGTGTAGGCGGCCACATTGACCACGCCGTGGATGGCACCGAAGCGCTCGTCGGCGGCGGCCACGATGCGCCCGGGCGCGTCGGCGTCGGCCATCTCGGCCTCGATGAAGATCGCCGGCGTACCGGCCGCGGTCAGCTCGGCGGCCAGGGCCCGGCCCCGCGTGGCGGAGCGGCCCGACAGCACCAAGCCCGTGGCTCCCCGCTCGGCCAGCGTGCGGGCCACGGCCTCGCCGAGGCCTTGGGAACCTCCGTTGATGATGGTCACGCTCATGGGGTGGCGGTGCTTCCTTCGAGATGGTCGGTCGTCAGGTCCGCTCGCAGCCGGCCGTCGACGACCGAAACCGGATACACGCCGATGGCGACCGTCGCCGGCCTACGGGTGGCGACGCCGGTACACACGTCGAAGCGACCGTTGTGCTTGGGGCACTCGAGTTCGGTACCGATCAGCAGCCCGTCGGCCAGGTGGGTGCGACCGTGGGTGCACAGGCCGTCGGTCAGCCGGTAGCCGTCGTCGGCCGCGTTGCACAAGACATAGGTGGCGCCGCCGAAGTCGACGCGCCGCATCGCGCCGACCGCCAGGTCGGCCGCCGGACCGAGGTCGACGTCATGCCCATCTGATTCCACGGCGCCGGCACCCGACGGCCGCCACATCTCGACGCCGACGTCGATGCGAACCCGATCGCCCACATCGGCTGCGGGAACCGGCCGATCCGGTATCTCCCATCGGGGGTCTCGGCTCTGGCGGCGCATCGCGCCGAGGAGCTCGCGGTACGCCGCGGCGGTGTTGCGCACGGGGGGTGCGAGATGCGGGGCCACCTCGCGGTGCAGCGCCGGCAGCGCGCGATACGGGACGGTCGGGAAGAGATGGTGCTCCACGTGGTAGTTCATGTTCAGATACAGAAAGCGGAAGATCGGGTTCATACGAACGGTCCGGGTGTTCAGCCGGTGGTCGAGCACGTCCTCGCGAAGCCCCGCATGTTGGGTCAGGCCGAAGAACACCATCAGCCACACGCCGTAGATGCTCGGTAGACCCACATAGAGAACCGGTACGACGCTCCGGGTAGCGACAGCGGCGGCGAGCACGACCAGCCAGACGGCGACGAACGCCCGGGCCTCCCTGATCACACGGGGCCACTCGGCCTGAGGCACGAAATCGCGAGCGTCCGCGTCGAGGCGACCGAAGGCGTGCTTCACGGTGCGCACGAACAGCGACGTCACGTTGGGGTACCCGAGGAACAAGCCGATCAGGCGCAGCCGGCTGCTCGGTCGCACCGCGGCGATCTCGGGGTCGCGACCGACCACGATCGTGTCGGTGTGGTGACGGGTGTGGGACCACCGCCACAACGTGGGCCCGCGCACGATCATGAACGAGGCCAGCACGTACACCGCGTCGTTCAGCCACCGGGTCCGGAATGCCGTGCCGTGCCCCATCTCGTGCCAGCGGGCGTCGGAGGACCCGCCGTGGAGGGCGCCGTATGCGGCGAACGCCGGCACCGCCCACCAGGTCCCGAGGGCGAACCACCCCACGGTGCCCGTGCCAACCAACAACGCGAGCCAAATGGTCGTGTCGATGGCCGCCCGCCGGTTGGTCCGATCGGTCAAGACCCGCAGACGGGCCGGGTCGATCGGTGGCCGGTACCACTCGGCGTCGACCAGACCGCTCGCACGAGCGGAATCGGTCCCGGGTCCGGTGAGGGAGTAGTCACGGTTCATCACTATGGCAGCCACCACCCGATCTCCTGTCCGCTGAGGCGCTTCCCGGTTCTCTATCCTGCCAGGTCTGATGCAAGGTCTCGTCATGACCGTCCTGACCACGCTGGTGCTGGCTCCGATGGCATGTTCGGACCGGGCAACCACTCACCCCGACCGCGCCATCGACGCGTCGGTGGGCGTGCGGGCCTCGGGTTGTCGCTCCGAGGAGTCGATCGGCGCCGGCGCCCTGGTCGCCCCCGAGCTGGTGGTGACCGTGGCGCACGTCGTGGCGGGCGCCGACGAGCTCGCCGTCGTCGACCGGCGCGGGCAGCGCCACGCCGCGACCACGGTGGCGCTAGACACGGTCGACGACATCGCCCTGCTCGCGGTCCCCGGGCTCACCGGCACACCGCTCGAGATCGGCCCACTCGATGCCGGGCAGTCCGGCGTCTACCTGACATACGGCACTCGGTCCACACCGACGCCCGAGCCGTTCGAGGTGATCCGGCGGGTGAACCTGTCGATCTCGGACATCTACGACCAGGGCGACCACGAGCGGGCCGGGCTGGAGATCGCCGCCGACATCGACCCCGGTGACAGCGGCGCGGTCCTGGTCTCCTCGGCCGGACTAGCCGGAGGCCTCGTGTTCGCGTCGAGCCGTCGGAACGAGGACCGGGCTTGGGCGACCGACCTGTCCGTCGTGCTCCCCCTGCTGGCCACGCTGGACGACCAGCCCGGCAACCCCGCCCCACCCGCCGCCTGCCCCCGGTAGACGCTGCGTAGACGCGGCGCGGCATACAAGCGTCACGAGACCAATGCAAGGTCCGGCTACGAATCAACTTCCCGGGCCCACGTCGCTGTAGCTCCTCGAGAAAAGCCCGGACCGCACGCGGCATCGAGCAGCCGCCGCGAGTCGGACAGAGTGCGCAACCCGTGTCCAACGTAGGGTGTCGACTTCGAGCGACACCGGGAGAGCCACATGAACACCGCTGACGTACCGCCGATGTTGCACGTTCCCGCCCGCGACATCCCGGTGCCCACGTCGGTGAGCCCGGAGGCGCAGGCGATCCTCGCCGCAGGCATCGGTGGCGCAGCACAGCCGGAGTCCCCTGCTCTCGACGACCACGAGGGCTGGCGCCAGCGCATCGCCGCCCAGGACGAGATGGTGCTCGGGATGATCGCGCCGCCCGCCGACGGTTTCAAGGCCACGGTCACCGACCTCGACATCGACGGCGTCGTGGTGTACGAGATCATCCCCGACGGCGTCGACCCCGACGATTCCCGCGTGTACCTGGAGATCCACGGCGGCGCGCTGATCATGGGCTCGGGCGCGGTGTGCCGCGCCATGGGGCTCGCCGCGGCCGCCCGGGTCAGACGGCGGATGTGGTGCGTCGACTACCGGATGCCGCCGGACCACCCGTACCCAACGCCGCTCGACGACTGCCTCACCGTGTATCGAGCGCTGCTGGCCACGCACCGACCCGACGAGATCATCGTCGGGGGCAGTTCAGCCGGCGGCAACCTGGCCGCCGCGCTGGTGGTTCGAGCCCGCGACGAGGGTCTTCCCCTGCCGGCCGCCGCGCTGTTGATGACACCCGAGCTCGACCTCACCGAGTCCGGCGACACGTTCCAGACCAACCTGGGCATCGACACGATCCTCACCGCCAGCCTCATGCCCATGAACCTGCTGTACGCGGGCGGCCACGACCTCGCCCACCCGCATCTCTCGCCGCTGCTGGACGACGTGTCGAAGGGGTTCTGCCCGACATTCCTGTCGGCGGGCACTCGCGATCTGTTCTTGTCCAACGCCGTCCGCATGCACCGCAAGCTCCGCGCCGCGGGCGTCGATGCCGAGCTCCACGTTCAAGAGGCCGCGCCCCACGGTGGGTTCTTCGGGTTCGCACCCGAGGACCACGAGCTCAGCGCCGAGGTCCGGCGATTCGTCGACCGGCACTGGGGAGCGCGATGACCGCTGGCTCTCCGGTCTGCCGCTACGAGGAGGCCGACGGGATCGCCACCATCACGCTCAACCGGCCCGCGGCCCGCAACGCCCTCAGCCGGGCGCTCACCTACGACCTCTGGGACGCCGCGACCGCCGCTGGCGAGGACCCCGACGTTCGGGTGGTGATCCTCACCGGCGCCGACCCGGCGTTCTGCGCCGGGGTAGACCTCAAGGAGGTCGCCGGCGAAGTCCCGGCCTCGGCCGAACCTCGCGGCCCGGGCGAGGGACCCGAGCGCTATCCGAACGGCTTGTGGAGATTCCTGCCGATCATCGACAAGCCGATCATCGGGGCGATCAACGGAGTGGCGGTGACCGGCGGGCTCGAGGTCGCCTTGCAGTGCACGTTCCTCGTGGCATCCGAACGGGCCCGGTTCGCCGACACCCATGCCCGGGTCGGGATCATGCCCGGGGGTGGCATCACCGTGCTGCTCGCCCAGTCGATCGGGCTCCGCCGGGCCATCGAGATGTCACTCACCGGAAACTTCCTGACCGCCGCCGAGGCGCTCGATCTCGGGCTGGTCAACCACGTCGTGCCCCACGACGAGCTGATGCCGTTCGCCCGGCGCCTGGCCGGTGACATCGTGAGCAACGACCAGCGCGGCGTGCACGAGCTGCTCGCGCACTACAAGCGCATCGCCAGCGCCGCCACCCTCGACGAGGCGCACCTGATCGAGGGCTACATGGCCGAGATGTGGCAGTCCGGCCCCGGCACCAGCAACGTCGCCGAACGCCGAGAAGCCGTCACCACCCGCGGCCGCTCGCAGTCCTCGTGAGCTACTGCCGAATAACGCGAATTCGCCTACCTCCACGGTAGGCGAATTCGCGTTATTCGCTGGGGGCGGCTCGCTGGCGGGCGAGCGGGCATCGGGTCAGGCTCCCGACGCAACCGACGTGAAGCCCACCCGCTGAGCGTCGACCGAGCGACTCACCGCTGAGCGACAGCTCGACCTCGTCGGCGTCGGCGTACACCTCGACCACGACCGGGGAACCCTCGTGGCCGGCGAAGCTCCACGAACCGACCGTGTCGGACCAGGACCACGACGTGACGAACAGCACCTTCTGGCCATGACGCTCGGGCCGGCGCATGGCGATGTAAGGATCGGACCTCCGGCCGAACACGATCTCGCGGTAGTAGGACTGCGGGCGGCGGCGACCGGTGATGTCGATGTCACCGCACCAGGCGGCGATCCACGGGTAAGAGCCCGCGTACTGCATCGATTCCCGGTCTGTGGTGCCCTCGCCGTCCTCGGTACGCCCGATACCCACTTCGCCCAGATAGTCCCACCCGGTCCAGGTGAAATCGCCGATAACTTGCGGGTGGCGCCGGACCGCCGCCCACCCCGTGTCGATGGCCGGCGGCACGGTCTCGGAGCCCACCATCACCCGATTGGGAAACAGGTCCACGTCGAGGGCGAAGCGGTGATCCATGTAGTTGCAGCCCGCCACGTCGGGTACGAGAACGGCTCGGCGGTCTTCTCGGTGATCACCGGAGACGTCATGATCGTCTCCAGAAACGTCCACATGGCGGTGAGCGCGGTGTTGACGCCGGTCTCCTCGGTGACGGTGGCGGCGGCGCTCGGGCTCGCCGCCTGATCGACGGCCTGGCACTGGTCGGCGAGCGAGGCGAACAGGTCGGCGCCGCCGGCCACCGACTCGGCGAACGAAGACACCTTCGGCCGGACCGACCAGGCCTGATTGAACGGGATGTGGCGCATCAGTTGGCATCCTCGCTAGAGGGCGCGCCGTCGAGCACGTCGGCACCGCGGCCTTGCTGGATCAGCGGGACGTAGGTCTCGAGCTCGGCGAGCGTGGCCGGGTCCGTGAGGTCGACCACCCGCCCGCGTTCGGCGGACAGGTAGGCGGCCATGGTGAGCCGGACGATCTCGAGCCCGTAATCGAAGTCGAGCAGGGCACTGCGGCCGGAACGGAACGCCGCGACCGCGTCGACGTTCTCGTCGACGTAGCCGTACAAGTCGGGCTCGTTGGGCTGTATGGCCAGCAGACCCTGCGATGACGTGGCCTTCTCGAGGGCCAGCTCGGCATCGGCTACACCGGCCGCCGCGGCATCGCCGATGAACACTTCGAGCGGCGAACGGAGGCTGTTCGCTTCGAGGGCGTAGCCGGGGCCAATGCCATCGACGAGGAGCCGGAGGCCCTGCTTGTCGTACATCCACGACACCGTGAACTGGGCTTTGGACCGCTGGCCGTTGTCGGGATCGAGGTAGGTGACGATGCCGGTGGCGAAATCCTCGGCCGGCGTCGCCGAGTAGTCGACGCCGTGACGTTCCCGCAGCTCGTCTCGCCACCGGGGCAGACCCCACTTGAGCAGGCTCAGGTCGGCCGACACCGACTGCGGGATCAGGTGGCGGGGAGATCGACCAGACGGGGTGAGCAGGTACCACCCCACGGCCAGGCAGTGGCAACCCATGTCGGACAGCACGCCGCCGCCTTGCTGGGTGGGGTCCCAGAACCAGGCGCTGTGGGGGCCGGCGTGTTCCTCGCTCGACCGGGCCAAGACGAGTGGCCCCATAGCGCCGCTCACCGCGGCGAGCTGCGCCCGCGCCTGCTGGAGCATCTTCATGTGGATCTGGTTCTCGAAGTAAGCCGTGGGCACAGCGATCTGCCTCGCCAGCTCGACGACCCGGCGCGCTTCGGCCAGGTTCCGGCCGAGCGGCTTCTCGCAGATCAGCCCCCGCAGCAACGCGCCGTCGGCCACCGCCGCCGCGACCTGCTCCATGGCAGCGACGCGGGTGAAGTTGGGGCCGAACAGCGCGACGACGTCTACGTGGTGGGCCATCTCGCGCACCGATTCGAACACGGTGGCCTCGCCGAGGCCGCGTGCCCTCACCGACTCGGCGAGCTCGACGGGCCGACGGCGTGACACCAGCCCCGCCACCTCGACGCCCCGCACCGCTTCGAGCGCCCGAAGTTGGAACTGGGCGATGAACCCGCTGCCGACGATGCCGTACCTCAAAGTGTCGATCATCGCATCCATCCCATGCTCGAGGTCGCCATCAGTCGTCGAAGGTGTTCGCCGGCCGGCCCGTCACGAGGGGTGATGGCCGCTCGCAGGTGGTCGTGAGGTCGACCCGTGCTCCTCGCTCGGAGCTCTCGAGCGACGCCGACATGAGCTCGAGGACGTGCAGCGCCACCTCGGCCGACGCTCGGTGCGGACGACCGGATCCGGTGGCCCACATCATCTCGGCCAGCCCCACGCCGCGCGACTGCGGGATCGTGGCCTCGATCGTTGGCACGTCTCGCCACTCACGATCGCGGAGGCCACGGATCTGCACCGGGCCTTCGAAGGCGTTGGGATCGGGGACCGCCATGGTGGCCTCGGTGCCGTAGATCTCGATGTTGCGATGCCGGGTGGCCTGAACGTCGAAGCTCGTGATCAGCGTCGCCGTGGCGCCGCCGGTGAAGTCGATCAGCGACGACACGTGGGTGGGCACCTCGACGTCGATTGACGTACCGGCGAGCGGCTGGCTGGTGATCGTTCGCTGGGACCGCAGCGCTCGAGCCGATGCCATGACCGACCGGGCCGGGCCGAGCAGATGGACCAGGGCGGTGAGGTAGTACGGACCCATGTCGAGCAGCGGCCCGGCGCCGTGGCGATAGAAGAACGCCGGATCCGGGTGCCACCACTCGGGACCGGAGCCGAGCATGAATCCGGCCGCCGCGATCGGGACCCCGATGTCGCCCCGGTCGAGCGCGGCTCGGGCCGTCTGCAGCCCCGAACCGAAGAACGTGTCGGGGGCACAGCCGAGCCGAACGTTCCCCCGCTGCGCTGCGGCGACCAACTCCGCCCCCTCGGCAAACGTGACGCCGAGCGGCTTCTCGCTGAACACCGCCTTGCCCGCGGCCAGAGCGGCGCCGGTGACCGCCGCATGCGCGAGCGGCGGCGTGAGGTTGACCACGACGTCGATCGCCGGATCGGCGAGCACCTCGTCGAACGTGGCCACGCGGGCACCGGAGTCCGAGGCGAGCCGCTCGGCCCGCTCGGGCAACCCGTCGACGCAGGCGGCCAGATCGATGTGGTCGAACACGGCGATCGTCTTGGCGTACGCCGGGGCGATCACGCCGCAGCCCACGACGGCGACTCGCGACGCCGTCACGGGCGCTGACCGGCCGACAGTCCCTCGCCGACGAGGTAGCCGTAACTGCGCGCGACGGCTTCGAACATGTCGGTGTCGCAGCGGTCGAGCTCGACCATGTGCCAGCGGGCACCGGGCGCGGCGGCCAACGCCGCCGGCACGTCGATGGCCCCATCGCCCACGGCGGTCATCGCCGCCTCTTGGTTGCCGGGCCCATCTTTCACGTGCAGGATCCCGACCCGGTCGCCGAGGCCGGTGAGGAATTCCGCCGGGTCGCAACCCCCGACCTTGGTCCAGTAGATGTCGACCTCAGCGAACACCGCAGGGTCGCAGGAGGCGAAGAAACGGGCGAGCGCCGGCTGGCCGTCGATGTCGCCGAACTCCCAGAAGTGGTTGTGGTAGCCGAACGCCAGCCCACGATCGGCGGCCTCGACCGCGGCGACCGACAGCTTGTCCGCGGCCACCCCGATCGCGTCGGAGGACGCGAAGTCGTCGGGCCACAGCACCGGCACCACGACCGCTTCGAACCCGAGTTCGACGTGTTGATCGAGCATGGCCGCCACCTCGTCGGGCGTGCCGAGCTGGATGTGCGCGCTGGCGAGCGTCAGGCCCAGGTCGCCACAGATGCGGGCGAATTCGTCCGGCGCCAAGTCGCCGAACCCGGCCGACTCCACACCGCGGAAGCCGATGCCGGCGACCCGTTCGAGCACGGGCCGGAGACCGCTCGCGGCCGCCTCGTCGCGAAGCGAGTAGAGCTGCACGCCAACAGGAGGTGGACCGACAGGAGGTGAAGATGTGGTCATGTTTGTACGGCTGCTTTCGATACGAGGGGCGTTCGACCGATTCGCCGGGGGCAGCTCCTGCCGCCCCCGGTGAACGTTCGACGTCTGATAGGTCTCGCTCGCCTGCTAGCGCAGGCGAGAAATGCCACAGTCACATTGGAGGGCTCGCCTATCCGCGCACGTTCTTGGCGTCTCTGGGGGCGTTGTGGTCCTTCGGGCGCAGCTCAGGGGTTGAGCGGGGGATGGCGGGGGCGCGAATGTTGCAGACGAGGTCGCTCGCTGGGGTGTGGTCGATGGCCTTGGTGGTCCACCATCCGTGTGGTCCGTCGTTGCTGAGGGCGTAGGCGTTGGCCCGGTTCGGGTCGCCGGCGACCGCGATCATGATGCGCTCGGGCCGCGTCACGATCGGCACGAGGCGGTGCGGGTCGTCGGACTCGGCGAACACCGCCGGGAGGGCGCCTTCGGCGACCAGGTCGGTCAGGCGGCGGCGGCCGGCGGTGAGGTTGCTCCATTCGCCGATCATCCGCTCGAAGGTGATCGCCGGGATGCGGGCGTGCTCGAACAGGGCGTCGGCGACGTTGCTCTTGCTCCACCCGGCCTTGGCGAAGGTCCGGGCCAGGATCGGCGACAGGACCAGGAGGGGCTGGAACTGGTCGTCGCCGAGCCCGTAGACGTGGGTGAGGTCCCAGGCCGCCGTGCGGGTGAGCCCGTTGGCGAGGTAGGGCACGATCTCCTCCGGCGTCGAGCCGAACACGCTGCCGATGATCGTGCCGCTGTTCATGCGAGCCACGGTGACGGTGTCCTCGCGGGCGTCGAACCCGAAGCTGGCGCTGAGCGGCGGCCAGCCGATCTCGGCGAGGCAGCCCATGTCCTCGGCGAGCACGATGCGCGCCGGGTTGCCGAAGGTGGCGCGGTCGTGTTCGTCCGCGGTGAATCCGAACACGTTGCGCAGGTACAGCCGCAGCCACCGGCCGACGCTGGTGTTGGCGTGGGCGCCCTCGCGCATCGCTCCAGGGCCCGAGTTGAAGCCGAGGTTGGCGGCGTTGGGCCCCGCCACGACGACGAGGGCATCGGCGCCGGTCGTGTTCCCCGAGTGTTCGGCCCCGTAGCGGGGATCGGCGAGGACCTGGGCCACAGCGACGAGCACGGGGAGGTGTTCGGGCTTGCAGCCGGCCATGACGGCGTTGACGGCGATCGACCAGATCGTGAGATCTCGGCCCGACGATGCGGCGATCCCCAGGGTCTTCCACGGGTCGTGGCCGGAGTTCGCCAGGAACGCCTCGACCCGGTCCAGGGTTGGTGGGATGACCGGGTGACCGTCGCTCCATCCCCGCTCGACGAAGGCCACGTTGATCTCGTCGACGGTGCCCGAGGCCACGGTGTCGAGCGCGGTCGGTTCGCCGTTGCCAGCCTCGCTTCCGGCCCCGGTGCCGACGAGGCCGCCGACGATCTGATCCACGGTCGACGACACGAAGTTGGCGACCATCTCGTCGACCGATTGGGCATCGATGTGGCCGATCGTGACGGCGATCGGGAGGCCGTCGAATCCGTGGCCACGCGCCGTGGCCCGGGCCTGGCCCTCGAAACCCTCGCAGACGATCGAGACCGACGGGATTCCGGCCGACTCAGCGGCGATGGAGGCCCGCATCACGGCGGGCGTGCAACTCCCTCAGCATCCCATTCCTGACACGACCGCATCGGCGCCTCGGTCGCGCAGGTCGTCGGGGAGGCGGCCGACGCGCGCCTTCTCGTCGCCTCCGTGGAGGTTGCCGAACACCTCGTAGCCAAGGACGTGCAGACCATCGAAACGTGCCGTCAGCTCGCGCTCCAGGATCGGGTACAGCTCGTCGCCACGGAACAGGTAGTCCCACAGGAACGCGACGCGCTTGCCGGCGAGCGTCTCGAGCCGGTCGGCACGACGTTGGCGCTGCACGCCCTGAGGTGAGCGGGGCCAGACCACGTCGTAGGTGGATTCCATGGCCGACATCATGGCGCCCGTTCCAGGCGAGCGCGCGTTTCAACACCCTGGGCCGAGCTCGTCGCAACGCCCGTGTCGTGGCAACGCAATTCACACGAATGTGAGAATATCTCCGCGCCGCCTCTCGACTGACGCCTTGCTTGACTCCCGATGACCACCTCCGATCCGATGCCGCTGTGACCGACGCGACCGCGAACCCTCGCCCTCCCGCGCGCCCGGCCGCGACCAGGGCGCGAAAGCCCCAGCCGCCGGCCGGCGCTGACGACCGGGTCCGCCAGGTCCGCGGACGGCGGCGGCGCCAGCAGATCCTCGATGCCGCCGTCGAGCTGTTCTCGGCCAAGGGGTACCGAGGCACCGGGCTCGCCGCGCTGGCCGACCGGGTCGGCATGACACCGACCGGGCTCCTCTATTACTTCGGTACCAAGGAGCGCCTCCTCCTGGAGGTCATGGCCGAACGGGACCGAGCCGACCGGTTCGAGCTCCCGGCACCGCTCTCGCTCGCCAGACTGCGCAACATGGGCCAACACAACGTCGAGACGGCGATCCTGACCCGCCTCTACGCGGTGCTGACCGCTGAGAGCCTCGATGCCGACGACCCGCTCCACGACTTCTTCGTTCATCGTTACGAGACGGCTCGGCAGTTGGTGCGCGAGATCCTGGCCGCCGAGGTCGCCCGGGGTGCCCTTCGCCTCGACGTCGATGCCGACCAGATCGCCACCGAAGTCATCGCCACCGTCATGGGGCTCGAGATCCAGTGGCTCACGGATCCGGCCCGGGTCGACCTGGCCACAGCGATGGCCGCCTACATCGATCGCCTGGTCGTAGATCTGGGTACGAGGTGACCTGGGAGCTGCGCTGGCACCCGTTCCGGGGGGAGTGGGTGTTGTTCACGTCGCACCGGGGGGCGCGCCCGTGGAACGGCGAAACGGTCGACGAGACCGAACCGGTCGCCGACCCCCGCAACGCCCTCGCACCGCTCGGACAGCGCATCAGGGCCATCAACCCCGACTACCGGGGTGTGTTCTGGTTCACCAACGACCTCCCGGTTTTCTCGCCGGAGGCGCCCCCCACGACTGGCGGCGACGAGCTGTACCGCACCAGCCGGGCCGTCGGCACCGCCGAGGTGGTCTGCTACCACCACGACCCCGCAACCACCTTGGCCGACCTGAGCGACGACGAGGCCACCGCCGTCGTCACCACCTGGCGTGACCGCACCACAGCCCTTCAGGCCCTAGAGGGCGTAGCCCACGTCTTGATCTTCGAGAACCGCGGCGCCGCCGTCGGGACGTCGAACCCGCACCCGCACTGCCAGATCTACGCCGGCGCGATGGTGTACGGCACCATGGCCCGCGAAGCCGAGATGGCGGCCGACCACCACCGGCGCACGGGCCGATCGCTCCTGGCCGACGTGGTCGAGCGCGAGCTCGGCGGACCTCGCGTCCTTGACGAGGGCGAGCGGTTCTTCGCCTGCGTGCCGTGGTTCGCCCGTTACGCCTACGAGGTGCTGGTGCTGCCCCGGTCCCCGGTGACGTCGTTGGTCGACCTCGACGACTCGGCCTGCCGCTCCCTCGCGCTCGTGCTGCGCACCGCCGTGTGTCGCTACGACGCCTTGTGGGGCATCCGCATGCCGTACGTGCTGGCGGTCCACCAGGCCCCGGTCGGCGAGCATCCCCACTACCCGTTTCACATCGAGCTGCACCCACCGCTGCGCGCCCCGGGCCTGCTCAAGTACCTGGCCGGGCCCGAGGTAGGCGGCGGGTCGATGACGAACGAATCCGACCCCGACGAGAAGGCGGCCGAGCTCCGGGCGGCGCTCCCGTGATCGAACTCGATGACCACGGTCGGATGCGGTGACTACGCCGGCCTCGGGTAGCGCTCCCGGTCGGCTCGACCTGCTGGGCGGAGTCGCCGACTACTCGGGCGCGCTCGTGCTCGAGGTCGCGACTCGCGTGACCACCACCGTGACCCTCGAGCCGCACCGCGAGCTGGTCGTCGGTCCGGTCACCCTGTCACCGTCCGACGTCGAGCGGCTGGCCGCCCTCCCCTACCCCGAGATCCGCGCCGCGCTGGCCGACACGCCGAAATGGACCCGGTATCTGGTGGGCGTGGCCCTGGTGCTCGTGCGCCACGGCGCGATCCCGACGCCAACCGGTCGGCTGGCTGTCACTTCCGATGTACCGCAGTCGGCCGGCGTGTCGTCGAGCGCCGCTCTCGAGATCGCCACGGCGCTGGCGTTGGGCGCGATGCTCGACCCGCTACGCCTGGCCACGTTGTGCCAGGAGGCGGAGAACCACGTGGTCGGCGCGCCGTGCGGGATCATGGATCAAGTGACCGTGGCCATGGGCCGCGCCGGCGCCGTGCTGCCGATCCGGTGCCGGCCCGCCACCGTCGAAGCTCCGGTGCCCCTACCGCCTGGCGTCGAGATCGTGGGCGTGCCCACCGGCGCCACCCACGACGTTGCGGGGTCTCCTTACGCTCGGGCTCGAGCCGCGGCGTTCATGGGCAAGCGCATCGCCGAGACCGCGTCGGGGCGACGATGGGACTGGGTGAGCGAGGTGCCGACCGATCTGATCGACCGCCTGCCCGACGAGCTCGTCGGCGCCGATTTTCTCGACCGATGGGGAACCACCGACGACGCCCTCACCACTGTCGACCCAGCCGAGACGTACCCGGTGCGCGCCGCAGCCGGATTCGGCGTGGGCGAGAACACCCGCGCCGAGCGAGCGCTGGCCCTGCTCCGGTCGGGCGATGCCCCGGCGCTCCGGCCGCTCACGGCGGCCAGCCACGCCGGCTACGACGCCATGGGGCTCGGCCACCCGGCCGCCACCTCGGTCGTCGAGCGAGCGCTGGCCGTCCCCGGCGTCCACGGCGCCCGGTCGAGTGGCGGCGGCTGCGGCGGCACCGTGGTCGTGCTGTGCGAGGCCGGGGCACTCGACCACCTCGACGACATCGGCCCCGGCATCGCCCCGCTCATCCGCTGACGCGCCCCACACCTCAACAATTCGCGTTCTGGCCCTGTAGGACGACGTTTTCGGTCATCTGTCAGGGCCAGAATGCGTCACGGCGACTTGAGCGGCGGTGTATTGGGCTCGGCGGGACTGGTGATCGACGCCCGTTCTCGGCTCGACCACCTCGCCCGCGACCAGACCCCACCGCTTCGCGATTGCTTCGGCGTCACCGCCGCCGCGAACCGCCGCCGCTTGAACCGCCGCGCCGGTCGCGACCGCCTCGTCGATCGCCGGCACCACGATCGGACACCCCGCGAGATCGGCCAGGCGCTGGCGGTAGGCCTGGGAGCGGGCGCCGCCACCCACGAGGTGGATCGTTCCGCCGGCGTCGGCGCCGGCGGCGCCGAGCGCGTCGCGGCCGTCGAGCAGACCGCATATGACACCGTCGAAGGCCGCCAGGGCCACGTCGTCGCGCGAGGTCGACGTGCGCAGGCCGGACAGCACGCCGGCGGCGTCGGGGAGGTTCGGCGTGCGCTCGCCGTCGAAGTACGG
>CAYMJU010000100.1:0-13833 GCA_964390555.1 uncultured Acidimicrobiales bacterium | reverse complement strand
CTTGAGAGTCTCGACGCCACGATCGATGGCGTCGGGCTCGAGCCGATCGATGTCGGCCGCGCCCGAGCCGAGCCGGACCGTCTCCTTCTCCCGGGTCACCACGTCGAAGCCGCCGTCGGGGCGCGGCCGGGCGATCACCATGTGGATCGAGTTTGTTCCGATGTCGATGGCGGCGATCGGGTCCACTGTTCACCATGGTGCCCGATGTCTGGGCCGATGCGTCACTCGACCCCTGCTACCTGACGCTCTGGCGGTCCTCGGCGCACGGCCCTAGCCTCGTGCTATGAGCGCAGACCTTGTGATTCGCGGCGGAACGGTCCTCGACGGGACGGGTCAGCCCGGACGCGCCGCCGACGTGGCCATCACCGACGGTCGGATCTCGGCCATCGGGCCCCGTCTGTCGGGCCGCGAAGTGCTCGACGCCGCGGGTCAGTTCGTCGCGCCCGGGTTCATCGACATCCACACCCACTACGACGCCCAGGTCTTCTGGGACCCGGCCCTCACGCCGTCGTGTCACCACGGTGTCACGTCGGTCGTCGCCGGGAACTGCGGGTTCACCATCGCCCCGACCCGGCCGGGCGACCGCGATCTGATCGCCCGCACCCTCGAGAAGGTCGAGGACATGGACGTGGCGGCGCTGACCGCGGGCATTCCCTGGGACTTCGAGAGCTTTCCCGAGTACCTGGCCTCGGTCGAGACGCGGGGGTCCGTACTGAACTTCGCCTCTTACGTCGGGCACACCGCGCTCCGGGTGTTCGTGATGGGCGACGATGCATCGACCCGGGCGGCCACCGTCGATGAGGTCGCCACGATGGAGAGGATCGTCGGCGAGGCCATCGACGCCGGAGCCGCCGGGTTCGCCACGAGCGTGGCCCCCACGCACAACGGCGCCGGCGGCTTGCCGGTGCCGAGCCGGATGGCCGAGTTGAGCGAGCTCGAGGCGCTGTTCGCGGTCGTCGGTCAGCGCCGTCGCGGCATCGTGGCGATCACCCTCGGGCAGGCGATCAGCGCCGACAATATGTACGAGATGCAGATGCGCGCTGGCGCTCCGTTCACCTACACGGCGCTTCTCACCCATCCAAATGGTTGGCACGTGAAGATGGCCGAGGCCAACGAAGCCGGTTGGCAACGTGGTGCCCAGGTGTGGCCCCAAGTGTCTCCCCGGCCGCTGATCTTCACCTTCCATCTGCGCGAGCCGTTCATGCTCAACATGAACCCGGTGTTCGCGGCGCTCAGCTCCGGCTCGGTCGACGAGCGTGCCGCGGCCTACGCCGATCCGGCGTGGCGTCAGCAGGCGCTCGACGGTTTCGCTGGTCGGATGCAGCCGCGCTGGGAGACCTATCTGGTGGCCGAATCGGCGCGGGCGGATCTGATCGGCCGGCGGATCGTCGATCTGGCCGCCGAGGCCGAGTGCACGCCGCTCGACGCTCTGCTCGACACCGCCCTCGCCGAGAACCTCGATACCCGGTTCGCCAGCACGATCGCCAACGACGACGTCGAAGGTGTGCGGTACCTGTTGAACCAGGACCATTGCACGATCGGGCTCAGCGATGCAGGCGCCCACGTGGGTCAGCTGTGCGATGCCCCTCAGGCGACCGATCTACTCGGGCGCTGGGTTCGCGACCGCGAGGTGATGCCGGTCGAGAAGGCCGTTCGCAAGCTCTCCGCCGTGCAGGCCGACCTGTATGGGTTCGCCGATCGCGGCTACCTGCGCGAAGGGGCGTGGGGCGATGTCGTCGTGTTCGACCTCGACACCATCGACCCGGGGCCAGTGCGGCGGGTCCGCGATTTCCCGGCCGACTCCGAGCGCCTCACCGCCGACCAACCGTCGGGCGTCACCCACGTGATGGTGAACGGCGCGGTGATCCGCCGCGACGGCGAGGCGTCGCTGCCCGAGCCCGGACGGCGAGGCCCGGGCCAGATCCTCAGGCCAGCGATTCGGTGAACGCCGATCCCGGCTGGTAGACGAAGCACGCGAACGGGGCGTCGGTGTCGGCCGGTCTGATGATGGCGGTCTCGAGCGGTCGGTCCCAGTAGCGATCGTTGGTCCACTCGTCGAGGGTGGGGGCGCAGGCGTCCGCGACCTGTTGCTCGAGCTCCACCGACACGGTGACCGCGCCGGCGAGATCGCGATCGAGCCCCTGAACGTCGACGACGTGGACGATCTCGGCGTCGTGGCTGCGCGTGCACGGGACCGGACGGGAGACGCCGCTGGCAGCGCGGGCGAGGATGACGCAGTCACCGGCGCGGAAGCTTCCGAGGACCGCGCCGGCGACCACGTCGATGCGCAGCGAGCAGGTGGTCTGCTCGGGGAGGAGGCGCTCGCCGCACGACACGCCGTAGGCGTAGTAGGACGACGCCGGGTCGCTGAGGAACCGAAGGTCGTCGCAATCGGTCCAGACCTCGTTCCGGCAGCCGTCGTGGAGGTCGTCGAGCATTGGATCCGAACCGAGAGCCAGGGCGTCCAGCGCCAGCCGGGTGCCGGTCCAGAGCGGTGCCGTGCCGTCACCGGCGGTCGCGCAGTCGAGGGCCATGGGCTCGTCGAGTCGGCGCAGGTCCTCGATCGCCGGAGTGAGGACGTCGGAGGTCACCGCGACCGCGTTCCCATGTGGCCCGGGCGCGACCATGCCGGCGATCGTTCCCTGGCCGGTCATGACGAGTGCGCCGGCGAGGGCGGCGTCGGCGTCGAGCGCCACGGCGTGGGAGACACCGGCCCAGCCGCCGACACTGGATATGACCGGCGCCACGATCGCTTCGGGTGCGGCGGCGCCATAGACGATCAGGGTCAGGTCGTGGAACTGACCGACAGTCAACGCCTCGGCGGTCGGTACGGGAGCAAGCGGGGTCACGGGTTCGCTCAGCTCGATGAGAGCCAGGTCGGGCGACCACGTCCAGCCGACGACGGTTCCCGCGTGGGTTGCGGTGCCGATCGCGATCGAAGGCCGTGGATCGCCGTCGACCACGGACCTGACGGTGACCACGTAGCGCTCGTCGACGAGGTAACCGGGGCCGGTCGCCGCGGCACCACATTCGTCGGCGGTCACCGTCACCGCGCGGGAGCCCGCGACCTCGAGGAGCGCGGCCGAGTCGTGGGTCAGCGGTGGGCCCGTGACGATCGGAAGGGTGGTGGTCGTCGCCGAGCCCGAGCTTTCGGTCAGGGTCTGTACGCCCATCCACGCCGTGACGAGAACCAGCAGTCCCGTGAGGATCACCGGGCGCAGGGATCGGGGGTCCAGCACGAGCTTGGACCGCTCGCGGGCGCGCCTGGCCCGGTCCCGACGAAGCGTGTCGCTGTCGTGGTCGAGCCCGCGGGCGGCGTCTTGAACCGGGTCACCGAGCGTCAGGAATGTCGGGGCTGGAGCACCGAAGAGGTCATCGACAGACCCGGGTCCGTGGGGTGAATCGATGGGTGCCACCTGGTGTTCGGCGACCTCGCCGTCGGGTCCGGCGAACAGCGACCCGCTTTCGGACGCGGGCCCGGTCGCCAAGTCGGGCTCGGTCGCGGCGAGGCCCTCGTGATCGTCGCGCCGATCATCGGCCCGGAGGTCGACGATCACCGGGACAACGTCGGCCGGCGGGTTCGCGAACAGCGTCGCCAAGGACCCGCCGAGGCGTCGGGCGCCAAGCGCGGTGCCCGCTAGTCGCGCCACGCCGGGAATGGCCACCGCAGCGATGTCGGCCACGGCAGTTCCACAGGCGGGGCAGCGATCGCTCTCGTCGACCCGGGACCCACACACATAGCACGGCACGCCTTCTCCATCGGCGGTCGGCGCGACGGATTGAGCAGGCGAGCTAGTCTCACATCGTCGGCGGTCGACGAGCCTCGGCCCACGCTGCGGCCCGCCGGCGAGCTTCGACCTCGAGATCTATGGCGAGATAGGCCCGATGATGGTCGCGCAGCTTGTGCCGTCCGCTCCGGTACTGCTTCAGGTAGTGGGTGAGGAACCGGGCCACGCCGCGCTGGTGGTATTGCTCGACGTGGACCAGCTCGTGGGCGAGGAGCTTTGACGTCCCGATCGTGTCGCCGTCATCGACGAGCAAGATGTGGCGCCCGAGGGTCAGGCCAGCGGCGCGGTCGGGGAGCCAGCGCACCTTGTGGACTCTCGTTCGAGCGGACACCGACAGCGAGACGTGGTCGTAGGCGGCAAGCTCTGGTCCCTCGAGGCGGCGGGCCGTCACGGCGGTTTCCGATCACCTACGTCGCGGCGAAGCGATGTGACCGGGCGGGTGCGAGAGGAGGGCCGGGAGCTCATCGATCGACCCGAGCGTGTCGTAGGGCACGGTTGCCAGCTGCTCGGGGGCGACCTGTTCCATCTCCCAGGTGGTGTGGTACGGGATGTGGACACCCCGGCCACCGAGTTCGACGACGGGGAGCACGTCGGACGGCAACGAGTTGCCCGCCATGACGAACTGGGCGGGTGTGATGGCGTGACGTTCGAGCACCCGAGAATAGGTAGCCCGGTCCTTCTCGCTCACGATCTCGATCCTCCAGAACAGCTCCGCCAACCCCGACGCCGCGATCTTGGTCTCCTGGTGCAGCAGGTCGCCTTTGGTGACCAGGACCAACCGGTAGCGCTGCGACAGCCGGTGAACGGTCTCGGCCACGTGCGGGAGGAGCTGCACCGGGTGGTCGAGCAGCGTCTTGCCGGTCCCGACGATCCGGTGGATGTCCGCGGCCGGGATCTCGCCGTCGGAGAGCTCGATCGCCGTCTCGATCATCGACAGGATGAACCCCTTGGCGCCGTATCCGAACTGCCGTAGGTTGCGGCGCTCCACGTCGAGCAACCGTTCGTGCACGAAGTCGCCATGCGCCCAACGCGTCATCAGCCGGGTGAATTCGTCCTCGGCCGTGCGAAAGTGATCCTCGTTGCGCCACAAGGTGTCGTCGCCGTCGAGTCCGATCACCAGGTCCACGGTCCCGAGCCTATTGCTGAGTACGGTGGGCCTCATGGCAGAGCGGTGCGCCCGTCCAGGGTGCTCGATGGTCGCGGTCGCGTATCTGGTGATCGACGGCCACGCTCGCCGGGTCGATGTCGCCGACGTCGCCGCACGCCGGTTCGGGTTGGCCACTTGCGTCCGCCATCTCGAGTCGCTGTCGGTTCCGCGTGGGTGGACCCTGGTCGATGACCGCAGCCGGCGAGAAGGTGGGGACGAGCCGACCCCGGTCGTCGAACAGCCCGCTGGGGTGACCGCGCCGATGGGTGACGGGCGGCCGGACTGGGCGCCGATCCGATCGACGCCGGACCTAGACGTCGGCGCCCGCACCGCTCTTCTTTCCCGGGCCTTCAACGGACCCGAGACGTCGGTCGAGCGCCGGAGCCTCGCCGAGCTCGAGCGGCGACAGGGCCAGGTCGATGGCGTTCCAGAGGGTCTTGGAGAAGGGGAAGAACACCGTCGGAGCCACGACGGCGACGGCGACGGTGGGCACCAGGAGCGGCGCGGCATCCACCTCGGGGTAGCTCGCGATGATGGCGATGGCGAGCGTCACGATCAGCAACCCGAAGCTGACCACCGTGTTCACGCCTATCGCGCCGATGAACTGCCCTTCCCGCCGTTCGAATCGGAACTCGCAGCGCGGGCAGCGTTCGAGCATGCTGAACCAGCGCTGGAAGAGGCCGCCCTGGCCGCACACGGCGCAGCGGCGAGTTAACCCCCGTCGCAACAGCGTCGTGACCCTAGGTGTCGGCGGGGCCCCCAAGGCCGGATCGAGCCACGAGCGGTCGGGTCCCGCGCTCACGGGTCGCCGAGGGCGTATACCTGACCGCCTCGTGCGCCGACGATGATCCGTCCTCGCCACACCGCGGGGGTGGACTCGATGCAGCCGCCGAGCTCGATGCGCCAGATCTCGGTGGGCGCAACCGTAGTGTCGGCGATGTCGAAGGCGTGCATCACGCCCTCGCAGTCACCCATGAGCAAGACGTCATCGACGATCGCGGGCGACTGCCACAAGTGCCAGCCGAGCTCGACGGTCCAGCGAACCTCGCCGGTCGCTCGGTCGATGCCGAGCATGCCCTGGTCCATCGTGGGCACGACGAGGATGTCGCGATGGAGGCCCGGCGTGGCCCAGACGCCGGTATCGATGCCGCCGGAGGCGTCGACGGACCACACGACCGGATCGTCGGGTCGGGTCGGGTCGAGCTTTATGACCTGCCCGAGCTCCTGGGAGCGCGCGGTGCCGCGCTCGTATTCGGCGCCGACGTAGAGCATGCCGTCCTCGTCGATCACGATCGACGCGTCGGTGTCGTCGCCCACCCAGTAACGGAAGCTGCGGGTCGGCTCGATGCCGTCGCGGAGGCCGGAGATGTCCCAACCCTGAACGAGACCGCCCGAGTTCGAGAAGTACAGCGTGTTGCCGGAGATGGCGACCGAGTTCTCGATCGACACGTTGCGGTCGCCGATGGCGGACAGCAACTCGTCGTCCCAGCCCGGAGCGTTCCACACCAGCTCGGGGTCGACGGTCACGTGCCCCTCGAGGTCGTAGCCGCGATTGAGCTTGACCACGTGGATCTGGCTGTTCTCGCCTCCCTCGAACAGGTAGTCGTCGACGATGAGCGGCGAGCCGTCCCAGTCGTCGTTCCACAGCCGGGGCGACACGGCATCGGCGGCCAGGCTCCACAGCTCGACCGGCGGGTCGCGGTCGTAGGCGATCACGTGTACGCGGTTGTCGCGCGATCCCGAGTAGAGCAGCGGGTAGCCGTCGGGGTCGACGCTGACCGAACCCTTGATGATGTCGCCGGTCGCGAACGGGGCGATCGTCGGCTCGCCCGAGTCGGCGTCGAGGAAGTGGACGTTGCGGTCGTAGGCGCCGAACGCCACCCACGTGCGGCCCTCTCGCTCCCAGATCGCCGGCTGCCCAGTCCACCCGGTGCCGCACCACTCGCGGGTCTCGGAGCCCACCGACGACAGGCTGCACATCGTGCGATCAGGCGGAAATCTCCACTGGATCACCGGTGCCCGGGGCACCGGCCCCTCGCCGTAGTAGGACCGAGTCGGTGACCCGCGGAAGGTCAGCAACCCTTCGACCTCGGTGCTGAAAGGCACGCCGACGAGCTCGGGGTCGACCCAGCCGTCGTAGGGCGGCTCGGTGGTGGTTGTGACCGGCGGCGCCGTGGTGGTGGTGGGTGGTGCCGCGGTGGTCGTGGGCGCCGGTGCGATCAAGTCGACCGCCGACCGGTCGCCGGCGTCGGGCGCCCGGGCGATCGCCAAACCGGTGAGCGTGGCTCCGCCGACCGCGATCGCCACAGATCGGGCGAGCAGCCAGCGCCACCGGACATCGGACCGAGCAGCCACGGTCGCGTCTACCCGGCGGCCCCGGCGATGGCGCGCCACACCCGCTCGGCGGTGCACGGCATGTCGAGGTGGCGGACCCCGAGATGCGCGAGCGCATCGACCACGGCGTTGTGGACCGCGGGGGTGGCGCCGACGGTTCCCGATTCACCGATTCCTTTGGCCCCGAGCGGGTTGAGCGGGGTCGGGGTCTCCATCATGATCCGCTCGAAGCTCGGCAGCTCGGCCGCCGAGATGATGCCGTAATCGGCGAAGTTGGCGGTCAGCGGGTTGCCGTCGGCGTCGTAGCGCACCTCCTCGAGCAGCGCCTGTGCGATCCCTTGGGCCAGGCCCCCGTGGATCTGGCCGTCGGCGAGGAGGGGATTGATGATCGTGCCGGCGTCGTCGCAGGCCACGAAACGGACGACCTCGACGCCCCCGGTCTCGACGTCGACCTCGACGACGCAGACGTGGGCACCGAACGGGAACGTCGCCTGCGGTTGCGTGAACTCCGACACGCCGGTGAGCGGTTCGGGCTGGTCGGACCGGTGCTCGGCCACCTCGGCCCACCCGACCGACCTGGCCGGCGTGCCGGCGACATGGAATCGGCCGCCGTCGCTGGTGTCGAGCAGCACGTCGTCGGGGTTGGCTTCGAGCAGATCGGCCGCCACTCGCCGTGCCGCGTCGGCGAGACGCTCCGACGCGTCGGCCATGGCGCTGCCGGCGAGCTGTACCGAGCGCGAGCCACCGGTGACGCTGCCCGAAGGTACGTCGTCGGTGTCGCCGTGGGTCACTTCGATACGGTCCATCGAGATGCCGAGGCGGTCGCTGATGATCATGGCCCAAGTCGTGTGGTGGCCTTGGCCGTACGGGTTCGACCCGGTGCGGGCGAGCACCGACCCGTCGGCGCGTAGCTCGACCGATCCGAACTCGACCGGGTCCATGCCGGTGATCTCGACGTACACGGACAAGCCGATGCCGAGCAGGTGGCGATCGCCGTCGGCTCGCCGGCGAGCCTGTTCGGCGCGCAGATCGTCGTACCCGGCGGCGTCCAGGGCCCGCTCGAGGGCTCCGGCGTAGTCGCCGACGTCATAGGGCGTACCGGTCGCGGTCGTGTAGGGGAAGGCGGCGTTGCTGACGAAGTTCCGGCGACGAATCTCGGCCGGATCGAGCCCCAGCTCGCTCGCGAGGACGTCGATCGTCCGCTCGATGCACGCCGCGGCCTCGGGCCGGCCCGCGCCGCGGTAGGCGCTGATCGGCGTGGTGTTCGTCACCACCGAGCGCGACGTGAACTCGGCGTTGGGGATGGCGTAGGTCCCCGTCATCATCATCCGAGTCAAGCCGGGAAGGAACACGCCGAAGTTCACGTAGGCCCCGCAGTCCTGGGTGACGTCGAGCCGAGCATGGGTGATCACCCCGTCGCCGGTCGCGCCGAGGGTCATGGTCTGGATCTGGCCCCGACCCTGGACCATCGAGGTCATGTTCTCGGTGCGGGTCTCGAACCAGACCACCGGCCGGCCGGTGGCCCGCGCCAGATGGGGCAGCAACAGCTCCTCGGGATGCGGGCTGCCCTTGGCGCCGAAACCGCCACCGACATCGGCCGACACGACCCGGACCTGGTCCGGCGCGAGCCCGTAGACCTCGGCCAGGGCATCGCGAAAAGGGTGGGCGCCTTGGGTGCTGGCCAGGAACTCGAGGCGGCCGTCAGCGGTCCACCGGCACGCGCCGACCCGCGGCTCGAGCGGGCAGGCGGCGATGCGATGGTTGACCACGCGTTGGGTCACGACGACGTCGCACCCGTCGAAGTCCACCGGCGCCGAGGGGATGGCACCGACCACGTTGCCGCCGCCGAAGCCGTCGAACACCTGGACCTTCGAGTCGACTGCGCTGGCGAGGTCGACCACCGGATCGGTGGGCTCGTAGTCGACGACGACCAGCTCGGCGGCGTCGGCCGCCGTGGCCCGGTCGACCGCGACCACCGCGGCGACGGCCTCGCCGACGAAGCGCACGACGTCGCGTGCGAGGAACGGCCGGGCCAGTGCCGGGTCGGGTCGCCCGGCGTTCGGGCGATCGTCGAGGGTCACGTCGGCGTCGGTGAGTACGGCCAGCACCCCCGGCACCCCCCGGGCGTCGCTCGTGTCGATGCCGGTGATGCGCCCGGCCGCTATCGGCGATCGGACGTACACAACATGGGCCGCGCCGGCGTAGGCCGTGTTGGCGACGAAGGTCCCGGCGCCGACCAGCAGTGCCGCGTCTTCGCGCCGGAGGACGCGGTTGCCGAGGATCGAGGTGCTCATGGCTGGGCAATCTAGCCAGACCCGGCATGTGGCACGGCGGCGCAGCTCGGGTTGACTGGTGCCGTTCTCAGATTCCAGGAGGCCTAGGAGGCATCGTGAGCGCCGTGACCGACGACGACCTGCGTGAGCGGACACAAACGCTGCTCGCCGAGGTCGACCACCGCCAGGCGACGCCGGCCGAGTTCCGGGGTGCCCAGTTCGACCGTGGACTGGCGGCCGTGCACTTCCCCGTCGGCAAAGGCGGGTTGGCTTCGTCCCCCAAGGGGCAGGGGGTCATCAACGAGGAGCTCCGACTGGCCGGGGTGCGCTACAGCGACATGGCGGTCAATCCGATCGGGATCGGCATGGGCATGCCCACGGTGCTGACCTGGGGGACCGATGAGATGCATGAGCGCCACCTGCGCCGGATATTCACCGGCGAGGACATCTGGTGCCAGATGTTCAGCGAGCCCACCCACGGCTCCGACGTCGCCGGCCTGGCCAGTCGGGCGGTGCGCGACGGCGACGAGTGGGTCGTCAACGGCCAGAAGGTGTGGACTTCGCTCGCCCACCGGTCGAGCTGGGGAATGTTGCTCGTGCGCACCGATCCCGAGCAGCCCAAGCACGCCGGGCTCAGCTATTTCATCGTCGACATGTCGAGCCCGGGTATCGAGGTGCGCCCGCTGCACCAGATCACCGGCGAGGCGGAGTTCAACGAGGTCTTCTTCACCGACGTGAGGCTGCCCCACGCCAACATGCTGGGCAACCCCGGTGACGGTTGGAAGGTCGCCATCACCACGCTGATGAACGAGCGCGTGGCCCTCGGCGGTGGCGGCATGCCCAGAGGCGGTGGGCCCGCCGCCGACCTGGTGAAGATGTGGACGGCGCGGCGCGACCAGCTCCCCGGGCCGCACCGGGCCGCGATGCGTGACCGGGTCGCGGGCCTGTGGATCCGGGCCGAAGTGTTGCGGCTCACCAGCCTGCGGGCCCGGTCTGGGGCCAAGCAGGGGACGCCGGGCCCCGAAGGGTCCGTCGGCAAGCTGGCGTCGGCCGAGCTGAACAAGGACATCTACGAAGCCGTGGTCGATCTGATGGGGGCCGAGGGCATGCTGCATCCCGCCGGCTACGCGATGGTCCGTCCCGGCGAGGTCACCTCGATGTATGGCGCCGCGCCGACCAAGTCGTTCCTGCGGTCGCGGGCCAACACCATCGAGGGCGGCACGTCCGAGGTAATGCGCAACATCCTCGGCGAGCGGGTGCTCGGCCTCCCCGGCGACATCCGCGTCGACAAGGAAGTGTCCTGGACCGACATCCCCAGGTAGGTGTCTCGTCGGGGAGAGTCGGTCCTCGCCTCGTCGTGAGACGAGGCGACAGTGTGCACCGACCGACATTCCCAGGTAGGCGCCGTGGCGGGGAAGGTCGGTCCTCGCCTCAGCCGCCGAACAGGCTGGCCACGTCGTCGGTGATGTCGACGAAGTCGGTGGGGATCTCGATCTCGATGTCGTCGGCGCCCAGGTCGTAGTTGTCGGTCGCCTGCCACATCGTCATGGTGAAGGGCTCACTTTCGAGGTCGAGCTCGATGACGCCCGACATCTCGATCCTGGCGGGAACGCCGGCGTCGTCGATGTGGATGATCACATCGAACGGGGTGGCAAACATAGTGGCGAGGGCATCGCCGAACTCGCCGGTCCCGCCCCCGAGCAGCTGGGTGGGGTCGAGGCCGCTCGTCAGCTCGCTCAGCTCGCCCATGCTCAAGGTGAGTCCGAACACGCGTGTAGGCCGGCCCCGGACCTCGCCGGCACCCAAGTCTTCGACCGCCAAGTCGGCGTTCAGCAGGAGGTCGTCGAAGGCGTCGAGCCGGAACCCGGCTTGCGCGCCTTGAAGGGCGGACAACTCGGCCGCATCGATGCCGTAGACCCGGGGGTCGATGCGGACCCACCCGCCGTCGGCGAGGGCCGCCGTCAGCGCGTCGGTCGCGGGCAGCTCGTCGCCGAGGGCCTGGAGCCAACTCTGGCGCATGTAGACGGCGCCGTCGCTGTCTGTGGTCATCTCCATCGTGAGCTCGTCGGGTAGATCGGCTCGAAGCTCGGGGGGCAGAGACGGCTCCAACAGCGGCCGCATGTCCATCGCGAAGCTGACCAGACCGTTGTCGTACTCGGCAAGACCGATCGGTTCGTCGCGGTCTCCCATGTCCAACGAGACGCCCTCGGCGTCGATCGTCATGTCCATGAACACGTCGCTCCGGTAGGCCGTGATGCCGGCGATGGCACCGGGAACGGCGCGAAGCACGACGTCGGCGGCCGTCTCGCCGGCACCGGTGGTGGCGATGACGCCTTCGGTCGTCTCGTCGCTACAGGCGGCGAGCCCGCCGATCGACATCGAGCTCGCCAATCCCGCGACGGCGAGCAGTCGCACCACCCTCGTTGTCATGGGTCCTCTATCGACGCGTTGTCGTGACGACTGTAGGACGTCGCTGCAGGTCAACCTCGGCGCCATGTGGGCCCGGCCGGCGTGTCCTCGACGGTGACACCGCGGGTGGTGAGCTGATCGCGGATGAGGTCGGCCGCGGCGAAATCTCGGCGGTTGCGGGCGGCCTGGCGAGCCGCGACCAGGTCGTCGATCTCGGTGTCGTCGGCGCCCGGGATGTCCTGTTCGCCGAGCTCGAGCCCGAGCACCCGGGCCAGCTCGACCACGGTGGCGACCAGCGCCCCGGCCGATGCCTCGCTGGCGTCGATCGCGGCGTTGGCGGCCCGGACGGCGTCGAACACGGCGGCCAAGGCGGCGGGAGTACCGAGGTCGTCGTCCATGGCCTCGGTGAACGCGGCGATCGTCGCCTCGTGTCGGGCGTCGGTGACCAGATCGACGGCCGTGGCGGTCGCACGGCGCAACACCGCGTCGAGGCGAGCGAGCGCGGCGACCGAACGCTCGATGCCGGCGACGTCGATCTCCATGGTCTTGCGGTAGTGGGTCTGGAGCACGAGCAGCCGCAACGCTCGAGGGTCGTAGCGGTCGAGGAGGTCGGCGAGGGTCGTGAAGTTGCCGAGCGACTTCGACATCTTCTCGCCGTCGACTTGGACCATGCCGTTGTGAACCCAGTAACGGGCGAAGGCCCGCCCGATGCCGGCGGCCTCGGCGCGCTCGTTCTCGTGGTGGGGGAACACCAGGTCGTCGCCCCCGCCGTGGATGTCGAAGCCGTCCCCGAGCAATTCGAGCGCCATGGCGACGCACTCGATGTGCCAACCCGGGCGCCCCGGGCCCCACGGTGAATCCCAGGTGGGTTCGCCGGGCTTGGCGACCTTCCACAAGGCGAAGTCGAGCGGGTCGCCCTTGCGTTCGTCGACGTCGACCCGGGCACCGGCGCCCTCGCGCAGGCTGTCGGCGTGGCGGTGGACGAGCGCGCCGTAGTCGGGCAGCTCGGATACGTCGAAGTACACGCCGCTGCCCTCGATCACGTAGGCGATCCCTCGGGCGACCAACTGCTCGACGACACCGACCATCGCCTCGACGTACTCGGTGGCATGGGGGGTGAGGTCGGGCGCGACGACGTTCAGCCGGTCGAGCTGGTCGACGTAGATGCGTTCGTAGCGGCCGGCGACGGTGCGTTCGTCGGTCCCTTCGGCCTGGGCCCGGGCGATGATCTTGTCGTCGATGTCGGTGACGTTGCGCACGAGCGTCACGGCGTAGCCCCGCCACCGGAGGTAGCGGACCAGGATGTCCCATCCGAGGGCGCTGCGCGCGTGGCCGAGGTGGGGGACGTCATAGACGGTCGGGCCGCACCAGTACACGCCGACGTTGTCGGGGTCGCGGGGTTCGAACGCGACCTTCTCGCCCGAGAGGGTGTCGGTGAAGCGCAGCATCGGGCCAGGATACGAGCGCCCACCCGAGCCCGTAGCGACATTCCCGCCAGACACGACCGCCTCCCCCGCCAGACACCACCACCTCCCGACAAGAACGGGTGCCTGGGAGCGAGACCCCGATGTGCGGGTACTCAGAGGCCGATACGGATGGGCTTGCGCAGGTCGATGCCGAGCAGCCGCCCGGCTTCGATCAGCCCGTGCGCCGCCGAGCGATCGGAGCCGCCCGACGGCGCCGCGGCGACGGCGCCGGCCAGGTCGGTGAGCACACCGAGGGCGGTCGGTGTATCGAGGTCGTCGTCGATGGCGGCGCGGATCCGTTCGACGGACGGCTCCGGATCAGGTCCGCCGGTGCGGCCGGTCGCGGCGACCATCGGTTCGAGCGTGGCCATCGCTTTGTCGGCCTCGCCGTCGTTCCACTCGAACCCGGGCCGGTA
>CAYMJU010000099.1:0-26477 GCA_964390555.1 uncultured Acidimicrobiales bacterium | reverse complement strand
AGAGCGTCGGTCCGGGCGTCCCAGCCCTGGGACTGGAACCACTCGAACGTGTGCCGGTGGCCGGACAACAGATCGAACCGGGGCGCCGGGAGCGTGGCGCGGTACTTCGCGGTGCTCAGCGCGGCGTGGTGACGCCGGCCGAACAGGTGGCCGAACACCGGTCGGTCGAGGCTGGAGAGCACCTCGTCGGGGACCGGAACCACGTCGGGCTCGACGCCCACCACACCGCCCAGCGTGGCCACGTAGCGGTTCACGTCGACGGACTCGGTGGTGACGTTCACCACCTCGCCGACGAGCAACCGATCGCGAGCGATCGCCATCATCGCGGCGCACAGGTCGTCGACGTGGCCGTAGCTCGCCACCACCAGCCCGCCGTGCGGCACGAGGATCGGCCGGCGCTGGAGCAGCCGGAGGAACATCGGCGTCTCCATGTCGTAGATGTTGTTGCCCGGGCCGTAGATAGCCGCCGGCCGCACGATCGTGGCGGGGAACCCGGTTCGGCGATGTCGCTCGAGGATGGCGGCCTCGGCCATCGACTTGAAGCCGCCGTAGCTGGTTGGACCGTCGGTGTTGGTGGGCAGGTCCTCGGCCCAGGGGAACAGCCCGACCAGCGACTGGTCGTAGGCCATGATCGAGCTCACATAGACGTGGTGGCCCACCCGGCCGTCGAGCAGGTCGAGCAGACCGCCGATGTCACCGCCGCCCGCGGCCATCACGAATCCCGACACGTCGAACACGGCATCCCACTCGGTGCCGGCCAGAGCCTGGGCCATCTGCGCGGCGTCGGTGCGATCGGCCGTCAGCCGCGCCACGCCATCGGGCAAAGAGGTCGAGGTGACGCCGCGGTTGAGCACCGTGACCTCGTTTCCGGCGTCGACCAGCGTCTCGACGAGGCGCCGGCCCACGAACACCGACCCTCCCAGCACCAACGCCTTCATCCGCCGTCCTCGGACACGCCTGGATAGGGGCCGAGCACGACGCACTCGAGGTGGCCGTACCCGACGTCGGCGGGGTCGTCGAGGTTGGTGATGCGCGCCCACGTCTCGGCCCATGCGTTGCGGAGGCGAGCGCGGCCGGTGGGGTCGAGGATCCGAGTGGGATGCGACACGTCCCACACATCGCCCTCGACCAGTAGCTCGCCGCGATACACGCCGCGCCCGCGCCCGTCGGCGTATCCGTTCCAGTAGCCGCCACCCAGGCAGTACACCGGCGAGGACACCACGTCGAGGGCGAACCGCTCTACTTCACCATCGGGCCGCGCCAACGCGATCGTGCCGCGCGTCATCCGCCGGAGTGGCGCTCCACCCGCGGGGTCGGGAGCGAACTCGACCGTCGCATCGACGCTGTCGTAGCCCCACGAGTCGCCGGGCTGGTCGAAGGCCGGAACGACCTGGCTCTCGAATCTCGTGAGCTGGCCGTCGGCCCGGCGGTGGAACTGCCAGAAGAGCGCCCGGTTGGGCATGCGGAACATGGCCCACTGCCGCAGTCCCAGCGGCGCGTCGGGTTCGAGCGGCGCCGAGTCGGGGTGCTTCGGTCCCCCGACGCTGCCGACGCCCCACGAGTGGTCGCGCACCCCTGCCCAACCGGCCCGGTCGACGGTGAACCGGCGGCCGGCCACCTCGATCCAACCGGTGACGTCGCACGTCTGATCGAAGTTCGACCGCTCGCTCACCAATCGGCCGGCCCGGTAGTTGACCAAGTAGTCCTCGATGTACGCGGGAGCCGTTCCGATCCAGTCGAGATCGAACGCGATCCCATGCTCGTTGGCTCCGCATCTCGTGCGGAGGTGGCGCAAACCCTCGACGATCTCGACGGCCAAGGGCCCGCACGACAGGTCGTCGGTGGCGGGGCGCAACCGGCGAGAGACGCGAAGGTTGTGTTGCCGGCGGCCGGTCGAGACCACGGCGAAGCCGTCGAGCACGTCGTTGTTCGGGTAGAGACGGAAGCCCATGAGCAGCACAGCGTCACCGGCATGGTTACCGAGTGCGAAGTAGTAGCCGTCGCTCCAGTGAGGCGACGGGTTGGCGACCGTGTCGAACGTGGCCGCGGTCTGGTGACGCGGCCACTCGTCTAGCTGGGTGAGGCGGAACCGCAACGGCTCGTGGTCGGTCGGCATCCTTTGGTCAGCTCCGCGCCGAGCCGAGTTGACGGGCTTCGTCCATCAGGCCACGGTCGCCGCGTTGCCACTCGGTGGTGAGGGTGATCCCCGACAGCAACCAGCGGCCACCCCGCCGCACCAGCGTGTCGTTGTAATAGCCGCCGACCGTGAAGATGCGGTCGCCGAGCACGTGGTCGGCGACGACGTACATATCGCACTCGGCACGATCGCCGTCGAGGCGGACGCGCGGGTTGGTCATCGAGTGCTGGGATGCGTCGAGTCCCCGGAACAACGGCTGAAGGTGAGCGACCCACTCGTCGGCCCGGTACGTGGCTGCCGGCTGGCCGTTCCACGACGAGAAGTCCATCCGCACCTCGTCGGCCAGGATGGACCGGTAACCAACCCAGTCGCGCCGGTCGACTCCCCATGCGTACCCATACACGGTCTCGACCACGGCGAGCCGGTCGGTGAGGGTATCCCGGGCGGTCATCGGGAGAGGATCGTGACGCCGCTGATACCGGGTGCACCGTACACGTGGGTGTACGCGACGCGCGGCTCGCCGGGCACCTGTCGCTCGCCCGCATCGCCACGAAGCTGCAGCACGTTCTCGTATACCTGGCGCAAGCCCGAAGCGCCGATCGGTTCGCCGTTGGCGAGGCAGCCACCGTCGGTGTTGACCGGCAGCCGACCGCCGATCTCGGTGTCGCCCCGGGCGATCATCGCCTCCTGCTCGCCGTGCTCGCAGAAGCCGTTCTCGGCCAGGTGCATCACTTCGGCGCCGGCTTCGGTGTCTTGGAGCTGGGCCACGTCGACGTCGGCCGGGTCGACCCCGGCCATCTCGAACGCCGCCCGTGACGCATCGACGGTCGGCCCGGCGTTGGTCTCGACCGCGATCGACGGGGCGAGCACCTCGAAGCTCCCGAACCGGCGGGTCCGAACGACTACCGACCGGAGCAACACCGGCCGGTCCGTGAATCGGTGGGCCTGATCGGCCCGGCACAGCACCAGCGCCACGCCGCCCTCGCCGGGGTTGCAGAACATGTACTGGGTCAGCGGGTACGACAGCATCGGCGAGTCGAGGATCTCCGCCTCGCTGAGCGGCTTGCGCCGCCACGCCATCGGGTTCAGCGACCCGTTGCGGTAGGCCTTGGCCGCCACCTTCGCGAGCGTTGCGTGGCTGATGCCGTGGTCGTGCATGTACCGGTTGATCTTCATGGCGAAGAACTGGGTGGTGAGGGCCATTCCCGACTCGCCGTACCACGCACCCTGGCCCCGGTTGCTCGGCGAGAACGCCCCCCGTTCGTGCTTGTCGAAACCGACTGCGACACCGAGGTCGTACATGCCGGACTGGATGGTGTTGTAGGCCGAGAACAGCGCGCTGCCGCCGGTGGCGCACCCGTTGACCACGTTGATGAACTGGATGCCCGTGAGCCCGAGCTGGCCCACCATGGTGTCGGCCGAACCCGACGAGTGGCTGCCGCCGTACGCGAATTGCACGTCGGCCCAGCCGATCCCGGCGTCGGCCAGGGCCCGGCGGACAGCCACCACGCCCTGCTCCATCCCGCTCACGCCGTCGGTGCGCCCGAACGGGTGCATGCCGATCCCGACGATCGCGACCTCGGTCATCTCTTGCTCCCGTCGACCATCACCGGCGCGCGTGTTGCGTGACCACTATCCATGTGTTCCTCCTACCCGCCCGTCGGAACACGCCCGCCCGCAACCGGGGTGAACGCGAACGTGACCACCTCGTTGCCGTCGGCGTCGGTGGCGAGCGGGACGACGACCAGCTCCATCGGCATGCCGATGTGCAACCGATCGGGGTCGCTTTCGGTGAGTCGGGTCTCGACGCGCACCTGGCCGGGCAGCTCGACGTAACCCACGCCGAAGGGCTCGAAGTCGGCCGTGTCGCCTCGATACGGCGGCGACTTGGGCGGGAACGCTTGGACCGTGAAGGTCCACAACGTGCCTCGGCGAGCCAACTCGACGGTCTCGAGGTCGGTGCCCGTGCACTTCGGGCATCCTCCCGATACCGGGAACGTGTGCGTGCCGCAGGCCGCGCACCGGCTTCCGAGCAGAACCGGTTCGTCACCCACGACGAGCACGCCAGGGTCGATCGCAACGGCCGTCATGGCCCGGGAGCGTAGCAAACTAACCGTGTGGTTAGTTTAGAGGGCGAGCCGATAGGCGAGTCCTCCAATGTGACAGTGGCGTTTCTCGCCTGCGCCAGCAGGAGAGCGAGACCGATCGGACGTCTAGCGTTCACCTGGGGGCGCGGCTTCTTGGGGGTACCGGATTCGTGACTGGAGCATCCATGGACCAACGCATCGGCCTCGCGTGATGGCCGCCATCGAGCGCACCACGGTCGGAATCGTGACCGGCGCCGCCTCGGGCATCGGGCGGGCCGTCGTCGAGCAGATGCTCGGACAGGGCGCAGCGGTCGTCGCCGTGGATCGCTCGGTCGACGGGTTCGACTGGCTGGAGGCCGGCGACCGTTGCACGGTGATCGCCGGCGACGTTACGAACGAGGAGGTCAACGCCGATGCCGTCGCCGCAGCCGTTGACCGCTTTGGGCGGCTCGACGCCGTGGTGCTCAACGCCGGGATCTCGATGTCGGGCGACCTCCTGACCCTGCCCATCTCAGAGCTCGAACGAGTGCTGGCGGTCAACGTGATCGGCGTGGTCCACGGCATGCGGGCCGCCGTGCCGTCGCTGCGGGCGGCCGGGGGTGGCAGCATCGTGGTCACGGCGTCGACCTCGGGGCTCGGCGGCGACCCCAACCGCTGGGCCTACAACACGTCCAAGGGTGCCGTGGTGAACCTGGTACGGGCCACGGCGCTCGATCTGGCCGCCGACGGCATCCGGGTGAACGCCGTGTGCCCCGGTCCCACCGAGACCGCGATGACCGCAGGCATCCGCTCCGACGACGCCAAATACGACGGCATGCGCCGGCGGATCCCCATGCAGCGCTGGGGCCGGGCTGATGAGGTCGCCGCCGTCATCTGCTTCCTCGCGTCGCCGGCCGCCAGCTTCGTGACCGGCACGGCGATCCCGGTCGATGGCGGCGTGACGGCCAGCACCGGCCAGTTCCTCCCCCGCCAGACCTGAGAACCCGGGCCGACTACTCTGGGGCGGCCGAGGCCGTCAGCACTCGGTGCATTCCCTCCACGAGGTGGCGGCACCACGCCGCCGCGCCCACCTCGGCCTGGTGATGCGAGGGAGCCTCGATCGAGATCGGCGCGACCGTTCCCGATGCTTGCAACAGACGGACGAGCGACACCAGATCGAACTCGCCCTCGCCCGGTGCGGTGCGGTTGATCAGGCAGTCCGACCGGTAGTCGAGCTGCGGGTCCTCCGGCGCCAGCGTCCCGTCGTTGAGCTGGATCGCCATGATCCGGTCGCCGGGGATGGCGGCGATCTGGGCCAGATCTCGGGCGCCGCGCTGGTGGTGCCAGCTATCGACGCACACGCCGCCGTTGGGCCGGTCGGCCGTGGTCGCAACCGTGAGAGCCGTGCGGGCGTCGGCCACGGCGGTGAACGGGAGGTACTCGATGCCGACGCACAGGCCGTGGGCGCCCGCCCGGTCACACAGCTCACCGAACTCCGCGGGCGTCGGCACCACCAACGGCGAGCCGATCGCCTGGAGATACCGCACGCCGAGCTCATCGGCCAACTCCCACGCCAGATCGAAGAAGCCGGCCTGGCGCGCCCCTTCGGCTTCGGTGGGCCAGATGCGCACCGCCTCGAGCTCGGCCAGCACCAACCCGTGGTCGGCGAGCACATCCCCCACCCGCCGCGCCGTCCAGCCCTGTGCCTTCAGGTCGCGGTAGCCGCCGAGGTACATCCCCATCCCGGCGAACCCGGCCGCCGACGCCGCCGCCACCCGCTCCTCGAACGGCACGTCGAGCAGGCTGAACCAACTGAGGACGAGATCATCAGGACCGAGGCAGGTCGACATGATTCGGAGAGTACTCACCAGCGGATCGACGGCGAAGACCGGGCTGGTAGCGTCGCGACATGAAAAGGTACGGCTCGACACGGCTTCCGATCCTGTTCGTCGTGGTGGTGATGCTCGCGGCAGTGACCGCGTCGTGCGGCGGTGACGACGACGACGACTCCGACGACTCCGCAGATGCTGCGACGTCGATCGCCGACTCCGCTCCCAAAGATCCGCTGCCCGAGTTCGACACGCCGGGCATCGCTCGCTGCGATGGCTGCCCGCTCACCGAGAGCATCACCGACTTCGAGCCCACGCTCGTCGGCGTGTCGTCGCAGGTCTTCTCGGGCAAGGTCGACAACGCTTCGGGCAACGGCACGTTCTACGTCGAGAGCGAGTCGCGCGAGGCGTTCTCGGGCACGATCGAGACCGACCCGGCGACTGGCAACTTCAGCGTGAACGTTCCGTTGGTCTGTGGCGAGCAGACCGTCAAGCTCGCCTGGTCCAACGACGCTGGCACCGCCGGCGTCGTCCTCACGCCGACCACCACCGATTGCGTCGACTCCGACATCCGCATAACGCTCGCCTGGGACGATCGCGGGAGCGATTTCGAGCTGCACCTCATCCGCGAGGGCGGCCGGATCTATTCCGCGACCGACGACTGCACCTGGACCACGTGCATCGGAATCGCACCAGACTGGGGGCGAGCGGGCGACGACACCGACAACCCGTCCAAAGACGTGGATGACACCGGAACGTTCGGGCCCGAGAACATCGTGTACCCCGATCCGGCCGACGGTCGGTACACCGTTATTGTCGAGCACTGGGGTGGGGGGCAGCCGGGAGCGACCGGCGCGGTCACGATCAACGTGGCCGGGCAGGCGCCGGTCCAGCTCGACATCGACGGCCTCGACTCTCAGCACGTCGTGACAGTGGCCACGATCGACTGGCCCGAAGGCACCGTCACGGCCGTGGACACCGAGTACGACTGCACCGCCGAATGGAACCGCGGCTGCACGGCCGCACTTCCGTAGTCAGCGCCCGGCCCGAGAACCCGGCCCGAAACCGAGGAGACTGCGTGATCATCGTCAGCGGCTGGATCGATGTCGCCCCCGACGACCGCGACGAGCTGATCGCCGGCGGCGTGGCATGCCAGCTCGCCACGCGCAACGACGAACCCGGTTGTCTCGCGTACTGCTTCATGGCCGATCCGGGGGCACCCGGCCGGGTCGTCGTGTACGAAGCGTGGACCGACGCCGCGTCGCTCGACGCCCATTTCCAGCACGCCAACTATCACGCCATGCGGTCGGTGCTGCGCCGCTACGAGCGACTCGGCACGTCGCTCGCCAAACACGATGTATCCCGCTCGGCCCCCGTCTACGGCCCCGACGGCGTCGCCAGCGCAACACACTGGGACTGAGCCCCGGCGCGTACCGGAAGATCTACGGCAGCAGGCTGAGCAGGTTGCGGTCGGCGACGGTGGTGGTGGAACGGCGAAGGACCGCTTCGGCGAGGGCGAGGCCGCGCTCGTTGGCAGGGTCGAAGGCGCCGCCGATGATGAGTGGGTAGCACATGATCCACAGCACGCCCACGTCGTAGTCGGCAGTGGCCTGCTCGATGCAGTAGCCCTCGACTCCCAGCTCGGTGACCCGATCCCGGTAGTAGGCGATCAGCTCGTCCTCGTGAGCCCGGCGTAGCTCGGTCTCCATGCTCTGGCTCAGCATGTAGGCCAGGTCCTGCATCGGGTTCGACACCATGATCGCCTGCCAGTCGATCAGCACGATCGGGTGCTGCTCGGGCCCCTCGCCGAACATCACGTTGTCGAGCCGGACGTCACCGTGGACGAGGGTCTGGGTGCGCGCCCCCATCATGGCGTGCAGCGCCCGCATCGACTCGACGTAACGCGGGAGGGCGTCGAGAACCTCGGGGGCGATGCAGTGTGGGAACAGTTCCCGGCACCGCTCCCACGTGCCGTACACGCCGGGAAGGAACGGCTCCAGGTACGACGAGTCGATGCGCATGCAGTCGTCGAGCAGCGGCTGGTCACAGCGGCCCCAGAACGACGCGTTGAGCGGCGCATAGGCGTCGATGATCCGCTTGGCCTCGTCGGGGCCGATGCCCGCGACCTGGTCGCCGGCCCGATATGCCTTCAGGTCCTCGAGAACCACGATTGCCATGCCCGATGCCGGGTCGTTGTCGGCAAAGAAGCAGCGGGTCAGGGGCATGTCGAGGCTCGGCGCGATCTTGGCGAAGAAGTCGATCTCGCGCTGATACATGTTGGTGTTGAGGGCGATGGCCCGGTTGGCTTCGAGCGGATGGGCGAACTTGATGACCACCGACTCGGGTCCGGCCGGACCGTCGCCGTCGCTGTAGGCGAGCGAGATCCTCTGCACGAGCCCGAGCAGGCTTACGCCCTCGCCGATCGTGTCGGCCCGGTAGCTCGCAACGTGTCGGCCCTCGCCGAGATCACCGCTGCCACGAAGCATTTCCGTGAGCCACTTGGCGCTCAGCTCGTCGGTGATGGTGGGGAACGTGGCCACGTCAGGTCTCCGGTGTCTCGGCTGCGGCTGGGTCGGGCAGGGGGTAGTGCAGTCCGGGAATGCCGGCGCGGAGTGCTTCCATCCACTCGGGGCGGGGGGCGAACCCTTCGTACCAACCGGGGACGCGGGGTGCGGTGTCGGCGTTCCATTCGTAGTGCACCGGAAGGATCTGGGCGAAGCCGTTAGCCGCGTTGGTACCACCATCGACGAGCAGGTCGATGCCGGTGATGTACGACGAGGCATCGCTGGCCAGGAACAGGACCGGTCCCACGATCTCCGCGACTTCGCCCACCCGGCGCATGGGCGTGCGGCTGGCGATGTAGGCGGTCATGCCCATGCCCTCGAGCGGGGCGCGGGTCATCTCGGTGACGATGAATCCCGGCGACACCGAGTTGACGCGAACCCCCCGGTCGGCCCATTCCACGCCGAGTTGGCGGGTCAGGTTCAACAGCCCGCCCTTGGCGGCGGCATACGACGCGATGTTCGTGTCGGTCCCGCCGCTGGCCATGATCGAGCAGATGTTGATGATCGAGCCCGACCGGCGGGTGAGCATGTGGTGGCCGACCTCGCGGGCGTACATGAAGGCACCGACCAGGTCGACCTCGACGACCCGGCGGAACGTCTCGGTGTCGTAGACCTCCGCGGCCAGACCCCGCAGATCGCTGATGCCGGCGTTGTTCACCAGAACGTCGATCTTGCCGCGCTCGGCGAGCCCCTTGGCCACCACGCGCCGCACGTCGTCCTCGACGGACACGTCGCCGGCCTCGACGGTGACCTGCACGCCCGCTGCCCGGCACCCCTGGGCCACGGTCTCGAGCAACTCGACCGAGCGCGCCGTGAGCACCAGGTCGGCGCCCGCGTCGGCGAAGGCCTGAGCGAACGACGCTCCGAGCCCATAGGACGCGCCGGTGATCAGCGCGGTCTTGCCCCTCAGATCGAACACGGTTCCCCCGTTGCGATCGATCGCGGCGGTTGCCAACGACCTCAGCCGATGATAACTAACCAGGCAGTCAAATTCCGGCGCTGCCGGAGCCGGGGGACACATGCACGATCTCGCGACCATGCCCGAGCGGCTCGCCGCATTCCTCGCCGCGGTCGAGCCGGGTCGGGCGGCCACCGTGACGCACTACGAGCTGATGACCGGCGGCTACAGCCGGGTCATGGCCCGTGCCGTCGTCGTGTGGGCCGACGGCGAGACCGAGACCATCGTGTTGCGGGGTGACCCTCCCGCGGACAAGGCATTGCTCGTCACCGACCGTGATGCCGAGTGGTTGCTGCTGCGATCGCTCACCGAATCGGCGGCCGTTTCGATGCCCGCGGCGCGCTGGTACGACGACGGCGCTCACCTGGGCACCAAGGTCATCGTGCTCGACCATTGCGCGGGACCGTCCCTGCAAGCAGTCCTGACCGGCAGCGCCGAGGCCGAGCACTCCCGGCACGCTCTCGACCTGGCCGCCACCATGGCCGGCGTCCACGGCATCGACGGGGCCGGAATGCCGGCTTCGGTCGCGCGGCCAGCGAGCTGGTCGGATTACATGGACGAACTGCTCGCCGAGTGGGCCGTGGCCGAAGGGCAGCTCGGCGAGGCCAACCCGGTCATGCGCTACCTCGCGGCGTGGCTCGACACCAACCGGCCGCCCGAACTCCCGCTTCGGCTCGTCCATGGCGACCTCCAGCCCGCCAACATCATGCTCGGGCCCGCCGGCGAGCACCTCCTGATCGATTGGGAGTACGCCCACGTCGGCGACCCGCGCGAGGACATCGGTTGGTATCTCACCTACTCGGCCGCGTCGCCACCGAACTTGTACTCGCCCGACCCCGAGTCGTTCCTCGCTCGCTACCGCGACATCACCGGTTTCCCCGAGTCGGCGGTCAACCAGCTCACCGTGGCGTACTTCTCGATCGTCTCGGCGGTTCGGGTCTTCAGCCAGATCCTCGCGGCCGCGGATGCCATGGGCGCGGGCAACGCTCACGGCTTGATGATCACCTACAACATCAATGCGGCGACGACCGGCCACGTGAACTTCATGGCCGCGTGCAACCAGCTCAGCGCCGCCTTCGCCGCCGCCGGAGGTGCGTCGTGATCACCCGCCCATCGACCGAGCAGATCCTGCTCGACTGCCGGCGTGAGCTGCTCGGGACGCTCGGACCTGAGATCAGCTCCGAGACCGGCCAGCTCGCGGTCGCCATGCTCGAGAACGTGCTGCGCAACTGCGCCACGCGGGCGGCCCACGAGATCGCGTGGATGCACGACGAGATGGCGGCGATGAAGGAGTTCGCCACCGAGGTCGCCGCGCTTCTTCCCGGCCACGAATCGCTCGACGCGGCCATCGACGCCTTCCTCACCGGCCGATCCGACAGCCTTCACCTCGACGACGTGACCCGGAGCTACGCACTGGCCGGCGAGGCCATGAGCTGCGCGCTCGAAGTAGCGCTCGCGGCCGGGCACCCGGCGCTAGCCCCGCGAGCCGCGGCGCTGCTCACCGAACGTGTGCAGCGCGAGGCCGAGATCATGGGCGAGTGGGGCTTCGTCGGCCGTGGCTGAGCCGCACGGCGCGACCCAGGAAACTGACGCGCCGCTCCGGGTGCTGCTCGTCACCAAGGGACACCCGTTCCAGCGCGAGCCGTTCTTCTCGGTTTTCGACGACGACCCGGCGCTCGACTGGACCCACGTCGAACACCCGGCGGCGAACCAGCTGATCCACCCGGACCGATGCCGCGACTTCGACGTTGTCGCGTTCTACGACATGCCGGGAGTCCGCTTCACCCGCGCCGACCCACCGATGGTGATGAGCGATCCGTCGATGGAGCTGCGGGCGGCCTGGGCGGCACTCGTCGAGTCGGGCAAGGGCCTGGTCTTCCTGCACCACGCCATCGCCGGGTGGCCGTCGTGGCCCGAGTACGCCCACATCATGGGCGGTCGATTTCACTACGCCCCGGCCACGCTCGCCGGCACCGCGTACTCGTCGAGCGGCTACCAGTTCGACGTGACGCACCGGGTATCGGTGCTGGATCCTGCGCACCCGGTGTGCGCCGGGCTCGGTGAAGGCTTCACGCTCACCGACGAGCTGTACCTGCTCCCGGTACTCGACCACGACGTCGTGCCCTTGCTGCGCACCGACGCCGCGCTCACCGACGATCGGTTCTTTTCGGCCGATCTGGCCATCCGCGGCGAGCGGGACTCGCGCCGCGAGTGGTCACATCCACCAGGCAGCGACCTGGTCGGTTGGGTGAAGCACGCCGGCAACAGCCCGGTGTGCTACCTCCAGTTCGGCGACGGCCCGGGGACCTATGCCGACCCGTCGTACCGGCGCGTGCTCGCCAACGCCCTGCGCTGGGCGGCGAGCGCTGAGGCCCGCAACTGGGCGGCCACCCGCCGTCGAGAGCTGGGCCACGACGGCTGGAGCACCCCGTGACTTCACTCACCGCATTCACCAAACCGATTCGAGGAGACCACTCCATGGACCGACGCATCGCCACCGCCCGCAACCTGTTCGCCGGCTGGTCCAGCGGCGACCCCGACGCGCCCGAGCGGTACTTCACCGCGGACGCCGTGCTCGACGACGTAGCGAGCGGACGATTCGAGGGGTGGCCGGCCATCCGGGCGTTTTTCGCCAGCGGGTTGGCCCGGTGGGGTGACCTGCGCCTCGAGCCCGACGAGTTCTGGGCCAACGAGGACGGTCTGGCGCTGCACTACACGATGTCGGCGACGGTCACCGACCCGGCGAGCTATGGCCCCGGATTCGTGGGCCGCCGCTGGTCCGTGGGCGTGATGTCGAGCCTGCGCTTTCAGGGTGACCTGGTGGTGCTCGAGCGCGACTTCCACGACAAAGGCTCACGGGCCCGCTCGCTCGGCGTCACCTGACAGTCACAACCAGGAACAAGCGCCCGGTTGGCCACACCAGGTGTAGCTGACCGCGACCGATCGGTCGCGAGAACTGCCGACCTTCGAGGCGTCAGAAGTCGCCGGCGTCGTGGCGCAGGGGAACGAGGGTGGCCTCGATCGAGGCGAGCTGGGCCGGGGTCAACACGGCGAGTCCGAACTCGATCGCCACCAGGGCATCGGTCGCGGCCTTGAACCGCTCGCGACCGTTCGGGGTCAGACGAGCCAACACCGTACGCCGGTCGGTCGCGTGGGCGACCCGTTCTACGAGGCCGTCGGCCTCGAGGCGGTCCACGGTGTTGGTGATCGACGCCGGGTGGACCTGGAGCCGGACCCCCATCTTGCCGAGCGGCAGCTCGCCGCGGCGGGAGAACGCCAGAAGGGCCAGGGCCTCGTAGCGGGAGAACGTCAGCGAGTGCGGCGCCAACGCCGCGTTCACCCGGGCCAGCACGATCTGGTGGGCGCGCGTCAGCGAGGTGGCCGCCGACATGGCGTCGAGCGCGCCCAGACCGTTGACCGACCAGTTCCGCCGGGCCTCGTGGATCGGATCGAAGGGCAAGGCCACGGGGCGACAGCGTACGGCGACAATCACTGCAGTCGGGCCGACGTGATATAGTTGGACTTCCAAGTTTCTGTCTTCCAACCTTTGTCAGCGAGGACCCCATGGCCGACCACGACCGCCAGGCCTGGCAGCAGGCATACGACTCGGCTCCGCACCGCGACGTCCCGTTCGAGACCATGTCGGGCGTGCCCGTCGATCCGCTCCACGGCGACGGCCCCTACCCCGGCCAGTTCCCGTTCACGCGTGGCATCCACGCGTCGATGTACCGGTCACGCCTGTGGACCATGCGCCAGTTCGCCGGTTTCGGCACCGCAGAAGACACCAACGGCCGCTTCAAGGAACTGCTCCGCAGTGGCGGTACTGGCCTGTCCACGGCCTTCGACATGCCCACGCTGATGGGCCGCGACTCCGATCACGACTGGGCCGTTGGCGAAGTCGGACGGGCGGGGGTCGCCATCGACACCCTCGCCGACATGGAGGACCTGTTCGCCGACATCGACCTCGGGGCGGTGTCGACCTCGATGACCATCAACGGCCCGGCCGCCATCATTCTCGCCATGTACGTGGCGGTGGCCGAGCGCGGGGGAACGCCACGAGCCGCGCTCAACGGGACGCTACAGAACGACATCCTCAAGGAGTACCAAGCCCAGAAGGAGTACATCTTCCCGCCCCGGCCATCGATGCGGCTCGTCACCGACTCGGTGCGGTTCGCGGCCGCGGAGATGCCTCGCTTCAACCCGATCTCGATCTCGGGCTACCACATCCGCGAAGCGGGTTCGACCGCGGCCCAGGAGCTGGCGTTCACCCTTGCCAACGGCTTTGCCTACGTCGAAGCCGCCCGCGCCGCCGGGCTCGACATCGACGCTTTCGCCGGCCGGCTCAGCTTCTTCTTCAACAGCCACCTCGACTTCTTCGAGGAGATCGGCAAGTTCCGGGCCGCCCGTCGCATCTGGGCCCGGTGGATGCGCGACCACTACGGAGCCATCGACCAGCGGTCGTGGCTGTGCCGGTTCCACACCCAGACCGCGGGTGTGTCGCTGACCGCCCAGCAGCCCGAGATCAACATCGCCCGGGTGGCCATCCAGGCGCTCGCCGCCGCGCTCGGCGGCACGCAGAGCCTGCACACCGACAGCTACGACGAAGCGCTGGCCCTGCCCACCGAGAAGTCGGCCCGTGTCGCCTTGCGCACCCAGCAGATCGTCGCCTACGAGACCGGCGTGACCAACGTGGTCGACCCGCTCGGCGGCGCCCCGTTCGTCGAGTGGATGACCGACGAGATGGAACGGCGAGCCGAGGAGGTGTTCGCCCACCTGCTCGACCTCGGCAGCGGATCGATGCTCGAGGGCGTGTATGCCGGCATCGAGAGCGGCTATTTCATGGGTGAGATCGCCGACTCCGCGTACCGCTTCGAGCGCCAGGTCAACGCCGGCCGGCGCATCGTGGTCGGCGTCAACGACTTCACCGAAGGCAACGAGGAGCCGCGGGCCGCGATCTTGCGCATCGGCCAAGACACCGAGGACTACCAGCTGAAGCGTCTCGCCGACGTCAAGCAGCGCCGCGACGACGATCGGGTGCGGACCAGCCTCGAGCGGCTGGTCGCCGAAGCTGGGGATCCGACCGTCAACCTCATGCCCGCGCTCGTCGATGCGGTCGATGCCTATGCGACCGAGGGCGAGATCGTCACCGCGCTCGAAGGCGTGTTCGGCACCTACGTCGAGACGGCGGTGATCTGATGGACGCCGCTGGCCGCGACCGCCCACCGATCCGAGTCGTGCTGGCCAAGATCGGCCTCGACGGTCACGATCGCGGACTGAAGGTGGTCGCGCGCATCCTGCGCGATGCCGGCATGGAGGTGATCTACCTCGGCCTACGCCAGACCACCGACAGCGTGGTCCACGCGGTCGAACAAGAAGACGCCGACGTAGTCGGGTTGTCGATGCACAACGCCGGACACCTCACCCTGGCCCCCCGCATGGTCGCGGCGCTCCGGGCGGCGGGTCTCGACACACCCGTGGTGGTCGGCGGGATCGTGCCCGACGAAGACGTCGCGCCGATGCTCGAAGCCGGCGTGGCCGCCATCTTGGGACCCGGCGCACCGGCCGACGAAGTCGCCGCCGAGGTCCGCCGCGTCGTCGCCGTTTCGTGAGGTCGGTGCCCGACCTGCCCGGCCTGCTCGAGGAGGCCCACGCCGGCAGCGTGCGCGCCCTCGGCCGCCTGCTCACCGTGGTCGAGCGCGGCGGGCCACCGGCCGACGAGATCGCGGATCGCGTGCACCGTGTCATCGGTTCGGGTCACGTCGTCGGAATCACCGGTGCGCCGGGGTCGGGCAAGTCCACACTGGTCGGCCGCCTGGTCGCATCGTGGATGGGGGCCGGTCGCCGACCGGCGGTGCTCGCCGTCGATCCCTCTTCGCCGCTCACCGGCGGCGCCATCCTCGGCGACCGCGTTCGCATGGACGACGTGATCGGCGACCGCGGCTTCGTACGGTCGATGGCAACCCGCGGCCATCACGGTGGACTGGCCATGGCTGTGCCCGGCGCCGTCCGGCTCCTCGGTTCTGTCGGCTACGACCCGATCGTCATCGAGACCGTCGGCGTGGGCCAGGTCGAGGTCGACATCACCGCGACCGCCGACACGACCGTCGTCGTCGTCGCACCCGGCTGGGGCGACGCGGTCCAGGCCAACAAATCCGGGCTGCTCGAGCTGGCCGACGTGTTCGTGGTGAACAAGGCCGACCGTCCGGGCGCCACCGACACCCGCCGCGACCTCGAGCTCATGCTCGACTTGTCCCACGTGAGCGGCCACGACGGGGGCCGGGGTCGGCGCGCTGAGATCGTGATGACCACCGCCACCACGGGAGCCGGCGCCGCCGAGATCCGCGACGCCATCGACGCCCACTCGCGCCACCTCGACGAGTCCGGCGAGCGCCCCCTGCGTCGACTCCGGAGGCACCAGGCCGAGATACGCGCCCGGGTGATGCACCAGGTCGAGGCGACCGTCGACGCCGCGCTCGCCGACCTCGTCACGGAGCCCGCGCTCACCCCGTCAGCGGCGTCACGCGTCGCTCTCGAGGCAACGATCGATCGCCTGCGCCCACGCTCTTGATCGTCGCTGGGGGCTGCGCCACGTCGTAGGCCGGACCGAGCCGGTCTGCACGGGATCTTCACACGCCACGCGCTCCATCTACACCAGCCGCTCCGTACTGTTGGCGTGTGCACCCGGCGCCGCTGATCTTGATCGTCGAGGACGAACCGGACCTGGCCGTCGTCGCCGACGACGGACCGGGCATCAGGGCCGACGTCTTTCCGCATGTTTTCGATCGATTCCGGCACGGTGCGACCAACGACACGGTCGGTTCGGCCTCGGACTGGCGATCGTGCGCTGGATCGTCGAGCTGCACCACGGCGACATCTCGATCGAGAACCGGGCTCCTCGAGGTGCCCCGATCACGATCGATCTGCCGATCCGCCGAACTTCCGCCGCCTCGACGGTCTGAGGAGCACCGATGACAACCACCCCGACGCCAACCACCCCGCTGTCCACCCCGCTGTCCCCACCGCTGTCCCCACCGCTGTCCCCGCCGCTTTCCCCACCCATCGACGCGGCCGCGCCGGAGACGGGCCGCGCCCTGACCAATCGGCACCTCCTCGGCGCGGTGGCGATCGGCATCGGCTTCGACGTGGTGTCACAAGCGCCGATGGCCAGCATCGCCAGCACCCTCCTCATCGCGCTGGCTGCCGTCGTGTTGTTCCTGACGGGCACCCTCGAGTCGCCGGCGTCTCGCGCTCTCGCCGCGATGGCACCGGCGTTCGGCGTGTGGCTCGCCGTGCGCGACAGCGCGGCGATCGTGCTCGTCGACGGGCTGGTGGCGTGGAGCTTGTTGTGGCTCGCCGTCACCTTGGGCCGCGACGGGCGGCTGGACGACCTGGAGGCGCGGCGGCTGCTCGACCCGTGGACACGGGGCGCCCAATCCATGTTCGAGGTGCCGAGTCGGTTGGCGACGCTGGGCCGCGACCGGTTCCCGAGCCCACGAGGTCGGCCAGCGCGTGAAATCGTCACCGGCCTCGTCATGGCGGTGCCGCTGGTGTTCGTGCTCGGCGTGCTGCTCGCCGAAGCCGACGCCGCCTTCGGGTCGGTGGCCTCGGTGCTGTTCGGCACGAGCGGTCCCCGCCACATCGTTCTGGTGTCGGTCGGGGCGGTGTGGGCACTGGCGCTGATCGGCATCCCAAAGACCGCCGGATCACCATCTAGGCCGGCGACTCGCATCTTCAGCCCCGTCGAGGCCGTCGTCGTGCTGGCGGCGCTCACCGCCCTGTTCGTCGTCTACGTGGCCACCGTCGGCGTAACGGCGGTGGTCGGGGTCGACTCGGTCATCGACGACCCCGTCGACACGTCACAGTGGGCCCGATCAGGGTTCTTCCAACTCCTGTGGGTGGCGGGGATCACGCTCGTGATCCTGTTCGGCGTCGACTCTCTCGTCGATCGTCGACCCGGTCCCACCGACGGCGCCGTCCGGCTTCTCGTGACGACGACGGCAGCGCTGGCGGTGGCGATCGTCGCGCTGGCGATCCAACGGCTCGTCACCTATGCCGACGCGTACGGCCTCACGATGCTGCGGCTCTACACGACCCTCGTCGCCGGCTGGGTCGGTGTCGTGTTCGTGTTCCTGCTCGCGAAGTGGCAAGGGGTCGGCGCGGCCCGGGCCTGGCTGACCCCGGCGGCCGGGGGCTCGTGCCTGCTCGTCGCACTGGCACTCAGCGCCGTCAACGTCGAAGGCCTGGTCGCCCGGTACAACATCGCCCACGCCGATTCGGTCGAGCGATTCGATGCCGAGTACCTCGTGGAGGGTCTGGGCGACGACGCGGTACCCACCATCGTCGCCCGCCTCGACGACCTGGACCGCGAGGCCGCGGCCCGGGTGCTCGATTCCCTGTGCGACGACTTCGACCCGGAGCCCGGCGGCGGGCTCGACTGGAACCGAAGCAGGGCCCTCGCGAGCGACACCCTCGACACCGCGTGCGCATCGGATTGATGTCGACGTAGCCGGCTCCGGCAGCCGGTGGCGGCACGGTATCTGGCAGCTCGGCCGGTGCGGTTGTTATGGTCCGGGTCAGGCGGCCGCGCCCACGGACCCTATTGGAGACAGTCAATGCACGTCGACGACATGATCCTCGTCAGCATCGATGACCACGTGATCGAACCACGCGACATGTTCGATCGCCACGTGCCCGAGAAGTACCGCGACCAAGCGCCCAAGGTCGTGGCCGACGAGAACGGACTCGAATACTGGAGCTTCCAGGGCGAGATGGCCGGGAACGTGGGCCTGAACGCGGTCGTGAGCTGGCCCAAGGAGGAGTGGGGCCTCGACCCCACCAGCTTCGCCGAGATGCGGCCTGGCGCCTACGACATCCACGAGCGCATCCGCGACATGAACCACAACGGCATCCTCGCCTCGATGTGCTTCCCGACCTTCGCCGGCTTCAGCGGCAAGTTCTTCACGCAGGCCCCCGACAAGGACATGGCGTTGCTCATGCTCCAGTCCTACAACGACTGGCACATCGACGAGTGGTGCACCGAGTACCCGGGCCGGTTCATGCCCCTCGCCATACCTCCGTTGTGGGATCCCGAGGTCCTCGCCGCCGAGGTCCGGAGGGTCGCCGCCAAGGGCTGCCGGGCGATCACCATGCCCGAGCTCCCGCACATCGAGGGGTGGCCGAGCTATCACGAGCTCGACCACTGGGACCCGTTCTTCCGGGCCGTGTGCGACGTGGGCATGATCATGTGCTTGCACATCGGTCAGGGTTTCAACGCCATCCAGAGCGCGCCCAACATCCCGTTGGACAACCTCATCATCTTGTCGACCCAGGTGTCGGCGATCGCCGCCCAGGACCTGTTGTGGGGCGGGGCGTTTCACCGCTACCCGGACCTCAAAGTCGCGTGGTCCGAGGGCGGGATCGGGTGGATTCCCTTCTACCTCAACCGCTGCGACCGCCATTACCTGAACCAGCGGTGGCTGGGCCACGACTTCGGCGGCAAGCTGCCGAGCGAGATCTTCCGCGACCACTCGCTCGCCTGCTACATATCGGACCCGTCGGCGCTGAAGCTGCGCCATGACATCGGCATCGACATCATCGCCTGGGAGTGCGACTACCCGCACTCCGATTCGGTGTGGCCCGGTGCGCCCGAATTTCTCATGGGCGAGCTCGAATCGGCCGACTGCACCGACGAGGAGATCCACAAGATGACGTGGGAGAACGCCTGTCGATTCGTCGACTACGACCCGTTCACCGTGATCCCGCGGGAGCACGCGACTGTCGGCGCGCTGCGAGCCCTCTCGCCCGACGTCGACGAGACCACCCGCTCGCGCCGCGAGTGGCGCGAGCTCTACGAAGCCCGCGCCTGACCCTCGCGTGGACCTCGACGCGATCTACGAATCGCTCCGCGCCCGCACCTGGGGGCGCTGGGGCGTCGACGACGAGCGTGGCGCCCTCAACTTCTTGACATCCGCCCACACCGCGGCGGCTGCTCGCACCGTGGTCGATGGGGTATCGGTGAGCCTTGGTCACGACCTGTCGACCACCCCGTCGCCCGAATGTCCGTTCCCGGCCCATCACCACATGCTCGCCGGGGCCGACGCACGCGAGAACACCGGCATCCCCGGCTACGAGGCATCACGTGACTACGTGGGCACCGACGTGCACGGGTTGGGCATCACCCATGTCGATGCCCTGTGCCACATGTTCGTGCGGGGCGAGATGTACAACGGTGTGCCGGCCAGCGAAGTGCGATCCGACGGCGCTCGCCGCAACACGATCATGTCGCTGGCATCGGGAGTGGTGGGCCGGGGCGTTCTGCTCGACATCGCCCGGATCCGCGGCGTCGATCACCTCGCGGGTGGGGAGGCGGTTACCGTCGCCGACCTCGAGACCGCAGAGTCGGCCGCCGGCGTCACCGTCGGCACCGGCGACATCCTGCTCGTCGGGACCGGTCGCGATGCCTGGCGCGCCGAAGCCGGCGGCGCGCTGAGCCCGGCCCTCGGCCTGGCCGGACTGCACCCCGAATGCCTGCCGTGGCTGGCCGAGCGCGAGGTGGCGGTGCTGGGCAGCGACGGCATCTCCGACCCGATGCCCGGTGCCGGCGTGGCCCGATGGCCGTTCCCGATCCACCAGATCGGCATCGTGGCCCTGGGACTGCACCTGCTCGACGGCCTCGACCTGGGCGGCGTCGGCGCCGCGTGCGCCGACCGCGGCCGGTGGGAGTTCCTGTTCACGCTCGGGCCCCTCCGCATCCCCCGCGGCACCGGCTGCCCGGCCAACCCGATCGCGGTGCTCTGATCGCCTAGAACTGCTCTGATCGCCTAGAACAACGCGGAGGTGAGGCGGCGGCGGTACTGGGCGGTGCGAGGATCATCGGGGCCGAGCACCTCGAGCAGGTCGACGTAGCGCTGACGGGCGTCGTCGTCGCCTTTCACCTTGGTCAACAACACGTCGAGCTCGCCGGCGATGGCTTCGTCGCCACCCACCGAAAGGCCGGCGCCGGTACGGGCCATGGCGGCGAGCCGGCGGGCCTCGGCGTGCTCGGGCACCTTGGCCAGCAAGTCCAGCGCGCCTTGGTTGTCGCCGTCGGCGAGCAAGATGGCGGCGAGCCCGACGATGAGTCGCTCGTTGCCCGGGTCGGCGGCCAGGGCGGCCTCGATGGTTGGCACGTCGCCATCGGCCAGGAGGTCGTCGATCTCGTCGACGACTGGGTCGACCTCAGCGCCGTCGGCCGCTAGGGCCAGGAGCTTGTTGACGAACTCGGTCACCTGGGCTTCACCCTGGGCGCCCGTGAACCCATCGACGACCTTGCCGCCATACATCGCGTAGACCGCTGGGATCGACTGCACCCGAAACGCCTGGCTGATGCTCGGGTTCTCGTCGACGTTGACCTTGGTGAGCTCGACGCGCCCGTTGGTCGCGCCGATCACCTTGTCGAGAATCGGCCCGAGCGTGCGGCACGGCCCACACCACGGCGCCCACAGGTCGACCACTACGGGAACGGTCTGGGACCGCTCGACCACGGCGGTCTGGAACGTCGCATCGGTTACATCGGCCACGGCCACTCCAACGGTGCTCGGATCGCCGGCATTCCCGACCGGCCCGTCCTGAGGCTACGGCGATCCGACGCCACGCCCGACCCCGCCGGGCTCCAGATCGCCAGCCGGCGCCGGGTACCCTCACGGCAGGAGCAACGACGAACACCGGGGGAGACAGTGACCGCGACGGGGCCGACCCTGAAGGGAATCGACGCCGCCAAGATCACGGCCTGGCTCGCCGAACGGGCCGATATCGATGGTCCGCTGACCTTCGAGCTCATCGCCGGCGGCCACTCGAATTTGACCTTCCGCGTGAGCGATGCCGCCGGGCGCTCATGGGCGCTTCGTCGTCCTCCACTAGGGCACGTCCTCGCCACCGCCCACGACATGGGTCGCGAGCATCGCATCATGGCCGCCCTCGCCGGCACCGGAGTCGCCGTTCCTGCGGTCGTCGGGTTGTGTACCGACACCGACGTGAACGGCGCCCCGTTCTACGTCATGGACTTCGTCGCCGGAACGGTCGTGCGCACCCGCACCATCGCCGAGACGTTCGGGCCCGAGCAGCGCCACGCCATGTGCCGGTCGCTCGTGACGACGCTGGCCACCCTTCACTCGCTCGATCCCGACGATGTCGGCCTCGGCGACCTCGGCCGTACCGAGGGCTACGTCGCTCGCCAGCTCAAGCGGTGGTCGAGCCAGTGGCAGCAGTCGAGGACACGCGACCTCCCGATCGTCGACGAGGTCCACGACCTGTTGGCCGCCCGTATCCCCAGGCAGGGACGCGCCGGCATCGTCCACGGCGACTACCGGCTCGACAACTGCATGGTGACCGACGACGGTTCGATCGCGGCGGTCCTCGACTGGGAGCTGTGCACGCTCGGCGACGTGCTCGCCGATGTCGGTGGTCTGTGGATGTACTGGGGCCGCCGAAGCGATGAAGCGACTGCGATCGCCGACCCGCCGACGTTGGCCGACGGCATGCCGAACCGCGACACCGTCGCCGAGTGGTATGCCGCTGACAGCGGCCGGGACCTGTCCGAGCTGCCGTACTATGTGGCGTTCTCCCACTGGCGGGGTGCGTGCATCATCGAGGGCGTCTACAGCCGTTACCTGCACGGCGCCATGGGCGACAAGGACGCCAGCGGTGCCGGCGTGTTCAAGCAGCAGGTCGAGTGGCTGGCCGAGGCGGCTCTCGCCGCAGTCCGAGAGATCCCATGAGGAGCAGGAGCCGATGAAGCTCGACGGGGCCATCCCCACCGATATCACGACCGCCGCCGAAGGCGCCCGCCGACTCGAGACGCTGGGCTACACCGCAGGCTTCACCGCCGAGACCACCAACGACCCGTTCCTGCCGCTCGCCGTCGCGGCCACGGCAACCGAGCGGCTCGAGCTGGGCACCAGCATCGCCGTGGCGTTCGCCCGCAATCCCATGACGCTGGCCAATATCGGCCACGATCTCCAGAAGGCATCGAAGGGTCGCTTCACGCTGGGCCTCGGATCCCAGATCAAGCCCCACATCACCAAGCGGTTCTCGATGCCGTGGTCGAGCCCGGCGGCCCGAATGCGCGAGATGATCCTCGCTCTCCACGCCATCTGGGCGCGGTGGAACGACGGCGTCGACCTGGCCTTTCGTGGCGAGTTCTACCGGCACACGCTGATGACGCCCATGTTCGATCCCGGGCCCACCGGCTATGGGCGGCCCCGCGTGATCCTCGCCGGCGTCGGTCCGCAGATGACCGCGGTCGCCGGCGAGGTCGCCGACGGCTTCATCTCGCACGCGTTCACAACGCCCGAGTACTTTCGCGACGTCACGGTGCCGGCCATCGAGGCCGGCCTGACCCGAGCGGGTCGGAGCCGGGCCGAGTTCGAGATCTCGATGCCGGCCTTCGTGGTCACCGGCGACGACGACGCCGCCATCGCCCACAACAGCGCTCGCACCCGCCAACAGATTGCGTTCTACGGGTCGACACCGGCCTATCGATCGGTGCTCGAGCACCACGGGTGGGGCGACGCCCAAGGCGAGCTGAACCGGCTCTCCAAGCTCGGCAAGTGGGTCGAGATGGGTGACCTCATCGACGACACCATGCTGCGAACCTTCGCCATCGTCGGCCCGCCCGAGGCCCTGCCGTCGATGATCGCCGAGCGGTTCGGCGGGCACCTCGACCGCATCATGTTCCACGCCACGGTCGACCGCACCAAGGCCGACCGTTGGGGCCCGATCCTCGACGGCATCCGCGCCATCTGACCGGCCAACGATGATCGAGGTCGACTGGTTCCTCCCAACCGGCGGCGACTCGCGCGACGTTCTCCCCGACGCTGGTGGCCACCACCGCCCGCCGACGCAGAGTTACCTCGCGCAGATCGCCACGGCGTGCGACGACCTCGGCTTCGACGCCGTGCTCACGCCATGCGGCACGGGGTGCGAGGACGCGTGGCTCGCCACCGCCATGCTCGTTCCGCTCACCCGGCGCCTCAAGTTCCTGGTGGCGTTCCGCCCGGTGCTGCTCTCACCGACGTTGGCCGCCCAGATGGCCTCGACGTACCAACGGCTGTCCGGTGGTCGGCTGCTCATCAACGTCGTCACCGGGGCCGAACCGTCCGAGCTGGCCCGGTTCGGCGTGTTCGAGGACAAAGACACCCGGTACGAACGCACGGCCGAGTTCCTTGCCGTCGTGCGCGGCGCCTGGAACAGTCGGCCGTTCACCCATCAGGGGCGATTCTTCCGGGTCGAAGCGGCGCACACTCGGGCCGTGCCCGATCCGCTTCCGCCGGTCTACTTCGGCGGCGCGTCCGCGGCGGCCGAGCGGGTGGCTGCGGAGCACGTCGACACGTACCTGTTGTGGGGTGAGACCCCGGCCATGGCGAGCGAACGGATCGCGCGCATGCGCGCCCTGGCCGCCGGTTTCGACCGGACGTTGCGGTTCGGGATCCGCTTCCATGCCATCGCCCGGCCCAGCAACGCCGAAGCGTGGGCTGTCGCCACGACCATGCAAGCGGCCATGACGCCCAAGTCGATCGCCGCCGCCCGCGCCGATTTCGCCACCACGGCGAGCGTGGGTCAGCGCCGTATGGCCTCGCTGTCGGAAACCTCCAAGCACGGCGATCCCGACGACCTGGTGATCCATCCCAATGTCTGGGCCGGGATCGGCCTGGTTCGTGGCGGCGCCGGCACTGCGCTCGTCGGCTCGTATCGGGCGGTGGCCGAACGCATCGCCGAGTACCACGACCTCGGCATCGATGCCTTCATCTTGTCGGGCTATCCGCACCTCGAGGAGGCCTATCACGTCGGCGAGGGCGTCATGCCCGAGCTCCGCGCGCTCGGCCTGCTTCCCGAACGACACGATGACTCCGGCGCACCGGTGTTCTCGTTCCGATGACCGGCATCGGCCTCCTCCAGCTCGGTCACGTGCCTCGGCCGAGCCAAGGCATCGAAGGCGACTACCCCGAGCTGTTCACCGACCTGCTCGCGCCCCACGGGATAGAGGTGACGCCGTTCGACTGCGCCCACGGCCAGCTTCCCCAGGCGCTGGGCGACTTCGACGGCTGGATCTGCTCGCCCAGCCGAGCCTCCACCTACGACGATCTCGACTGGCTTCCTGCGGTCGAGGAGCTGATCCGCGCGATCGTCGCCGAGGAGCGAGCGTTCGTCGGCATCTGTTTCGGCCACCAGCTGACGGCCCAGGCCCTCGGCGGGCGCGTCGAGAGGTCGCCCCGGGGATGGGGGGTCGGCGCGCACACCTACGACATCACCCGCCGGCCCGCGGGTGTCGACGAAGGCCACAACACCGTCACGCTCGTGGCCAGCCATCAGGATCAAGTGGTAGTGGTGCCCGACGGCGCCGAGGTGTGGGCCGGCAACGCCCATTGCCCGAACGGCGGGTTGATCGTGAACGAGCGGGCGTGGACCATCCAGACCCACCCGGAGTTCTCGGCGCCGGTCGCCGCGCACATCTTGTCGGGCCGGGTCGAGATCCTCGGCCGCGAGACGGTCGCGGCCGCCCAGGCGAGCCTCGACGCCACACCCCTCGACCGCGAACTGGTCGCCACCTGGATCGCCCGTACCGTCACCCTCTGAGCGGGCCCGGCGCGGGGCCGACGCGCACCCGACGCGGAGCCGCGGGTGGGTCCGCTGGCCGGGCCGACTACACGACCAGGTTCACGAGCTTGGGGGCGCGGGCGATGACCTTGGTCGGCTGGCCCCCGTTCAGGTGCTCGCGCACACGCGGAGAGGCGAGGGCCAGCGCGGCGGCTTCGGCGTCGGTCGTGCCGGCCGCGACCTCGATTCGATCGCGGACCTTGCCATTGACCTGCACGATCATGGTGACGGTGTCGATGACGAGCTTGGCCGGATCCGCCGCGGGCCACCGCTGGCCGTGCACGGTCGCCGAGGTCGCCCCGTGGCGCCGCTCCCAGAGTTCGGCCGCGATGTGCGGCGTCGCCGGGGCGATCAGCTTGATCACGGTGTCGACCGCTTCGGCCAACACGTCGGCGTGAGGGCCGTCGGCGGACTGCACGTACTTGTAGAGCCGGTTGGTGTACTCCATGAAGCCGGCAACTGCGGTGTTGTACGCCCACCGCGTGTACTCGCCGGAGATGCGGTCGATCAGCCGGTGCGTCGCCTTGTCGATCTCGTCGTCGTCGGGGGTGCGATCACCGGTCCGCGGGTTGACGATCAGATCCGAACCCGGCACGGCGATGCGCCACAGCCGCTGGAGGAATCGCTCGCACCCCTCGATCTGGAAGTCCTCCCAGTCGACGTCCTCGGCGGGGGGCTTCGCCTGCAAGATGGCGAGCCTCAAGGCGTCGGCGCCGTGCTCATCGACGATCGCCTCGGGGGCGACCAGGTTGCCCTTGGACTTCGACATCTTGCCGCCGCCGAATCGGACCATACCTTGGGTGAACAGGCGGGAGAACGGCTCGCGCAGCTCCTTCGGAGCGTGACCGAGGTCGGCCAGCGCCTTGGTGAAGAAACGGGCGTACATGAGGTGCAAGATGGCGTGCTCGACGCCCCCGATGTACTGGTCGACCGGCAGCCACCGCTCGACGGAGTCGAGCGAGAACGGCTCGTCGTGGTTGAACGGGTCGGCGAAGCGCAAGAAGTACCACGACGAGTCGACGAACGTGTCCATGGTGTCGGTCTCGCGCGTGGCCGGCGCCCCGCACGTCGGGCAACTCGTGTTGAGGAAGCCCTCGTGGAAGCGCAGCGGCGACTCGCCGGTGGGCCGGAACTCGACGTCGTCGGGCAGCAGCACCGGCAGCTGGTCGTCGGGAACCGGCACGATGCCGCACCCGTCGCAATAGATCATCGGGATGGGACAACCCCAGTAGCGCTGGCGCGACAGCAACCAGTCGCGCAGGCGGTAGTTGACCCTGCGCTCGCCCCACG
>CAYMJU010000098.1:0-47070 GCA_964390555.1 uncultured Acidimicrobiales bacterium | reverse complement strand
ACGCTTGGACCGATCGATGCACGATCAGGTCGTGGGCGGCGTCGACGGTGACGTGAACGACGGTGACCCCAGCGCCCCCAAGTGATAGTGCGGTGCGGATGGCGACATCGGCCTCGGTGATCGTCGTCGCGGTCATGAGCTGGCAGCCCGACGCTGCAATCAGCGCGGGAAGGTCGGACCGGTGCGGTGTGCGGAACAGCTCGTCGAAGACCGCTTCGTCGATCGCACCGGTCACGGGGAGGAACGAGAAGATGGCGCCGCCGCCGTTGTCGACGACGACGATCAGCAACGTCACGCCGAGCCGGACCGCGGCCAACAACCCACCGAGGTCGTGGAGGGCGGCGAGGTCACCGGTCAACAAGACGGTGCGTCGCCCACCCGCCGCGATCCCGGCAGCAGTCGAGGTGACCCCATCGATCCCGCTGGCGCCGCGGTTGGCGTAGACCGTGGCGGCGTGGCGGGGCCAGTAGGTATCGAGGTCGCGCACCGGCATGGAGTTGGACACCACGAGTGCGGCGTCGACGGGTAGGTGTCGGGCCAGCGATCGCACCACCGCGGGGGCGTGGACCCGTTCGTCGCCGATCGTGTCGACCGCACGGTCGAGCGCCGCGGCGGTGGCGGCGTCGGTCTGCGCCCACGCCCGAGCCCAATGGCTGTGGCGGCGATCGAGACCGACCGGTTCGACCGCGTCGGCCGTGGCGCCGAGGAGGAGGGCGGCGTCGGCGTCGAGGACGATCGTGTGGTCGCCGCTGGGGTCGGGCCACTCGACGGCGGGTCCGGCGAGCACGACGTGGGTCGGCCGCAGACGCTCGAGCCACAGGCGCAGAGGCTTGGTGGTGGGCGACAACCCGATCTTGACGACCACGTCGGGCGCCAGGTGATCACCGATCGCGGCGTGCCGCAGGAACGAGTCGGCGGTGGCGACGATCGTCTCCCCGAAGGAGGCGGGGCGACGTAGCTGCGACGGCGGCTCGGCGATGACCGGCCAGCCGGTGAGGGCGGCGAATCTGGCCACCGAGGCGGCCTCGTCCGAGGTCAGGTCGACCGGACCGGCGACGATCACCCCGCGACGATGATCGAGGGCGAGAGCGGCCAGGGCGTCGATCTGGTCGGGGCTCGGCGGGCGGGGACCGCTGTGTACGGCGAGCGGCACCCGGGCCGCCACCGAAACGGCCATCTCACCGGGGGGTGGCTCCAATGGCTCGCGAAACGGCCAGTTCAGGTGCACCGGTCCGGGTCGGCTGCCGGTCGCCTCGGCGATGGCGCGGGTCGCCCACTGGGCGGCTCGTCGGGGATCGACCTCGCCGGCCACTGGCAGCTCGGCGAACCACCGCACGTTCGTGCCGTACATGCCGACCTGATCGGTCGTCTGGCCGGCCCCCCAGCGGCGTAACTCCGGCGGCCGGTCGGCCGTGATCACGATCAGTGGCACACCTTGATGGTGCGCCTCGACCACCGCAGGGAGATAGTTGGCGGCCGCCGTCCCCGACGTGCACACGAGCGCCACCGGCCGACGGTCGGCGCGGGCCAGGCCGAGGGCGAAGAACGCCGCCGCCCGCTCGTCGATCTGGACCCACACGCGACAAGCGCTGCGATGCGCCGCCAGCGCCAAGGCTGTGGAGCGCGAACCGGGTGACACCACGACGTGGGTTACGCCGAGATCGGACAGCGCCGCGAAAAAGGTCGCTGCCGTCGCGTGCACGAGGTGTCGGGGGTCGCCCGGGTGGTTCATAGTCGTCGCTGGGGGCTGCGCGCCCCCAGACCCCATCGGCACCCGGGTCGCTTCGCTCGCCCGGCTGCACTCGCTCGCTGCGCTTCGCTCATCGCTTGTCGCTGGGGGCTGCGCGCCCCCAGACCCCATCGGCACCCGGGTCGCTTCGCTCCCCCGGCTGCACTCGCTCGCTGCGCTTCGCTCATCGAGCGGCCAGACCGATCGCCCGTCCCACGGTGGTGAGCTTGGCGGTGGTCTCATCGAGCTCGCGCGCCGGGACCGAGCCGGCCACCACGCCGGCGCCCACGTAAGCGGTGACGCCCTCGTCGTGGGACAGCGCCGACCGCAAGGCGACCCAGAACTCCCCGTTACCGTCGAGATCGACGACGCCGATCGGTCCGGCGTACCAGCCTCGGTCCAGACCTTCGTGCTGGGCCAACCAGTCGGCGGCAACGGTGACCGGAGCGCCGCCGACGGCGGGGGTGGGGTGGAGCCGTCCGACAAGTTGGATCAGGCCGTCGGGACCGAGTTCGGCGCGCCCGCTGAGCCGGGTCACGAGGTGACTGACCGACGCGAAGCGTTCGACCTCGGCCGCCGCGTGCGGCTCGACGCGGACTCCCGCCGCCGCGAGCGCTTGCACCAAGTGGGCGACGACGAACCGGTGCTCGGCCTGCTCCTTCTCGCTACCGATCAGCTCCGCAGCCAAGGCGTCGTCGACTTCAGCGTCGGCGTCGCGTGGACGGGTACCGGCGACCGCGGTGGTGCTGACCAGGCCCGCGGTCACGTCGACCAGCAGCTCGGGCGTAGCGCCGAAGAAACAGGTCGACCCGAACGCGAAGGCGAAGGTCACGCAGCGCTGGTTGTCGGCTCGAAGCGAGCCGAGCGCGGCGGCAACGTCGAGCTCTCCGGTCAGGTCGACACGACGCGCCAGCACCAGCTTCTCGACGCCGCCACGGCTGATCGCGTCGAGCCCGTCGTTTACCAGAGCCTCGTAGTCGGGGTCGACCGACGGGTCCGAGGTCGCGACCAGTGATGGTCCTGGTCGTGCCATGCTCGGGCGAGATCGGAGCAGGTCGAGAACGTGGCGGTGGTGCACGTCGAGACGATCGACATGGTCCGAGGTGGCGAGCTGGAGCCACGTGCGCCCCCCGCGCTGGAGCAGGCAAACCTCGGGCAGGATCAGGGCGCCGTCGCCGAGCGGGGCCCAGCGGGCATCAGCGGATCGCCAATCAGCCGAGCGGCCGGGGGTGTCGGCGAACGCGAACCCACCGATGAGCGTGGGCGCCGGGGCGCCGGCCGGGGCGTCGATCGCCACTCGCTCACGCAGGTCGAGGAGGGATGCCGCGGTGTGCGCGAAACGGGAGGTGGCATCGGACCCCGATGTGGCATCGAGGACGACGGCTGCGCCGAGGGCGGCGAGCGTGACGTCTCGCTCGGGGTGGTGCCACAGCACGCGCCACTGGTCGGGCCCCGCGGCTCGCTCGAACAAGTCGAGACCGTCCAGGCTCGTTCGGCCGTCGTCGACCAGCTCGACGGTGCGCACGATCACCGGATCGGGCCGGTTCAGCTCGGTGGTCACGCGGTCGAGCAGCGCCCGCTGGAAATGGTCGCCGACCAGCCGGGTCACCGCAGGGATAAGGGTCTCGAGGGTAGTGGCCAGCTCGGCGCGCCCGGTCCGGTCGTGATCGACTTGGCGGTGGAACAGCTCGACGGCCTCGTCGACGAGCGCGCCCACATGGGCGTGGTGCCGCTCGGCCAAGGCGAAGAGGCGGTCGACGGGGACCCCGGCGTGCCCGACCGCGGCCGCCGCTTCGAGCATCCTGACCGCGCCCTCGTCGAAGCGCTCCCGACCATCGACGTCGCGCGCACCGAGCAAGCCCTGGTCGGCCACCAGATCGACGACGACACGCGGCAGGTTCGTCGCCCGGGCCAGGCTGTCACGGTCGTGCTCGGCCCGCGGCCGTGCGGCGTCGAGCGAATCGGCGAGCGGATCGTCGCCGGCTTCCGGCCGGTAGAGCAGCCGGGTGATCTGGGCCAAGCTGAAACCTTCTGCGGCGCGATCGCGGATCCGTTTCAGGCGGTCGACGTGGCTCTCGTCGTACCAGGCGACGCGACCTTCACGCCTCGGCGCCGGGAGCAGACCTCGGCTCTGGTAGTAGCGGATGGCCGCGACCGAGATGCCGGATCGGGCGGCCAGCGTCTCGACCCGGATGGAGTCCACGAGGCTGAGTCTACGAGCGTTCACTCATACAGTGACGGGTCAAACGGTTGCTGCGACCGATCCCGCACCCGCCTACGCTGAGAACGTGCGATAGCAGGTGTGCGAGACCGATCGGAAGGGGTGCTAGAGAATGGATGCCCCGATCGGGATGTTCGATTCCGGATTCGGCGGCTTGACGGTCGCGCGGGCGGTAATCGACCTGTTGCCCGGCGAGGATCTCGTCTACGTCGGGGACTCGGGCCGCTATCCCTACGGTTCAAGGCCGCGAGACCAGGTCCGAGACTTCGCCTTCGAGCTCGCCGGCGACCTGGTCGATCGCTTCGGCGTAAAGCTCCTGGTCGTCGCCTGCAACACGGCGGCCGCCGCGGCCCTCGACGAGCTCGTGGCCGAGCTTGCGGTACCGGTGGTCGGGGTGATCGAACCGGGCGTGCGGTCGCTGCTCCAGGCCACCTCGCGCGGTCGCGTCGGCGTGATCGGCACCGTCGGCACGATCGGAAGCGGCGCCTACCAGCAGATGATCCGATCGATCGATCCCTCGGTCGAGCTCACCTGTGCCGCATGCCCGGGGTTCGTCGAGTTCGTCGAGAAGGGCGAGACCACCGGAGACCAGGTCCGGGTGCTGGCCGAGCGACTCCTGGCACCGGTCGTCGACGCCAAGGTCGACGCGCTGCTGCTCGGCTGCACGCATTACCCCTTCCTCGCCCGCACGATCCACGAGGTCGTCGGGCGCGACGTGGTGCTGGTGTCCTCGGCCGACGAGACGGCGTTCGAGGTGAGTCGCCTGCTCGCGAGGACCGGAATGGCTCGTCCCGGCGACGAACGCGGACGCCACCAGTTCTTCTCGTCGGGCGACGTGGCGTGGTTCGAGGAGCTCGGTGGACGTCTGCTCGGCCCCGAGCTGGTCCACGCCGACGCCTGGTGATCTGCTGGAACCTGCGCCAGTAGGTTGAACGCTCGACGTCCGATCGGTCTCCCTCGCCTCCCAGCGCAATCGAGGCATGCCGCTGTCACATTGGAGGGCTCGCCTGGCCGCGCCCGTTCTTCGGGTCCTAGCCTGGTGCGCCATGCGACCAGACGGACGACGACCCGATCAGCTCCGCCCGCTCACGTTTGAGCGCGACTACACCGAGATGTCGGCCGGATCGGTCCTCGTCAGCTTCGGGCGCACGAAGGTGCTGTGCACGGCTTCGGTCGAAGACGACATCCCCCGCTGGCTCAAGGGGACGCGCAAGGGTTGGGTGACCGCCGAGTACTCGATGCTCCCGGGGTCGAGCCCCGAGCGGGTGGCCCGCAAGACGTCGGGCCGTACCCAGGAGATCCAACGCCTGATCGGTCGGTCGCTGCGAAGCGTGTGCGACCTCGTGGCCATGGGCGAGCGCCAGGTCCTCGTCGACTGCGATGTGTTGCAAGCCGACGGTGGTACCCGGACCGCGTCGATCTGCGGCGGCTATGTAGCGCTTCACGACGCCTTCTCCCGGTTGATGATGTCGGGTGCCCTGAAGACCAACCCGCTGGTCGAGCCGTGCGCGGCGGTCTCGGTCGGCATCGTCGAGGGCGAATGCCGCCTTGACCTCCCCTATGTCGAGGACTCCACCGCCGATGTCGACATGAACGTCGTGATGACCGCATCGGGCAACCTGGTCGAAGTTCAGGGCACCGCCGAAGGCGCGCCGTTCAGCCGGGCGCAGCTCGGCGAGCTGCTCGACCTGGCGTCAGGAGGGATCTCCGAGATCGTGGCCGCCCAGCTCGCGGTCTTGTCCACTCCACCGTCAAGTCGGTGAGGCTCGTCGTTGCGAGCGCAAATCCGCACAAGGCGGCGGAGATGCGCGAAGTGCTCGCCGGTGTTCTCGGAGGGCGGGTCGAGCTGGTCCCACGTCCGGCTCACGTGGCCGACGTCGAGGAGACCGGCGACACGTTGTCGGCCAACGCTCGGCTGAAGGCCGAGGTCGTCGCGGCGGCGACCGGCCTCCCGGCCGTCGCCGACGACACCGGCCTCGAAGTCGATGCCCTCGAGGGGGCCCCTGGCGTTCGCTCGGCCCGCTATTCGGGCGGCGGGCCCGAGGCGAATGTCGCACTGCTCCTGGAGAACCTTCGCGGGGTCGAGCCGTCGCGGCGCACGGCCCGATTCCGCACCGCGGTAGTGCTGGCCTGGCCGAGCGGCGAATCGATCGAAGTGGACGGCGTGGTCGAAGGACTGATCGCCTCGCGTCCCGTTGGTGACTTCGGCTTCGGTTACGACCCGGTGTTCGAACCCTTGGAGGGCGACGGCCGGACGTTCGCGGAGATGGACGCCGACGAGAAGCACGCCATCTCGCACCGGGGTCGTTCGCTGCGGGCCTTGGCCGAGGCCTTACTAAGTTCAGACCTACTATGAACCCGCGTCACTAGGTGAACGTTCTACGTCTGATCGGTCTCGCTCGCCTGCTAGCGCAGTCGAGAAATGCCACAGTCACATTGGAAGGCTCGCCTATCGGCTCGCACTCTAGAGGAGCAACGATGAACAAGCTGTGTGACGGACGGGTGGCGGTGGTCACGGGCGCGGGGCGTGGTCTCGGTCGCGAGCATGCCCTCACCCTCGCCGCCCAGGGGGCCAAGGTCGTGGTCAACGACCTGGGATCGAATCCCGACGGCACTGGCGCCGATGCCGGACCCGCTCACGAGGTGGTCGCCGAAATACGCGCCATGGGCGGCGAGGCGGTCGTCGATGGTGGCGACTGCTCGGACTTCGACCAGGCCGGGGCGATGATCCAGCGGGCGATCGACAGCTTCGGCCGCCTCGACGTGTTGATCAACAACGCCGGCATCCTGCGAGACCGGATGGTCTTCTCGATGTCCGAAGCCGATTGGGACGCGGTCGTCCAGGTCCACCTCAAGGGCCACTTCTGCCCCACACGTCATGCCTCGGCGTACTGGCGGGAGCAGGCCAAAGCCGGCGTCGAGCTAGACGCCCGGGTCATCAACACTGCGTCGCCATCGGGATTGTTCGGCAACGCCGGCCAGTCCAATTACGGCGCCGCCAAGGCCGGCATCGCCGCGTTCACCCAGGTGTGCGCGCTCGAACTGGCGCGCTACGGCGTGACGGTCAACTGCCTGGCGCCGACGGCGATCACGCGCCTGGTTGCCGGGGTCATGGGGGAGCGGTCGCTGAGCGACGAGGTCCAAGCGGCGATGGCGCCGCGGTGGGTGTCGGCGGTCGCCGTTTGGCTGGCGAGCCCCGAATCACGTCACATCACCGGCCGGGTCTTCGATGTGCGAGGCAACAGGCTCGCCATCGCCGAGGGCTGGCACCGCGGTCCCGAAGCCGTCAATCCGGGCGATCCGACCGCGATGGGCGCCACCCTCAACGAGCTTTTCGAGCGAGCCCGCGCCAACGCCGATCTCGACGGTTCGGATGCGCCGGACCGCTTCACGGGCGGTTGATCCCGGCGACCGGAAGATGACGTTCGGACGCGCCGGACCGCTTCACGGTCGGTTGATCCCGGCGACCGGAAGATGACGTTCGGATGCGCCGGACCGCTTCGCGAATCGGGTGATCCAGCGCAGTTGTCGGCGCCGAAACATGGTCCGTGTCCGCTCGCGTGATCGTCAGACGGTCCCCCTGGCCGCCCGCTACGGAGCGGTCGCCTGTGGGCCGCACGGCTCGGATCGTCCTCACCGGCCCCGGTGGCGGGGCATGGACCCAGCAGCTCGACCCCGCCATGGCGCTCCCCGGTGCGGTCGATGTCTCCATCGTCGCCGATGCCGTCGACTTCTGCCGCCTGGCGGCGCAGCGCCTGGACCCGGCCGAGTTGGCCGTGGTGATCGAGGGCGATGCCGCGCTAGCCGACGACCTGCTCGTCGGGGCCGCCGTCTTCGCCGCCTGATCAGGTCTTCTTCACCAGTTCGATCTTGTACAGCTCGGCCCAGTTCTGCCCGACGACCCTGGCTTTGGTGTCGGCGCTCATCGGGAGCTTCTCGAAAGCCGACAGCGCGTGCGGGAACTTCGAATCGCCGTGCGGGTAGTCGGTGGAGAACACGAGACGATGGTCGCCGAACACCCTGAGGTAGTCGACCACGGTCTCCTCGTCGGATTCGACCGAGATGAAGCAGTTGCGCCGGAAGTACTCCGACGGTGCCATCGTCAGGTCCGGGGCCTCGTACCAACCGGTCCATTCGTGGTGCTCGTCGAGCCGGTGCAGCAGCCACGGCGCCCACGAGCAATTTCCTTCGAGCAGAGCGACGCGCAGTGCCGGAAAGCGCTCGAGGATGCCGCCCCCGCAGAAGCACACCGTCACGAACTGGATGCCGAGGGGCTGACTGAAGGTGTGCCAGAGCATCAACTTGTCGAGTACCTGGAGTGAGAAGTCAGGCGTCAGATAGGTCTGCCCCCCACCATGGAACGCGATCGGCACATCGAGGCGCTCGATCTCGGCCCATAGCGGGTCGTAGGCCTCGTGGTGCCAAGGTCGACGGTTCACGGTCGAGGGGTTGAGGAAAATCGCCTTGAACCCGAGTTCGTCGACGCACCGGCGGGCTTCGGCGACGGCACCGGGAACGTCGTGGGGGGCGACCATGCCAGCGCCGAACATGCGGTCCGGAGCGTGGTCGCAGAAGTCCTTCATCCAATCGTTGTAGGCCCGGGCTATCGCCGTCGCGTACTCGGGTTCGAGACCATCGGGGCCGACGGCGTCGACGGAGTCGAGGCCGAGGACGAACAGCCCGCGCGACGGGTAGAGCACGGCGAGGTCGAGACCTTCGGTGTTCATGGCGTCGACCTGGGATTGGGCGTCCCACCCACGCGCGGTCGCCGCGGCGTACACGTCGTCGTGCTCGGCCCGCCATCCGGTCTTGCGGCCGTCGATGCGCTGAGGGCGGACCCGGCCCATCCGCAACATGGTGTGGTTCTTCACCCTCACCCGCATGTCGCGCTCCATCTCGCTCAGCCCGATCGGCGCCGCGTGAGCCCACTCGGGCGCCATGTAGCGCGACCACAGATCCGGCGGTTCCATGACGTGAAGATCGCTGTCGCATATGACGTGATCACGAAACGCCACGGTTCAGACCTCCGGGTCCCGGCCGTCGTGTGGCGCGGCCATATTGGTTGGCCTTGCCGAGCTTGGCGGAACGTAGCATCTGGAGGCGAACGACCGCTCTTGCATCCGTCGGCATCTCGGTTGTCGGGTGGGAGAGGTGGCGGGCGCCGGACCGGGCCACCGTGCGTATCGGGGTGTCGGGGAACTCAGGAGAAGCGCATGAGGGTAGGGGTCATCGGGCTCGGCAACATCGGGGGGCACGTCGCCGCCAACCTGATGGCCGACGGACACACGGTCACCGTCGCTGACCTCGACGGGAGTCGGGTCGCGGCGCTGGTGGACACCGGAGGTCACGGGGCCCAAGGTGCGGGGGCGGTGGCGGCGGCGAGCGAGCTCACCTTCGCCTCGCTGCCCGACCCGTTCACGATTCGGCAGGTGGCCGAGGAGTGGCTCAGCGGTGCCAAGGTTGGATCGGTGTTCGTGGATCTGTCGACCACGTCGCCGTCGCAGACCCGATCGCTCGGCGCCCTGCTGGCCGGCGCCGGATGTCACCTGGTCGAGGCCCCGCTCACCGGCGGCGCGATCGGGGCCCAGAACCGGAGCCTCGTGTTCCTCGTCGGGGGCGACGACGACGTCGTGGCCCGATGCCGACCGCTGCTCGAGTCGTTGGGCCGCGCGGTCTTCCATCTCGGTCCGCTCGGGTCGGGCAACACCATGAAGCTGGTGAACAGCCTCCTCGCCTTTACGACGACGTGGGTGTCGCTCGAGGGGCTGGCCCTGGCGGCCAAGGCCGGCATTCCGGTGGCCCGGGCCGCTGAGGTGGTGCAGACGGGCGGGGCGAGCAACTTCTTCATCGACCGAGCGGTGCCCGGGCTCGACCAGCGCGGCCGCCCGACACAGTTCGCCCTCTCGCTGGCCGCCAAGGACGCGGGGCTGATCACCGAGATGGGGGACGAGCTGGATGTAGACACGCTCGTCGCCGATCGGATCCGCGAGGTTCTCGATCTGGCGGTGGCGAACGGTCTCGGTGGTAACGACTGGAGCGACCTGGTGTTGTTGGCCGAGAAGCTCGGCGCTGTGAGCTTGAAGTTCGCCACCGGCGAGTAGCCTTGAGTGCCATGCATCGCCAGCCTGGCGAGCGGATCGAGTGGCGCCCATCGGTCCACTTCATCGGCTTCCACTTCGTCCCCCTGCTCGCCATCTTCACCGGTGTGACGACCCGAGCGCTCGTCTTCGGCGCCGTTGCCTATGTGGCCCGAGTGTTGATCATCACCGGTGGGTATCACCGGTACTTCTCGCACCGCACCTACCGCCTGCGCCGGGTGCCCCAGTTCCTGCTGGGCCTGGCCGGGCTCACGACGGTGCAGAAGGGTCCACTGTGGTGGGCGGCGCACCATCGGGACCATCATCGGTACTCCGACACCGCGCTCGATCCTCACACCCCCAAGAAGGGGTTGTGGTGGAGCCACATGGGGTGGATCCTGTCACCCACCACCAAGGTGACCGACATGGAGCGGGTGCGTGACCTGTCGAAGTTCCCTGAGCTGCGATGGCTGAACCGCAACGACTGGGTAGGCCCGTGGTTCCTCGGTGTGCTCGCCTTCCTCGTCGCTGGATGGTCGGGTTTGTGGATCGGATTCTTCGGGTCGACGGTGCTCGTCTGGCACGGCACGTTCCTCATCAACAGCGGGGCCCACGTGTTCGGCCGGCGCCGCTACGCCACGACCGACACCAGCCGCAACTCGTTCTTGCTCGCCGTGATCACGATGGGTGAGGGTTGGCACAACAACCATCACCACTACCAGGCGTCGTGCCGCCAGGGGTTCCGCTGGTACCAGTGGGACCCCACCTTCTACGTGATCAAGGCGCTGAGCTGGGTCGGCATCGTGTCTGACATCAAGGGCCCACCGAAGCGGGTCCTCGACTCGCGGCGCGTCGATCGCGGCACCCTCGATGTCGGCCAGATTCTGGTGCAGCTCGATCGAGCCACCGATCTGGTGGATCGAGCGGACTCGCTGACCGTCGAGGACCAGGCGGCGATCCGGGCCGGCCTCGAGCGCGCCGGCGAGCTGGCCGAGGCCTACGGCGCCTCGATGCCGAACACGTCGGCGGCCACCCTCAGCGCCGCAACCGCCGCCGGCACGCCCGCGTAGACCGCGACCTGCATCAACACTTCGACGAGCTCGTCGCGCGACAGACCCACGTTGCTGGCGCCCAAGAGGTGGGCACGGAGTTCGTCGATCTGTCCGAGGCTGGCGAGCATGGCGACGGTGATCATCGACCGGTCGCGTGTGGCCAGCCCAGGCCGCGACCACACCATGCCGAATGCCGTCTGCTGGACGTAGTCGAAGAACTCCGGCGCCAGTAGCGCGGCGGGGAATCGGCCGGTCGGAGCGGTGCGGGTCTGGGGCCAGAGCTGGCCCTGGATCTCCCGGCCGGCCGCTCGCCGCTCGTCGCTCGTTGTCATGATGCCTCCAGGATGGTCACGGTGCAGATCGAGCCTCCACCGACGAGATGGTTGAGAGCCACCCGCGCCCCGTCGACCTGGCGTCGGGTCGCCTCGCCCCGGAGCTGCAGCACCGACTCGTGGATCATGGCCAACCCGGTGGGTCCGCCGGGATGGCCCCGCGCGATCAGGCCCCCGTCGGTGTTGAACGGAATTCGTCCGCCGAGCGCCGTGGCCCGCTCGGCCACGAGTTTCTCGGCTTCGCCCTCGGCGCAGAAGCCGAGCAGCTCGTAGTACTCGAGCTCCTCGTTGGCGAAGGCGTCGTGACAAAACGCCAGGCTGATGTCCTCCGGGCCGATCCCGGCGATCTCGTAGGCCTGGGCCGCGGTGTCGCGGGTCATGCTCGACGGGCCGACGACGGGTCCGACAAAGGTGTGGCCTGGTGCGTAGCGCTCGCTCTGGAGTGCCGACGCGATGGGGCGGACGATCCGCCGACCGGGTTGGCGCCGCTTGGCCTCGGCGACGGTGGTGAGGATCACGCAGGCGGCACCATCGTCGGCCGGGCAGCACATCATGGCGGTGAGGGGCTCGGCGATCACCCGTGACGCCAGTACCTCGTCGACGGTCACCTCGTGGTCGGGCTGACGGTGCGCGTTGGGGCAGAGGGCGCCGTGGTTCCAGTTCTTCGCCGCGATCCAGGCGAAGTCGCGGGCGGTGGTGCCACGCTCGTGCATGCGACGGTTGGCCCACAGCGAGAAGTACGCGGCCGGGAGGATGGTGGCGTCGATCTGGTCGCGCCCGGCGCCCCGGCCACGCTGTCCGCCCGTCGCCATGTCGGTGAACTTGTCGAAGCACAGCGCCATGGCGACCTTGGCCCGTCCCGACTGGACGGCCCAAGCCGCCTCGCGGAAGGCGACCAGCCCGGTCGCCGAGGCGTTCTCGACGTGGGTTACCGGCAAGCCGGTGAGGCCGAGTTCCTTCATGGACTTGACCCCGATGAGCGAGGCGAGCTGGATGTATCCGACGAACGCCTCGTCGACGTCGGCGAGGGTCATGCCCGCGTCGTCGAGCGCGGCGAGCCCGGCGTCGCGGGCCAAGTGATAGACGGTGCGGTCGCGGTGCATGCCGAAGCGCACCATGCCCGACCCGATCACGGCGACATCGTCGAACCTCATGGTCGTCGCTGGGGGCTGCGCGCCCCCAGACCCCATCGGCATCCGGGTCGCTTCGCTCCCTCGGCTGCATTCGGTCGCTGCGCTTCCCTCATAGCTGCGCTGTCGGGCGGAAGCGATAGATCACCAGCGCGTTGCCCGCTTTGTCGGCGCCGAGCTCCTCGAGGTCGAGCTCGAGGTCCATCCCGATCTCGAACTGATCGTGGTCACCCATCAGGATCGACTGCACACGAGGGCCCTCGGGCAGGTCGACCTGCCCGACGCCGTAGCCGACGGCATCGGTGTCGTTGCGTCCGAACAGTGGCACGTGGACCCAGGTCCAGGTCCACAGCCGACCGTGCGGACCGAGAGGCACGTCCTCGCAACCGACGTGGAGGCATTGGGCACACACCAAGCGTCGGGGGAAGAAATGCTCGCCGCAGGCCGGGCAGCGGCTACCGAGAAGCCTCGGCGCCTGATCGGGATCGTCGGGGATCGTGAAGAACCCCTCTTCGATGGGGACGCGGGTCATCGTCACGCTCTCATGCCGCTCATGCTGGTCATCCTGCTCGGTTCTGGTCCACGACCATGCGGGCGATGGTCTCGAGATGGTGGCGCTCGTCGCCGAACAGCCGGGCGGCGCTCAAGCATCGTTTGAGGAGGTGATGAATCTCGTGCTCCCAGGTGAAGCCGACGCCCCCGAATACCTGGATGGCGCAGCGACCGACTCGGGGCAAGGCGACCGAGGCTCGGGCCTTGGCCAGGGCGACGGCGCGTCGGCGGTCGTCGTCGGTGGCGTGGTCGTAGGCCCAAAGCGCGAAGTACGACCCGGCGCGGCACAATTCGACGTCGGTCAACATGTCGACGAGCAGGTGCTGCACCGACTGGAACGAGGCGATCGGCTTGCCGAACTGGTGCCGTTCGAGGGTGTAGGCGGTCGCCAGCTCGAGAGCGCGGCTCGCGGCACCGAGGCCGTCGAGCGCAATGGCGAGGGCCGATGCGTCGACGGCCCGTTCGACGGCCGCCGCGGTGTCGCCCGAGCGACCGAGGCGGGTGGCGTTCACGCCGTGGAGGTGCACCGTGCCCATCGGCCGGCTCGGGTCGACGGTGTCCGCCGGCTCGATCTGCACCCGGTCGTCGGTCGGGTCGACGGCGTACACCCCGAGCTCGCCGGCCGGGCCCTGGTCGGGGTCGGCGACGACGAGCAGGCGTTCGGCCGCGACGGCGTCGAGCACGACGGTCTTGATCCCGGTCACCACTCCTTCGCCGGTCGCGCGCGTTGCCGGGCGATCCCAGCCGTAGCCCCGTCCGGGCTCGTACAGCGCGAGGGTCGCGTGGGTGCCCCCGGAAGCGATCTCGCGGGCCAGCTCGGCGGCGCCGAGACCCTCGGCGAGCGTGGCGGCGCCCACGGCCGACGCGAGGAAGGCGCTGGTGTGCGCGGCGCGGCCCAACTCCTCGCTGGCCGCTCCGGCATCGATCATCGACGGGCCGGAGCCGCCGTTGCCGGGGCTGACGAGCAGGCCCAGGATGCCGAGGTCGGCGAGTCCGTCGGCAGTCGGGGCACCGTCGAGATACCGGCGCAGCGTCGTGCGCAGCAATTCTTGTTCGGGGGTGAACTCGAGATCCACGATTCGTTACGTCCTCGGTAGGCCGAGCACCCGCTGGGCCACGATGTTCTTGTTGACCTGGGTGGTGCCGCCGGCGATCGTGAGCGACCGGGCCCTCACGTCGCCCCACCCGGCCTCGCCCGCTAGGCCGTCGGCGCCGGCGAGCTCGGCGGTCAGCTCGGCGAGGCGCTGGCTGGTCTCGCTCCAGACCAGCTTGACGAGCGAGCCCTCGGCGCCGGGCCGACCCGAGACCACCGCGGACAGGGCCCGGTCGCTCAGGTACCGCAGATACTCGGCGTCGAGGTAGGCCCGAGCGAGATGCTCGCGCACGACCGGATCCCGCGACCCGGCGTGCTCAGCGATCAGCTCGTTCACCTTGCGACGCACCATGAGGTGAAGGGTGGCGACACCGGCCCGCTCGTTGTTGAGCGTGGTCATGGCCACGCGCCAACCCTCGTTGACCGGGCCGAGCAGTGCGCTTGCCGGGACCCGCACATCGGTGAAGAAGATCTCGTTGAACTCCTCGTCGCCGGCGATCGTGGTGATGGGACGCACTTCGATGCCCGATGATCCCATGTCGACCAGCAAGCACGAGATGCCCTTGTGCTTGGGGGCTTCGGGGTCGGTGCGAACGAGGAGCTCGCACCAGTCGGCGTGTTGGCCGAGGGTGTTCCAGATCTTCTGCCCGTTGACCACCAAGTCGTCGCCGTCGGCGACGGCGGTTGTACGCAGCGACGCCAGGTCGGACCCGGCGTCGGGCTCGCTGAATCCCTGACACCAGATGTCGTCGCCCCTTCGCATGCGGGGGAGGAGCGTGTCCTTCTGCTCAGCGGTGCCCCACTCCATGATCGCGGGCGCGATGTTGGCCAGGCCGATCGGGTTGAGCAGGCCGGGCGCCCCGGAGCGGTCCATCTCCTCGGCCCACACCACCTGGTCCATCACGCTGGCGTCGCGGCCGCCATAGGCCCGGGGCCAGGCGATGGCGGCGAAACCGGCATCGGCGATGTCGCTGTTCCACCGCTTCAGGGCGGCGATGGTGTCGTCATCAGCGCCGATCGACCCGGACAAGGCGCGCCGTCGATCATCGACGTTGACGTCGAGCCAGGCTCGGAACTCGTGCCGGAACGCTTCGGCGCCGGGTGGGTAGGAGTAGTCCATCAGCCGTTCTCAGGTTCTTCCGGTGCGGACGGGGGGACTCGAACCCCCATGCCTTGCGGCGCCAGATCCTAAGTCTGGTGCGTATACCAGTTCCGCCACGTCCGCGTGGCGCTTGGCGAGGCTAGCGCCCCGGTACCCTTCCTCCCATGTCCGAACTCGTGGCCAAAGATGGTGAGGCTCTGTCGGTCGGCGGCGCAACGCGCCTCGACCTCTACTACCTGCTGTTGAACCAGCGGATCGTGTACCTGGGCCAACAGGTCGACGACGAGATCTCCAACCACGTCACCGCCCAGTTGTTGTATCTCGAGGCCCAAGACCCGACGGCGGACATCTGGCTGTACATCAACTCGCCGGGGGGTTCGGTCACCGCGGGTATGGCGATCTACGACACCATGCAGTTCGTCCAGCCCGACGTCGCCACCATCTGCATGGGTCTGGCGGCGTCGATGGGGCAGTTCCTGCTGTGTGCCGGAGCGCCTGGCAAGCGTTACGCCCTGCCGCACGCCCGGATCATGATGCACCAGCCGCTCGGAGGCGTGAGGGGCCAGGCGAGCGACATCGCCATCCAGGCCGAGCAGATGGGCTACACCAAGAAGGTCCTACAGGAGCGCATCTCGGTGCACACCGGCCAGCCCTACGAGAGGATCGTCGAGGACTCCGAGCGCGACCGGTGGTTCACGGCCGAGCAAGCCAAGGATTACGGCCAGATCGACCACGTTGTCACCAACCGTAGCGAGTCGATTCACCTGCTCGGGGCCCGCTAGCCGCGCGGCGTTACCTTCGCGCCGTAGCGGCGCTGGCGCTATCTTCTCGCCGTCTCGGCGAGGCGCCGAAGGTCGGTGACGGCGTGTTCCAGGCCGTTCGGGTCGCGATACAGCGCCGAGCCCGAGACCAGCACGTTGGCCCCCGCGGCGGCGGCACCCGCCACCGTCGAGGGACCGATGCCGCCGTCGACCTCCAGGTCGATCAGGTCCGACCGACCGCTCGCCTCGATGAGGGCCGCCACGTCGCGGATCTTGGGCTCCATGCTGGCGATGTAGGACTGGCCGCCGAACCCGGGGTTGACGGTCATCACCAACACCAGATCGACGAGGTCGAGCACGTGGGCGATCGTGTTCGCCGGGGTGTGGGGATTGAGGGCGACCCCGGCTCGGGCTCCGAGGTCGCCGATCGCTGCGAGGCTGCGGTGCAGGTGTGTGCAAGCTTCGGCGTGCACGATCACGATCTCACAGCCGGCCTCGACGTAACGGTGAGCGAGGCGGTCGGGCTCGACAACCATCAGGTGGGCCTCGAAGGTGACGTCGACGAGCGGTCTGATCGAGGCGATCACGTCGGGCCCGAACGTGAGGTTGGGCACGAATACGCCGTCCATGACGTCCCACTGGATGCGGTCGACGCCGGCCTTCTCGAGGGCCTGGCATTCGTCGCCGAGGCGCGAGAAGTCGGCCGGGAGCACCGATGGAGCGATGAGGATGGGGCGCATCGGCTGCGAGGTTACCTCGGCCGTAGCGGTGTCGGTCTCCGCCTGGGCGCGCCGGATCTGCCCGGCTCGACGGCGCGCCCGTAGCCTGTAGGCCATGTCACCCGTCGAGCTCCGGATCGATTCGGTGGCGGTGGGGGGCGACGGCGTGGCCCGGGAGTCGTCGGGTCGCGTGGTGTTCGTCCAGGGCGCGCTTCCCGGCGAGCTGGTTCTGGCCGAGTTCACCGACGAGAGAACCCAGTGGGCTCGGGCCAAGGCGATCGGTGTCGTCGAGCCATCTCCCGAGCGGCGAACCCCACCGTGCCCGCATGTTGCCCGGGGGTGCGGCGGCTGCGACCTCCAGCACGCGAGTGCCGCCGGGCAGCTCGACGTCCGGGCGGCCATCGTCTCGGAGGCGCTACGCCGCCAAGGCAAGCTGGCTGCAATCCCGCCGATCGAGCGACGGGAACTGCCTGACCATGGCTATCGAACGACGATTCGGGTCGCGGTCGAGCACGAAAGAGCGGGGTACCGAGCGCGTTGGACCCACGACACCGTGGTCACCGACAGCTGCCTGGTCGCCCATCCCCTGGCCGAGGAGCTGCTTGTCGACGGGGTCTTCGGCGAGGCGACCGAGGCCACGATCAGGGTCGGGGCCCGTACTGGTGAGCGGCTGGTTCTGGCGTCGCCGTCAGCCGACGGAGTGCGGATGCCCGACGGCGTCCGGGTCGTGGGCGCCGACGAGTTGGCGGCCGGCAAGCGGGCCTGGTTCCACGACGAGGTGGCCGGCCGGCGCTGGCGGATCTCGGCGGAGTCCTTCTTCCAGATCCGGCCCGACGGAGCCGAGGCGCTGGTCGAGGTGGTGGGCGACATGCTCGCCCGCGTCGAGCCCGGATCGGACCTGGTCGACCTCTACGCCGGTGTCGGGTTGTTCAGCGGCACGATCGGCTCGCGGTTCCGCACGACAGCTGTCGAGAACGCCCCGAGCGCCGTCGCCGACGCGCGCGTGAACCTGGCGACCGAGCGCACGAAGATCATCGGCAACGACGTGGCGACGTGGACGCCGCGGCCGGCCCAGGCCGTGATCGCCGACCCGAGCCGCTCTGGCCTCGGCGCGACCGTCGTCGGGCGAATCGTCCGGACCGGGGCCCGCGACGTCGTGCTCGTCGGTTGCGATGCCGCGGCGTTCGGTCGCGACGTCGGCCTGTTCACCAACGCCGGCTACGACTTGCAGCGGGTGGTGGTCGTCGACTTGTTCGCCCAGACCAGCCATGTCGAAGCCGTGGCCCACCTGACCGCCACGACGGCTACGCCGGTCACGAGCGAACGGTCGCCAGCGGGCCGCTAGCGGTGGGGGTAGTGGCAGGCGACGAAGTGGTCGTCGCCGATCGCCTCCATCACCGGTTCCTCGGCGGCGCACCGGTCGGTCGCCCGTGGGCACCGGGTCCGGAACCGGCACCCCGAAGGGGGTGACAGCGGCGAGGGGATCTCGCCGTCGAGCGTCGCCTCGTCGCTCGACAACCGGCTCGTCGGGTCGGGTATCGAGGCCAGGAGGGCCCGGGTGTAGGGGTGCGCCGGCTGCTCGTAAAGCGACACCGAGTCGCCGATCTCGCACAGCTTGCCCAGGTACATGACCGCCACCCGGTCGCTCACGTTCTTCACGACCGACAGATCGTGGCTTATGAACACCAGGGTCAGCCCGTAGCGCTTCTTCATCTCCTCGAGCAGGTTGAGGATCTGCGCCTGAACCGACACATCGAGCGCCGACACCGGCTCGTCACAGATTATGACCTCGGGGTCGAGGGCGACGGCGCGAGCGATCGAGATGCGCTGGCACTGCCCGCCGGAGAATTCGTGAGGCCGGCGGGTCCGGGCCGTCGCCGGGTCGAGACCCACCGTCGTCAACACGTCGTCGATGAGCTGGGACGTGAACGCGGCTCGACGGTCGGACCCCCAGATGACCAAGCCCTCGCTCACCACGTCGTACACGGTGCGCCGAGGGTTGAGTGAGGACACCGGGTCCTGAAAGATCATCTGGAGCTTGCGGCGGGTCCGGCGGAGCTCCTCACCTTTCAGGCCCACCAATTCCTGATCGCCGAGTTGCACCGACCCGGCGCTCGGACGCACCAGTTGGATGATCGCCTTGGCGGTCGTCGACTTGCCGCAGCCGGACTCGCCGACGATCCCGAGGGTCTCGCCCTTGGCCACGTCGAGGCTCACGTCGCTGACCGCCTGAAGGCGGCGGCCACCACCCACCTTGAACGACACCACCAGGCCCTCGACACGCAGCACCAGGTCGTCGCGGTCACGAAGCTGAGCGGTACCGCTGCCGGCCATCAGGCGGTCACCGCCTCGTTCAGGACCAATCCAGCGGCGGTCGTGCCGCTCGACGCGTTGGCAGATCGGGCGGCCTGGCCTTCCTCGCTCCCCACCGGGAGGTGGCAGGCGAACAGGTGCGCGGCATCGCCGAGCGACCCGCCGGCGCGCAGAGCCGGGTCGTCGGTCAGGCACATCGACTGGGCGTAGCGGCACCGGGGTGCGAACCGGCACCCCGCTGGGGGGCGGGTGAGGTCGGGTGGCCGCCCGGGGATGGGATCGAGCCGCGTGTGGGGCGCGTTCTCGACCTTCGGGATGGTGTCGAGCAGCGCCTCGGTGTACGGGTGCTGCATGTGGTCGAGGATGCGACTGGACACCACCCGCTCGACCGCCCGGCCGGCGTACATCACCGCGATCTCGTCGCAGCGCCCGAACGCCACCCCGAGGTCGTGGGTGATGAGGATCATCGTCATGTCGAGGTCGGCTCGCAGCTCGTCGAGCAGGTCGAGGATCTGCTTCTGGACGGTCACGTCTAGCGCCGTCGTCGGCTCGTCGGCGATCAACAGCTTCGGTCCGCACGCCAAAGCCATGGCGATCACCATGCGCTGGCGCAACCCGCCGGACAGCTCGTGGGGGTACTGGCGAAGGCGCGTGCGCGCCGCCGGCACGTTGACCCGTTCGAGCACCTCGATCGCCCGATCGCGGGCGTCGGTTCGGCTGAGACCCTTGTGATACCGCACGTGTTCGGTGAGCTGGGCGCCGATCCGTTTGACCGGGTTCAGCGCGGTCATCGGGTCCTGGAAGATCATGGCCACGTCGACGCCGAGCAGGTGGCGGGTCTCGGCCTTGGGCAGCGCCCGGATCTCCCGACCGTCGAACCAGACCTCACCCCCGATCGTCGCCGTCGACGGCAACAGGTTCATGATCGCCTTGGCCGTCACCGACTTGCCCGATCCCGATTCACCTACCAACGCCAGGGCCCGGCCCGGAGGTACCGAGAACGACACGCCATCGAGGGCGCGCAGCGCGCCTCGCGGAGTGGGGAAGGTGACCTCGAGTCCACGCACGTCGAGCAGCGGCGCGTCGGCAGGAGATGCGGTCACAACTGGCCCTCGCGAATGTCGAAGCGCTTGAGCAGTCGGTCGCCGATGTAGTTGAGCGACACCACGGTGAGGAACAGCACGCCGGACGGGACGAGCACCAGATGGGCGCCGCCCTCGTCGAGCTTGTCGCGACCGTCGGCGACGATCTTGCCCCATGTCGCCACCGGCCGCTCGACGGACTGACCGAGGAACGACAGCGAGGCTTCGGCCACGATGATGATCCCGAGGGCCAAGAACGCGAACGACACCATGGCCGGCATCACGTTGGGCAGGATCTCGCGGAACAAGATGCGACGGTCCCGGGCCCCGAGCACCCGCGCCGCTTGCACGAACTCGCGCTCGGCGTACTGGAGCGTGGTCGAGCGCACGATCCGAGCGAGCGACGGCACGGCCAGCACGCACACGGCGAGGATCACGTTGCCGACTGTTCGGGCGTCGCGCATGGCGATGATGAAAGCCACGAGAACCAGCGCCGGGATGCTCAACAACACGCTGATGGCCCCCGAGACGATGGTGTCGATCCAGCCGCGGTAGTACCCGGAGAGCAAGCCCATCAGGCCGCCGACGGTGATGCCGACGACCGTGCCGACGAAGCCGACCCACAGCGACACCCGGCCGCCGTGGGCGACTTGAGCGAACACGTCCTGCCCCAGAGCGTTGGTGCCGAAGGGATGGTCGAGCCCGGTGGTCGCCTCGCAATTGAAGGCGAGCACCGGCAAGGCGTCGAGGGCGTCGAACCACCCCGGGCACGCGGTGAAATCGGCGCTCAGCTCGTCGGGGTCCTTGAGGAACCCGAGCCAGGGCGCCAGGACCGACAACAACGTGATGGCGGCGAGCCACGCCACGCAGACCCAGAACACGATCTCGCCGGCCCGGCCACGGCCGGTCCTGCCGCCTCCCCGGCCCCGGCTCACGTCGTACCCCGGTTCACCCGCACGCGCGGGTCGACCACGCCGTACAACAGATCGACGGCCAGGTTGATGGTCACGAACACGATCGCCACCAGCGCCACGAGGGTCTGCACCACCAGGAACTCACGCTGCACCAGCTTCTCGATGAGCAGCGAGCCGAGACCGTCGAGGTCGAACAGGAACTCGACCACGATCGCACCGTTCACGAGTTGGGCCACGTTGAGGCCGGCGACGGTGAGCAGGGTGAGCGACGAGGGCCGCAGCACGTGGCGCACCAGCACCCGCCACGGCGGCAGGCCTTTGGCCCGGGCCACCAGCACGTAGTCCTGTTGCAGGTTCTGGATCATGTCGCTGCGCAACAAGCGGAGGTACACGGGGGTGGGCACCGACGCCAGGACCACCGCCGGGAGCCAGATCGACGAGAGGTGGTCCCTGATCCCTGAGGTCGGTCCGACGAAACCGCCGAGGTCGTACCAGTCGTACCGAACCGCGCAGAAGTACAGCAGCACGCTGCCCATCACGAACGCCGGCATGCTCAGGAGCATGAACGTGCTGGCATTGACGGCCCGATCGGCCGCCCGGTCCCGGCGGTACGCGGCGAGGGTCCCGAGCGGGATCGCCACCGCCAGCGCGATCATCTGGCTGTAGACGAACAGCGACAGCGTGACCGGCAACCGTTCCTTGATGCTGGTGGTCACCGGGATGCCGTTGGCGTAGGAGATCCCGAGATCGCCGGTGAACGTGTCGCCCAGCCACCGACCATAGCGCTCGACGACGGGATCGCCGAGCCCCAGACGCTCGTGGCAGTCGGCGAGCTCGGCGTCGTCGAGCAGTCCCCCGGTGGTGATGCACGGGTCGCCGGGCAGGCGAGCCAGCATCCAGTACGTGAAGAACGTGACGATGAGCAAGACGACGAGCGCCTGGGCCACCCGCGTCAGCGCGTAGCGCACGTGGTCACGCCCGGCTCGGGCTCATGCCCCGGGTCGTCCTTGCTCGGACGATCAGCCGGCCGTCGAGAACGTCTCGGCGAGGAACACCCGACCTGAGAATTGCACCGGCGACTGGCCGCCGTCGGGGAGGGTGTTGGCTCCGACGTTCTGGAGCGATGGCGAGTGGGCCTGCACCCACGGCCGCCATTCGAGCCAGATGTTGTACACCTGCTCGCCGAACGTGCGGTTCACGGCTTCGGCGTCGGCCTGCCAGTCGGCCGCGTCGCGCGTGGTGCGGGCGTGGTCCAGCGCGCCGTCGATGTCGGGGTCCTCGACGCGGCCGAAATTGGCCGCGGCCAGGGCCCCGATGTCGCCGGAGTGGTTGGAGTGCCACCACACGTACTCGGGCGCGATGGTGGAGTAGCCGTGGTTGCGCCACAGCAGGGCGCCGAACGTGCCGAGGAGCGCTTCGGTGATGTTCTCGCCCTGCTCGAGGGTCTGGATCTCGGTCTCGACGCCGCACTGGCTCCACTGCTCGGCGATCAGCTCGACGGTCAGCACGTTCCATGGTGAGTTGGTGGTCTGGAACTCGATGACCGGCACGGCGCCGATCGCGGCGATCGCGGCCTCGCCGGCATCGGGGTCGTAGGTCGGGTATCCGGTGTCTTCGAGGTAGCCCACGCTGCCGGGGGCAAAGGGCCCGTTGGCGGCCTCGCTCACGCCGCCGGTGCGGGCCTCGATGTAGAACTCCTGGCTCGTGCACTGGGCCAGGGCCCGGCGGAACTCGGGGTTGTCGAGCGGCGGCACCTTGGCGTTGAGCATCACGTACTCGGTCTCGAGGCCGGCATCGGAGGTGGTGATCACGGCCCCGTTCTCCTCGAGCTCGGCGAAGTCCTCGGCCAGATCGGTGTGGAGGATGTCGAGATCACCCGACGCCAGGGCCGAGTAACGGGTGTCGTTCTCGGGGATGGGGCGGAACGTGATGCCGGCCAGGTACGGGAGTGCGTTGCCGTCGGCATCGGTCCGCCAGTAGTCGGGGTTGGCGACCACGTGCAGCGATTCGCCGGGGCTCCACGAGTCGAACATGAACGGCCCGGTGCCGACCGGGTTGGTGCCGGCCGCGCCGGGATCGGCGTGCAGGTTGGGCGACGACACGTAGCCCAACTGGCCGACCAGGATTTCGGGCAGGTCGGCGTACGGCGCCGACAGGTGGATGATGGCGGTCATCGGGTCGGCGGGATCGACCTCGGAGCTCTCGTAGGTCTGGAGGACCTGAGCGGTGATCGTGCCGGCTTTGAGGGCGTCGAAGTGGCCGACGAGAGCGGTGCCGTCGAAGGCGGCGCCGTCGTGGAAGGTGATCCCCTCGCGTGCCGTTATCCGCCATTCGGTGAAATCGGCGTTGGGCTCGGCCCCGGCGGCGAGGAACGCGACGACCTCGCCGGTGTCGGTCTCGGTGAACAGCGGGTCGTGGATGGCCCGCATGACGGTGTGACACGACACCGCGCACTGTTGGTTGGGGGCGTAGAAGCCGGTGTTGGTCTCGGCCTCCGTGCCGAAGGTGATCTCACCGCCGTACACCGGCTCGGCCGTCGCCGCGGGCTCGGTCGTGCTGGTGTCGGGCACCTCGGTGTCGCCGCCGGTGTCGCCCTCGGTGTCGCCCTCGGGGGGATCGGTGGCCCCGGTCTCGACCTCGCCGCCGGTGTCGCCGCCGTCGGCGCTGTCAACGCTGTCGTCGTCGTCACCCCCGCATGCTGACGCGACTAGCGCGAACACGAACAAGAGCGCAACCAACGAGAGCAGGCGACGGCGCATGATCTTTCCCCCTGGGGTTTCCCCCTGATCCGGCATTGGTGTGACCGCAGTCACGATCAGCGATCGCCATGCTACCGGTCGGAAACCGGTCTGCAAGTCAGGTGGAAGGGACCGGTCACGCCGGCCGCCCGAGGCGATACACCCGGTTGGCGGTTCCGGCGAACAGGTCGGCTTGCTCCCCGGCTGGCCGCGAAGCGGCCATCTGTTCGAACGCCGACCACATCTCGGCGTAGGTGAACGACACCGAGTCGACGGGAAAGTTCGACTCGAACATGCACCGGTCGGCGCCGAAGGCGTCGGTGGCGAAGTCGATCCACGACCCCCACCGGTCGGCGATCTCGGCGGCCGACGCCAACGGACCCTCGGCGGTCCACCACGGGCTGGCCGACGCCATGCCGACACCGCCGAGCTTGAGCACCACGTTCGGGCAGGCCGCCAGTTCCATCATCGACTGCGACCACGCGTCTCGCACCTCGTCGGCGCGGCCCGCGAAGACCCCGGCATTGATGGGGCCGCCGAGGTGGTTGAGCACGATCGTGGTTCCGGGCACGGTTCGGGCCAGGTCGACGATCTCGGGGAGCTGCGGGTGGTAGCACCAGGCCTCGAACGAGTGCCCGCGGCGGCCGAGCTCGGTCAGCCCGGCGCGGAACGCATCGCGGCCAGCCAGCCCGGGCTCGGCCTGGCCCATCTTGTGCGTCGACCCGGTGTTGTCATGGGCGAGGCGGTGCCGGATGCCGCGGAAGCGCCCACCCCCAGCCGCTTCGTGGGCGTCGAGGATGTCACCGAGCTGGTCGGCGGGCAGCTCCAGGTCGCACGAAGCGACGATGCCGGCCACCAGGTCGCCGGCCACGGCCAGCACCTCGCGGGTCTCGCCCACCGGTCGCAGGTGGGGTGCGAGCGCGGCGTCGTAGCGCCAGCCGCACTCGACGAACACGGTGTGGCTCACACCGCCCGACGAGGTGTCGGCGGCGAGCTCGTCGTGCATGTACCGCGTCGGCAGGCCCGACGACGCGGGCATGGCATCCCAGAGATGGTGGTGAGGATCGATTCGCATGCCCCGCAGTCCAGCGCGGATCGGTCAGACTTGCCACATGCCCGACCCGGACCCCTCGAGCGTGTCACCGATCGAACGGGTCATCGCCCGCGACGAGATCCGCCAGCTCGCCTACCGCTACGCCGATGCCATGGACCGTCGCGACGTCGATGCCATGGTCGCCCTCTACGTGCCCGACGCCCGCTTCGGCCCCGGGTTCGAGGGGCCCGACGGGATCCTGCGATTCTGGACCGACACCATGGCGAGCGTCGGCGTGGCCGTGTTGTTCGTAGGCAACCACCTCATCGACGTCGTCGACGCCGACAACGCCCGGGGCACCGTGTGGTGCCGCGGTTACATCGACGACCCGAACCACGGCTTCATCGAGCAGATGATCAAGTACACCGATCGTTACCGTCGCCACGTCGGGCCCGACTCCGTGCCGGGCTGGCGGTTCGTCGCCCGCAAGCACCATCTCTGGTACGGCGTCTCGACGGCCGAGAGCCCGCTCGCCCAGCCCGCGGCCAACTGGCCGGAACGACAGATCGGCGCCGGCTCGATTCCCTACGACGACCCGGCCTGGATCGAGTTCTGGGCCGCCCGCGACGTGCCGCCCCCGGCCTCGTGAAGGCCCCGGCCGAGAAGGCCCCGGCATCGAGGCCCACCTACCGCCAGCACGTCGTCGAGCGGGTCGTGCCCGCGGCCCGCGAGCAGGTCTGGGACACCCTCGTCGGGTGGATGAGCGTGCGGGGATGGGAGGACGGTGTCGCCGCGGGCGTCGGTGCCGTGCGCCGAGTCCCCGTCGCGCAGCTCGACATCGAGCTCGTCGAGAAGGTGTTGAGCTTCGAGCCCCCGTGGCGGGTCGTCTACGAGATCGTGGCCGGCGCGCCCGTCGAGACGTTCCAGGGGTTCATCCACCTCGTACCGGATCCGGCGGGGTGTCTCGCCATCCGATCGTTCCTCGCTCTTCCCGGAGCCGATGCCGACGCGAGCGAGGCGTTCTTCGCCCGCGCCGAGGCGACCTTCGCCGGCTGGGTCCGCGATCTGGCGGCCGCGTTCGACGCGGCCTGACCCGGCGGGGGACAATCGCCCCCATGTTCACTCTGCGATTCGACATGCGAGCCCCCGTCGATGGGGTGCCCATCTCCGACCTCTACACCACCGCCATCGAGATGTCGGAGTGGGCCGAACGCCACGGCGCAGCGTCGGTGCTCATCAGCGAGCACCACACGTCGTCGGACCGCTACATCCCGTCGCCCATGATCCTCGCCGCGGCGATCGCGGCCCGCACCAGCACCATCCCGATCTCGATCGGTGCGCTCCTGTTGAACTTCTACGACCCCATCAAGCTCGCCGAGGACATGGCGGTGCTCGACATCGTGAGCGGCGGTCGGGTCGCCTACATCATCGGCCTCGGGTACCGGCCCGAGGAGCACGCCATGTTCGGCGTCGCCATGTCGCAGCGGGGCGCGACGATGGACCGCACGCTCGACGCGCTCCTGCGGGCGCTGCGGGGCGAGCGCTTCGAGTACGAGGGCCGCCAGGTCTATGTCACCCCGGGCCCGCTGAGCGAGCACACGCCGTTCGTGGCCTACGGCGGGCACACCGTGGCGGCGGCCAAGCGCGCCGGTCGCTTCGGTCTCGGTTTGTTCGCCGAGGGTCCCAACCCTCAGCTCGAGCCCACTTACCTCGAAGCCGCGGCGGCGGCTGGCAAGACACCGAGCATGGTGATGGTCCCGGGCGGTACCGCAGCGCCGACATCGGCGTTCGTATCGACCGACGTCGACTCGGCATGGGAGCGATGGGGCCCGTACCTCCTCCACGACGCCAACATGTACGCGGCGTGGCTCGGCGACGAGCGACCGACGAGCTGGTCGGGGGCATCGACGGTCGACGAGCTGCGAGCCGAGAACGGGCCCTACCGGATCTTCACCCCCGACCAGGCAGTGGAGCAGATCCGCACCAACGGCATGCTCGGGTTGCACCCCATGTGTGGTGGCCTGCCACCGGCCTACGCGTGGGAGTCGCTGCGGGCCATCGAAACCGAGGTGCTGCCCAAGCTCGCCCTGCGCTAACTGGTCAAGTCGGTCGCCGAAGTGCCGACGGAGGGTGATCCACCCGATCGGAGGCCGCCGCCGTGCCGTCGCTCCACCAACTCATCCACCACGATGGAACTCCGCGCACCGTCGAGGTCACCGGCATCGAGACGGTCGTGCCCGAAGGCCAGCTCATCGTGTCTCGAACCGATCGCGGCGGCCGCATCACCGACGTCAACGCGGCGTTCGCCGCGGTCACTGGTTGGTCGACCCCCGACCTGATCGGCCGGCCCCACCACATCGTGCGCCATCCCGATACCCCCGCCGACGTCTTCGCGGACATGTGGGCCACCATCGGCCGGGGCGAGCAGTGGCGCCACGCGCTCAAGAACCTGCGCGCCGACGGCGGCTACTACTGGGTTCAGGTCACGGTCATCCCCAACGTGAAGCGAGGCAAGATCCTCGGCTACACGTCGGTGCAGCGAGCGCTCGGCCCGGATCTCGACCTCGAGCAGCCGACGCTCGACGCTCAGCGGGTGCCCCAGTTGTAGGTCTGCTTGACCAGATCGAGGTAGTTGAAGATCTCGACGGTCTCGACGCCCGCCACGGCCCGGATCCGATCGTTCACGAGCTCGAGCAGCGCGCCGTTGTCCTCGCAAACGACCTCGACCAAGATGTCGAACCGGCCGGCGGTGATCACCACGTAATCGACGGCGTCGATGGCGCCGAGATCCGCGGCCACCCGGCGAACGTCGTCCCTCACCCGCACGCCGAGCATGGCGAACACGTGGAACCCGAGCGAGGTCGGATCGGTGACGGCGACGATCTGGATGGTCCCGCTGTCGATCAGCCGCCGCACCCGTTGGCGCACCGCCGCTTGCGACAGCCCCACCCTCGGCCCCAGGTCGGCGTAGGAGACGCGCCCGTCGCCCTGTAGCTCCCGGACGATCGCCTTGTCGGTGTCGTCGAGGATCACGCCGCCTGTCGGCCTGTCGTTCACAGTTGTCGCTGGGGGCTGCGCGCCCCCAGACCCCATCGGCATCCGGGTCGCTTCGCTCCCTCGGCTGCACTCGCTCGCTGCGCTTCGCTCATAGTTGTCGCTGGGGGCTGCGCTCCCCCAGACCCCATCGGCATCCGGGTCGCTTCGCTCCCTCGGCTGCACTCGCTCGCTGCGCTTCGCTCATAAGTTGTCGCTGGGGGCTGCGCTCCCCCAGACCCCATCGGCATCCGGGGAGCTCCGCTTCGCTCATGTCTCACTCCATCGGGGTAGGCCTACCGGTCGGCCCAGGCTCTGGGCCACGACCGCGTTGACGACGGATCCCGCGTCGGTGTTGACACCGAGTGCCAGCTCGGGGTCGGCCTGGCAGGCCGCGCCGGGGCCGGTCGTCGCCAGGTCGACGAGGTACGGCAAGGTGGCATTGGTGAGGGCGTTGGTGGAGGTGTGGGGAACGGCGCCGGGCATGTTGCCCACGGCGTAGTGGATCACGCCGTGCAGGTCGTAAACCGGGTCGTGGTGGGTCGTCTCACGCGTCGTGGCGATGCACCCTCCTTGGTCGACGGCGACATCGACGATCACCGCGCCCGGCTTCATGGAGCGGACCATGTCCTCGGTCACGACCACCGGCGCCCGGCCGCCGGCGACGAGCACGGCGCCGATGACCAGGTCGGCGTCGGCGATCGCCCGTTCGAGGGCGCCCCGGTTCGAGGCGAGCGTGGTGATGCGCCCGCGGTGGATCTGATCGGTCCAGCGCAAGCGGTCGAGGTTCTTGTCGAGCAGGCGGACTTCGGCTTCCATGCCCGCGGCGATCCACGCCGCGTTCCAGCCCACGTTGCCGGCCCCGATCACGGTCACCTTGCCCGGTGCCACCCCCGGGACGCCGCCCAGCAACACCCCGCGCCCGCCGTGGTGGGATTCGAGGTACTTGGCGCCGGCCTGGATGGCCATGCGCCCGGCGACTTCGCTCATGGGGGCGAGCAGGGGCAGGCTGTCGTCGGCGCGCTGCACCGTCTCGTAGGCGATGCCGGTGGTGCCGGCCGCCAACAACGCGTCGGCCACTACCGGGTAAGCCGCCAGGTGCAGGTAGGTGAACAGGACCAGGTCGCCGCGCAGGTGGACGAACTCGGATTCCTGGGGTTCTTTCACCTTGCAGACCAACCCGGCCCGCTCCCAGACCTCGGCGGCCGACGCAACGATCTCGGCCCCCGACACCCGGAAGTCGTCGTCGCTGATCCGGGAGCCGGCGCCGGCACCGGATTCGACTAGCACCGAGACGCCGTGAGCGTGGAGCTCGCGCACGCCGTCGGGGGTGATGGCCACGCGGTGCTCGTCGGCTTTGATCTCGGCGGGCACGCCGACGACGAGGGGCAAGCTGGACACGTGGTGCCTCCGAGTCGTCAGCCGGGTACCGGTGGTCGGCGCAGCCTCGACACGAGTGTCGGGACGACGAACAACGCCAGCGACACGAGCAGCACGAGCGTGGCGAGGACGTTGATCTGGGGCGAGATCTGGCGCCTCGACTCACCGAACACCTGGAGTGGGAACGTGTTGTCCGATCCCTTGGTGAAAAAGGTGATGATGAAGTCGTCGATCGACAGGGCGAACGACAGGAGGTAGGCGGCCAAGACGCCCGGGATGATCAGCGGGAACGTGACCTTCACGAACGTCCGCATCGGCCCGGCTCCGAGGTCCATGGCGGCGTCCTCGAGGGACCAGTCGTGGCCGCGCAGGCGGGCCTTGACGGTCAGGGCCACGAACGACACGCAGAACATGGTGTGCGACACCAACACGGTGCGAAAGCCCCGGTCCCAGCCCCAGTCGAGGAACAGGTTGAACAGCGACGCGCCGAGCACGACCTCGGGCGTCGTGAGGGGCAACACCAGGAGGACCTCGATGGCTTTGGAGCCGGTGAACCGGTACCGCGACAACGCCATCGCCACCAGCGCCCCGAGCACCGTCGCCATGGCGGCGGCAATCGAGGCGATGCGCAAGCTGTACCACAGGGCGGTGCGCAGCTCGGTCGGATCGAAGGCGTTGACCCAGTTGTCGACGGTGAACCGCCGCCACAAGATGTTGAAGTCGCCGGCCGGGTCGTTGAACGAGAACACCACGATCACGATGATCGGGGTGAACAGGTAGAGGTACCCGAACGCCGTCCACGCCGTGAGCAGCTTGCGGTTCACGGCGCCCCGCCGCTCATACCGTCAACCCTTCGGTGCCGAACAGGCGGGCGTAGAGCAGCACCAGCACGGTGATGATCACCATGAGGACGAGGGCTAGGGCCGAGGCGACCTCGTAGTTGGTGTTGTCGAAGAACTGGTTCTGGACGACGTAGCCGATCATCCGCTGGCGGGGGTTGCCGAGCAGCTCGTCGTTCACGAAGTCGCCCGACGCCGGGATGAATGTCAGCAGGCTCCCGGCGAACACACCGGGGAGCGACAGCGGCAGGATGACACGCCGGAAGGCGCTGGTCGGGGCGGCGTAGAGGTCGGCCGACGCGTCGAGCAGGCGCAGGTCGATCTTCTCCAGGCTCACATAGATCGGCAGGATCATGAACGGCAGGAAGTTGTAGGTGAGGCCGCCGATGACCGCCCAATGCGTGTTCACGAGCTGAAGGTCTCCATCGGTGAACGGCAATGACCGGAGGAAGCGCACCACCGGCGCCCGGTCGGCCAGCACGTTCTGCCAGGCGAGAGTTCGGATCAGGTAGCTGGTGAAGAACGGAACGATGACCGCGCCGAGCATCAGGCCCCGCCACCGCCCGCCGTGGACGGCGACGAAGTACGCGAGCGGGTAGCCGATCAGGATGCACAGAACCGTGGCTGTGCCGGCGAACAGGAACGACCGGCCGATGTGCTCGCCGTAGTCGGTGAATACGGTGTCGAAGTTGTCGAACGCCCAGTCGAACGTCGGGTTCGCGAACCGGCTGGGCCGGCTCGACAACGCGGTCTTGACGAGGATGTAAACCGGCGCGAGGAAGAACAGCACCAGCCAGAGCACGCCGGGGGAGAGCAGCCCGTAGGGGGCCAACCTCCCTCGTCGCGGCTCGCCGCGGCCGCCGGCCTCACCGGCCATCAGGCACCCTGGAGCTCGCCGAACCGGGCGTCGAACGCGATTTCGTCGTCGTCGGACAACAGACCCCAGGACTGGACCCGCGAGAGCAGTTCGGCGTTCGGGAACACGAGCGGGTTGTCGACGAGCGCCGCCGCGTCGCTGCCGAGCGCGGTGAGCTCGGCGGCCACCCCGTCGACCGGGGAGACGTACTGCACGAAGTTCGTTATCCGAGCCGCGTTGACCGGGTCGTAGCAGTAGTTCATCCAAGCCGCGGCCGCATCGACGTTCGCGGCTCCCTTCGGGATGACCATCACGTCGGACCACAGGGTCCCACCCTCGTCGGGGACGACGAACCTCACGGCCGGATTGTCGAGCGCGATCTGGGCGATGTCACCGGACCACCCGACACACGCGGCGAAGTTCCCGCTGGCCAGGTCGTCCATGTAGTCGTTGCCGGTGAACGCCCGGATCTGACCGCTCGCGACCGCCTCTTCGAGCAGGGCGAACGCCTCCTCGGCGTCGGCGAACGTCGGGTTCGCCAACGTCTTGCCCGTGGCCATCATGAACAAGCCGACGGTGTCTCGCATCTCCGACAGCAGGCCGATCTTGCCCGAGAACGCCGGATCGAGCAGATCCAAGGTGCTGGTGAGCTCGCGGCCGGTGACGTCGAGGTTGTAGGCGATCCCGCCGAAGCCCGATTGCCACGGCAAGGAGAATTCGCCGGTCGGGTCCCACGGTGGGTTCACCAGGTTCGCGGCGAGGTTGCCGGCGTTGGGGATGAGGTCGAGGGGTAGCGGTTCGACCCAGCCGAGGTTGATGAGCCGGGCCGCCATCCACATCGACGGGGTGATGATGTCCTGATCGATGGCGTCACCGTTGGCGAGGATCGGCTGGATGAGCGCGAACAGCTCGGCGTTGTCGCTGATCTCCTCGGTGTAGCGCAGGTCGATGCCGGTCTCGGCAGCGAACAGCGCCACCGACTCATCGTCCATGTAGGCCGGCCAGTTGGCGTGGTAGACGCTGTTGCCCCCACCGCCGCTGCCCCCGGTGTCGCCGCCGGCGGCTGGGGCATCGTCGTCGTCGCCACAGGCGGCCAACAGCGCCGGGGCGAGGCCCAGCCCACCGATGGTCAGGCCGGCGCGGCCGAGGAAGCGCCGACGGCTGAACGAGGCCGACGGGGGGAGGACGAGTCGGTTTCGGGTCATGGCTGTTATCTCCGGGTCAGGTCTCTGTAGGGGTGTTTGTTGATGGCGTGGGGTCGGTAGGTGCAGGGAGGGCGACCGCGGCGTCCGGGGCCCAGGAACACCAGACCTGGTCGCCGGGCCGAAGCAGCGGCAGGTCGGTGTGGGCGCCGATGTGAGCGACGAGCTCGGAACCGTCGTTGGCGACTCCAGCCAACCGTACGACGGGACCCTGGAAGACGAGATCGGTCACGGTCGTCGCGATGGCCGGACCGCTCGCCGGATGGGTCGTGCTCACCGACACCCGTTCGGGCCGGACCATCACGGTCACCGCGCCGCTCGGGACGTCGGCGGCCTTGGCGGAGAAGCTCGCGCCCAGCGCCTCGACCGCGACGGTTCCGTTCGACGGCGAGCCGGCGACGCCGGGCCAGAGGTTGGTCTGGCCGATGAACCCGGCGACGAACGCGGTCGCGGGCTGCTCGTAGATCTGAACCGGATCACCGATCTGGTCGACGCAGCCGCGGTTCATCACCGCAATCCGGTCGCTCATCGTGAGCGCTTCCTCCTGGTCGTGGGTCACGTACACGAACGTGATCCCGACCTCGCGCTGGATGCGCTTGAGCTCGAGTTGCATGGCTTGGCGCAGCTTCAGGTCGAGAGCGCCGAGGGGTTCGTCGAGCAGGAGGGCGCTCGGGTAGTTGACCAGGGCCCGGGCCAGCGCCACCCGCTGTTGTTGCCCACCGGAGAGCTGCGCCGGCTTGCGGCGAGCGAAGTCGCCGAGCCGGACGATCTCGAGCAGCTCGCCAACCCGGCGGCCGGTCTCGGCCTTGTCGAGCTTCTGGCTGCGGGGGCCGAACGCCACGTTGTCCCACACGGTCATGTGCGGGAACAGGGCGTAGTGCTGGAAGACGGTGTTGACGTTGCGCTTGTACGGGGCGACCTTCGACACGTCGGCACCGTCGAGCAGGATCTGCCCCGACGTGGGCGTTTCGAACCCGGCGATCATGCGCAACGTGGTGGTCTTGCCACAGCCCGACGGGCCGAGCATGGAGAAGAACTCGCCCCGCCCGATGGTGAACGTGGCGTCGTGAACGGCCACGAAATCGCCGAAGCGCTTGTGTACGGCGTCGAGCGTGATCGCCACGTCGGCGATGTTCTGGTCCGACACCGTCCGGGCTCCCCTCGTCTGAGCGGTGATGCAGTCGCCGCGAGGCTAGTCGGCCGTCAGCCGCGACCACCAGCGCGACGGCGTTCATTCGTTCGGATCGATGACGTGGGGCGAAGGAAATCCTTGCGATGAGCCTCCGCCACGACCGATCAGTGGTTAAACATTGGAGGGCTGGGATCAGCCCATCACGTAGGGGCTGCGTTCGAGGTCGGGGCAGGCGGGCAGGCCGTGGCCCCAGTAGTCGTTGCGGCCGGGGTCGAGCACCGGGTTGGTGACGACGAACGGGCCCATCAGATCGGTGCCCGGCAGCCCGTTGGTGCTCACGTGGCCCTCCCCGTTGTCGGTGGCGCCGCACGGAGGAACGGCGCCGACGGCGTGGAACAGCTCGTGGATTCCCGTGACCGCGGCCTCGCTCGTGCCGGGGAGCGACGTGGTCGAGGGATCGTCGCAACTGGCGGCGATGAACAGGTGGGCGTAGCGCGGCGCACCGATCGGTCCCTCGAGGGTCACGTCGTTCGAGGCGTTGCCGAGCACGACGCCACAGATGAAGCCTGTGAACACCGACTCGACGATCACCAGGTAGACCTTGTCGGGATGGCCGAACCCATCGACGGCGAGCTGGGATTCGATCACCTCGATGCCGGCGAGACCGACCAGGCTGCCGCTGCGGCCACCGAACGACGGCCCGGCGGCGTGGATCTCGGCGAGCGTCTGACGCAGCACCGTCTCGCTCACCTCGATCTGGCCACCCGAACGGTCCCAGGTGACCCGGCGCCCCGGCGCCTGACCCATCAGCCACGCGTCCATGTTCTCCAGTTCATGGGCGATCTCCGCCACCCGTCCGGGCGGCGCCACCACGCCAGCCGGGCGCACGTACACGGCGTGGACGACGACCGACGACCCGGCATCGGGATCGTCCTGGCCGTTGCGGCGGGTCGTGACCCCGACCAGGTCGGCGACCAAGTGGACCGATCCGGCGTTGTTGTACAGCGACACCTGGCCGCCCGACGACAGCGGCACGAACACCAGGTTGGGCACCGTCTCGCCGGCTGTCGGGTTGACGTTGGACGCCACGGGTACCGAGGTCCCCGTCGGGTACACGGTGATGAAGGTGTCGGCGGTGGCGTCGACCGCGGTCACGTTCAAGAACACACCGTCGGCGTCGCTGTCGACCCGTGACGCGAGATCGAGCACGATCGTGCCGAATCCGCCGACCGGTCCGAACGCGCCGCCGGTGCCGATCCGCGTGTCGAGCACCCGGACCGGCGACAGCGGCACGAAACTGCCCTCGGGCGGGAGCCACCCCATGACGTCGACGACCAGGTGCGTGGACCCGGCGTTGTTGTACAGCGAGATCGCACCGGTCGCGCCGAGCTTGACGATGGCCAGGTTCGGGAACGTCTCGCCCGGGGTGACGTTCAGGTTGCTGGCCAGTGGGATGGGCTCACCGGCCGGCCACGCGGTGACGTGGGTCGGTGTCGTCGGCTCGGTCGCGGTGATGTTCACCACGACCGCCCCAGCACCCGTAGCCGGCACACCCCCGCGCCCGGAAACGGGGACGTCGATGATCGCAGCCGGCCCGACGGGCACCCCCGAATCGCGGGTGTCGAGCAATCGAGCTGGGGACAGGGCGGTGACGTGGGCGTCGAGGGGCGCCCAACCCATCACGTCGACGACGAGGTGCGCGGTGCCGTCGTTGTTGTACAGCGAGATCTGCCCGCCGGCCCCGAGCTTGACGATGGCCAAGTTCGGGAGGGTCTGGCCGGCGACGGCATTCAGCACGCTCGCCGTCGGGCGAGGCTCCCCCGCGGGGTAGGCGGTGACGAACGTGGCGACGGACGGTTGGGTCACGGTGATGTTGACCACCACCGACCCGACGCCGCCCGCCGGTACCCCACCGTGGCCGAGCATCGCCACGTCCACCGACTGCCCCGGGCCGACCGCCCCGCTCGCGCCCAGGCCGAAGCGCGTGTCGAGCAGGCGGACCGGAGGGAGGCTCTGGAGACCGCCGAGCGTGGCGCCCGGCGATGGAGTCAGCCCGGTCGCGTGGCTGGCGAGGATCGGCCCGGCGCCATCGACGGCGGCCGGCGCGGTTGCCGCGTCGGCGTGTGCTGCGGGTGGATCGGCCCACCGGGGTGCGTCGTCGGGCCACGTCCCGGTCTCGGGGTCCGGCGCGAGCTCCGGCGGGATGTCGATCGGCGTGCTCGTGTGCTCATCGGCTGCGACGGGCGGCGCGCCAACGAGCGAGAGCGCCGCCACCACCAGGGCCGTGACCGTGACTGTTCTGCGGCGGCGAGAACCGACCTGAGGAGCGAGAAACGTGTCCGTGGGGTCACGCTACCGGGGCACTCCGGCGGGTCCCCGGCTGACGGGTTGCGGCCCGCCGGGACAGTCACGAAACGAGCGGCACGACCTCGGCCTCGAAGGCCGACATCTGGTCGAGGAGCTCGCTCACGCTGCGGCTGCGGAACCGCATGTGGATCACGTTGGCGCCGACGTCCCGGGCGGCGCGGAGATCGGCCGCCACCTCGTCGGCCGACCCGGACAGCCCGACGTGCCCGCCGATGTCGGCCGGCGGAGCGCCGAGGTACAGCCAGCCCGGCATGTAACCGATGTCGATCCGTTGCGGGTCGCGGCCGGCTTCCTCGGCGGCCGCTGAGATCGTGGCGACGATCTCGCCATACTGCTCCTTCGGCGCCCCCATGGGGATGTAGCCGTCGCCGAAGCGGCCGGCGCGGCGCCACGCGGCGGCGTTCATCCCGCCCACCCAGATCGGCAATGCGTCCTGGACTGGGCGCGGCGCCACCCCGACGTCTTGATACGTGTAGAAGTCACCGTCGAAGGACACGTAGGTGTCGTCCCACACGGCGCGCAGTGCTCGCAACGTCTCGTCGAGACGCTTGCCGCGAGTCTTGAAGTCGAGCCCGAGGGCTTCGAACTCGGCCTCGACGTGACCGGCGCCGACGCCGAGGATCGCTCGGCCTCCGGAAAGGTGGTCGAGGGTGCCGAACGCCTTGGCCGTCAGGAGCGGGTGCCGGTACCCGGCGATCCACACGACCGACAGCAGGCCGATCGACGATGTGTGACCGGCGAGGTACGCCAAGGTGGCCACGGTGTCGTACCACGTCGTGGTCATGTGGCGGGCGTAGTCGTTGTCGGGGATGGCCACGTGGTCGCACACGCCGGCGAAGCGGTGCCCGGTCGACTCGGCGTGCCTGGTGATCGTCACCAGATCCTCGACCGTCGCGGCCTCCTCCCACGGTTCGCGAAGCGTGCGAGTCAGCGTCTGGATCGGAAGCTGCATCCCGTAGATCCAGCCGCCGGGTGCAACGAGGTGTGACATGGGTACTCCGGATTTGTTTTGTCGGTGGGGCAATGTTGACGGTGGGGCAATGATCTCAGAACAGGGTCAGCTCGTCGCGCTCGATGCCTCGGAGGGCGGCGTAATCGATCGTCACGCACGCGATGTCGCGACCGGCGGCGAGCGAGCGGGCCTGCGGTTTGATCTCCTGGGCGACGAACACGCCGCGGACCGGTCGCAACAGCGGGTCCCGGTTGAGGTATTCGAGGTACCGGGTGAGCTGCTCGACGCCGTCGATCTCGCCGCGGCGTTTGACCTCGATGGCCACCGTCGCGCCGTCGGCATCTCGGCAGAGCAGATCGACCGGCCCGATGTCGGTGGGGAACTCGCGGCGGATGAGGCGGAAGCCGGCCTCGATCGACTCGGGTGCCGAGGCGAGCAACTCCTGGAGGTGGGCCTCGACGCCGTCCTTGCGCAACCCGGGATCGACTCCGAGCTCGTGGAGGCTGTCGGTCACGACCTCGTCGAACGCGATGGTGAGGGTCTAGCCCTTGGGGTTGGTCACGATCCAGTGGTCGCCATGGTCGTCGAGCCGATTGGGGGCGTTCATCCAGTTCAGCGGCTTGTACGCACCGCCGTCGGCGTGGATGGCGACACACCCGTCGGCCTTCACCATGATCAGTCGCAGGGCCGTCGGGAGATGGGCGTCGAGTCGACCCGAGTAGTCGACGGTGCAGCGGGCGATCACGAGACGCACGGTGGACGAGTCTAGGAGCCGGCCATCCCAGCCAGCGGGCCGCGGCCCCAGGTCATCGAGCTGATCAACCCCGACCGCGGAGGCGGGTCTTGATCAGCTCGCGGCGGGCCTGAAGCTCCCGGTAGGTGAACGTCGGGCGCGACCGGTCGACCCCGAACGCGTCCTTGACGCTGTCGAGGTCGAGGCGGTAGGTCGCCGGGTCCATCCCGATCTCTGTGGCGATGGCGGATCCGTGCACCGTGGCGAAGTGGGTGGCGACAGCGGCGACCTCGTCGATCAAGTCCAAGTCCGGGGCGAGCACCGCGATGGCTCCGTCGAGGAACACCAGGTTCTTCACGAAGAGCATCAGCTCCTTGGGGAGCCGGGCTCCGAATGAGAGGAGCCCCTTTACGACCCGCTGCAGCTCGGCGACCATCTGGGCCTGGTCGAGTGTCGTCGGGTCGACCTGGGGTCGGTCCAGGCCCAGCTCGCGGATGACCTCGTCGATGTCGGTGTCGGCGGGCAGCGCGCCAAGATCGCAGAGCGCGACAACCTGGCCACGAACGTCACCCATCGTGCCGGCGACCATGAGGCGCAGAAACGCCAGTCGCTGCGCCGTGTCGAGCCGCCCGGTGATGCCGAAGTCCAGCAGGACCGTCGTGCCATCGCGTCGGACGAACAGGTTGCCGCCGTGCAGGTCGCCGTGGAACACCCCCTTCAGGAGGCAGCCCTCCATGAACCCGATCATCCCGGTGCGGATGATGTCGTGGGTGTCGATGCCAGCGGCGCGGAGGGTGTCGATGTCGTCGAATCGGAAGCCGTCGAGTCGTTCCATGACCAACACTCGGGCCGTCACGAGCCGAGGGTGGGGACGGGGCACCACGTACGACACGTGGCCGAGCTCGGCGAGGGTTCGAGCCACGTCGAGCATGTTGTCGGCCTCGAGCCGGAAGTCGAGCTCCTCGACGATCGTCTCGGCGAACACCTGGACGAGCGCCGGAGGGTTCGCCAGCGCGGCGATCGGGATGCGACCGATGAGGTGTGGCGCGAGCCAGGACATGGTCCGCACGTCGGCGCGGACCCGTCGCTCGATGCCGGGTCGCTGGACCTTGACCACGACCGGGGTGCCGTCGGACAGCTCGGCGGCGTGGACCTGGGCGATGGAGGCGGCGGCGAGCGGTGAGGGATCGATCCATGCGAAGATCGATTCGAGCGGGCGATCCAGCTCCTCTGTCATGACTTGGCGCACGGTGGCGAAGGACTCGGCGGGGACCTGATCGCGACACTTGGCGAACTCGGCTACGAGCGCTTCGGGGAACAGGCCCGAGCCCGACGAGATGATCTGGCCCAGCTTGATGTATGTCGGTCCGAGGCGCTCGGCGCCTTCTCGCAGCCGCCGAGCCACGTCCCGGCGGCTCACCTCGCCGCCTCGGCGGCGGGTGGTGAGCATCCACGGCCCGACCACCCGGGCCGCGGCGCCGAGGAGCGAGATGCCCCGCGTGACCGGCGGCCAGCGGGTGGTTGCGAGCAACGCCGGTACCTGGGCGCGCACGGCCGCCCGGAGATGATCGACATCGCGCCGCCACACCAAGTCCGACTCGGCGACCACCCAGGGAGCGGCGGTGCTGAACGCCCACCGTTCGCAATCGGGAGGCCGGCTCACTGGGCGAGGATCTCCAACACCGTTCCCGCCAGGTCGGTCCGACAGATGAGTAGGTCGGGCAGGTACGGGTCGGCCTGGTTGTACCGCAGCGGGGAGCCGTCGATCCGGGAGCAATGGAAACCCGCGGCCAGAGCGACGGCCACGGGCGCACACGAGTCCCACTCGTACTGCCCGCCGCTGTGGACGTACACATCGACGTCGCCGCGGACGACCGCCATGGCTTTGGCACCCGCTGAGCCCATCTCGACCAGCGCACCGTCGAGGGCCACGCATACGGCGGTCGCCTCGGCGGGTGGTCGGGTCCGGCTCACCACGACACGGGGTGGGCCGCCATGGTGTGGCGGTGGGGGCGGCGCATCGGCCGTCGTCAAGGTGATGCCGAGGCCGGGCAATGCCACCGCGCCCGCCACCGGCACCGCGTCGATCACGAGGGCGACGTGTACGGCCCAGTCGGTTCTCGGCGGCTCGCCGAACTCGCGTGTCCCGTCGAGAGGATCGACTATCCAGGTGCGACGCGACGCGAGTCGGGCCCAGTCGTCCTTGGCCTCCTCGGACAACGTGGCATCGTCGGGCCGGGCGGCGCTGAGCGACGCCAGCAGCAGGTCGTTGGATTGGCGGTCGCCTTCGTGCTTGAGCACCGCGGCGGGCGCTCCGTCGGCTACGAGACGCCGTCGCAGGGAGACGAGCAGGTCGCCGGCCTCGTTCGCCAGGCGGGCGGCCAGAGCGTGATCGTCGCTGGTGGCGCCGAGCGATGGATCCCTGAAGGTCACGGGCGCACGGTACGCGCTCGATGTCGCAGACCCGTCGTCAGGCGGCGGGCCCGTACGGTTGGCCAGCGGTGTCGTAGCAGCCCGCATGAAAGTGCTCGACCCTGGCCCAGCGGTTGTCGCAGTAGACGTTGCAGATCACTTGCATGTGGCGGAGCCGAGCCTGGAACTTCACCCGCTCACCACAGGTCATGCATTCGACCATGTTCCCGGGCTCGACCAATCGGGCCACCGCTCGGCTCGTCCACGTCTTTCGGGCCTTGCTCGCCGTGCGGGTCGAGGTGGGGGCCGGGGTCGCTGTCGCCATAGGTAATCATCGGCGCGCCGCCCGAGGATCTGAGGAAACGTCAGCGAACGAGCGGCTTGTACTTGATCCGATGCGGCTGGTTGGCATCGACGCCGAGCTCCTTGCGACGCCACGACTCGTACTCGCTGAAGTTGCCCTCGAACCAGCGAACCTGCGATTCCCCTTCGAAGGCCAGCACGTGGGTGGCGACCCGGTCGAGGAACCACCGGTCGTGGCTGATTATCACCGCGCAGCCCGCGTAGGCGTCGATGCCGTCCTCGAGGGCCCGCATGGTGTCGACGTCGAGGTCGTTGGTCGGCTCGTCGAGGAGCAACACATTGGCGCCACTGCGCAGCACCTTGGCGAGGTGTACCCGGTTGCGTTCTCCGCCGGAGAGCACCCCGACCTTCTTCTGTTGGTCGCTGCCCTTGAAATTGAACGACGCCACATAGGCGCGGCCGTTCATCTCGCGGCTGCCGACCATCACGGTGTCCTGGCCGTCGCAGATCTCCTCGTACACGGTTCGGTCGGCCTCGAGGCTGTCGCGCGATTGATCGACATAACCGAGCCGCACCGTGGTGCCGACCGTGAGCGCCCCCGAGTCCGGCTGCTCTGAGTCGATCCCTGAGCCGCCGGAGGCGGCGGTCGCGATCATGCGGAACAGGGTGGTCTTGCCGGCGCCGTTGGCGCCGATCACCCCGACGATGCCGGCCCGAGGGAGCGAGAACGACAGGTCGTCGATCAGCAGCCGATCACCGTAGCCCTTCGACAGGTGAGCGACCTCGACGACTTGATCGCCGAGCCGTTCGTTGGCCGGGATCACGATCTGGAGCTTGCTCGCTCCTGACAGCGCGGCGGCCTGCTCGGCTACGAGCTTGTCGTACGCGGCCAGGCGGGCCTTGCCCTTGGCCTGCCGGGCCTTCGGTGCCATGCGCACCCACTCGAGCTCACGCTCGAGCGTTCGCTTGCGACTGGAGTCGGCCTTGTCCTCCTGTGCGAGTCGGGCCTGCTTCTGCTCGAGCCAGCCGGTGTAGTTGCCTTGGTACGGGTAGCCCCGGCCTCGGTCGAGTTCGAGGATCCAGCCGGCCACGTTGTCGAGGAAATATCGGTCGTGGGTTACGGCCACGACCGTGCCGTTGTAGTCCTTCAGGAAGCGCTCGAGCCAGGCCACCGACTCGGCGTCGAGATGGTTCGTGGGCTCGTCGAGCAACAACAGGTCGGGCCGGCTCAGCAGGAGCCGGCACAGGGCGACCCGGCGCCGCTCTCCGCCCGACAACGTGGCGACGTCGGCATCGCCGGGCGGGACCCGCAAGGCGTCCATGGCGATGTCGATGGTTCGCTGCAGATCCCAGGCCCCTGCGGCTTCGATGCGCCGTTCGAGTTCGGCCTGCCGCTCGCCGAGCTTGTCGTAGTCGGCGTCGGGATCGGACCATCCGGCTAGTACCTCGTCGTATTGAGCCAGCAGCGTCGCCACCTCGCCGACGCCGTCCATGATGTTGCCGAGCACGTCCTTGGTCGTGTCGAGTTGGGGTTCCTGGGCCAGCAACCCGGCCGTGAAGCCGTCGGTGAGACGAGCCTCGCCGGTGTACTCCTCGTCGAGTCCGGCCATGATCTTGAGTAGGGATGACTTGCCCGACCCGTTGTGGCCGATCACGCCGATCTTGGCCCCGGGAAAGAACGACAAGCTGATGTCGTTCAACACCTCGCGGTCGGGCGGGATGAACTTCGAGACCCGTCGCATGGTGAAGATGTACTGAGCACTCATAGAGCCGGCAGGCTACCCAGACCGTGACATGCTTGGCCGGTGATCAGTGCTGTGCTCTTCGACATCGGCGGGGTGGTGATGTCGAGCCCGTTCGAAGCCTTCAACCGCTACGAGGAGCGCGCTGGGCTGCCTCGCGACCTCGTCCGTCGGGTCAACGCCACCAACCCCGATACCAACGCGTGGGCCCACTTCGAGCGCAATCAGATCGACCGCGACGAGTTCTGCCTTCGCTTCGAAATCGAAGCCCTGTCGCTCGGTCACCACGTCGATGCCGGCGAGGTGCTGGCCGGCCTCGCGGGAGTGGTGCGGCCCGCGATGGTCGAGGCGGTTCGGCGCTGCGCCGAGCGGCTGAAGACGGCGGCGCTCACCAACAACTTTGCGATGAACGGCGACGTGCCGGTCGGGCCCTCTCCCCTCGACGACGTGTATCCCCTGTTCGACGTGGTGGTGGAGTCCCGCTTGGTCGGGTGGCGCAAGCCCGACCCGCGGTTCTACGAGCACGCCCTCGAACTGCTCCAAGTCGACGCATCGGTGTGCGTGTTCCTCGACGACCTGGGCGTGAACCTGAAGCCGGCTCGCGCCATGGGGATGACCACGATCAAGGTGCTCGACCCACATCAGGCGCTGGCTGAGCTGCAGGAGGTCGTGGGGTTCGAGCTCGGGTGATCCGCAACCCGCCCGGACCGGCGAGGATCACTGGGCGGTGAGCTGCGCCAGGACGCGCCGATCGGCGACGACGAGCCGGCCGTCGGCGCTGCGCCACAGGATCCCGAGCATCGTCAATTCGTCCCGCACGCTGTCGAACGCCGATCCGCCACCGAGGCGATTGGTGTCCCCGAGCGTGCGCGCCACGGCGACGTCAGTGGCGTCCTCGCCGAGCCGGACGACCGCGTTCATGTACCGCAGCGCGGACCCGCGCAACGTCGGCAGGTCGCCCGACGCTGGATCGGGATCTGGGGGCGCAGCCCCCAGCGGTAGCTCTGCGAGGGAGGCGGGGCGACCGATCAGCGCAGGCGAAGGAGCGCCAGTTTCGAGGTTGCCGACGGGGTCTGGGGGCGCAGCCCCCAGCGGTGGCTCTGCGACCAGAGACCCCATCGGTGGGTCGGCCGCGGCGGGATCGGTCCGCAGGGCAGCAACGACCAGTGCGGGCTCGCCGCCGGCGGTTGCCGCCAGGGCGCGAAGCGCTGCGTGATCGAGGGCGTCCTCGGGGCTCACGATGGCGACGAGCTCGGCGATCTCTGCGATCGACAGCCGCGCCGGGCGTACCGCACGGACGAGGGCGTCGTCGGTGAACGCCGCGAGCCGCTCGTCCCCGGAGAGCACGAACGCGATCAGCGAGCCCGACTGCCGGGCGGCGAAGACGGCCCACATGAGGTCGGTCAGCTCGTCGCGTGGGGCGTCGGTCACGTCGTCGAGGAACAGCGCGACCGGTCGGCCGATAAGCGTGCGGCCGAGCAGATCGAGACTGGTGAACAGCTCGCTGCAGGCTTGGCGGAAGTCGCCGGCCGCTGGGACCGCATCCGGGAGGAATCCGGCCAGCTGATCGATGGCGCTAGGGCTGATCGCGGCTACGGCCCGCAACGACTCGTTGGCGTCGCGCAACCCCGGCCGGCCGGCCAAGACGCTCGAGAGCACCGACGCGGCGGCGCGTGCAACAGCCTCTCGGAGCGCGCCGAACTGGCGAACACCTGCGAAACCGATGAACGCCCCGTCGGTGCGACCTTCGAGCGACCGTAGGAGATGCGTGAGGCCGCGACCCGGCGGTCCGATCACGGCGAGTGCGCCGCCGTCGGTGTGGTTGCGCAGATCGTCGATGATCGCGTCGAATGCGCCGACCTCTCGGTCGCGCCCGAAGAGATGATCCATCGGCGTTCCTTGTTGAGCGGTGGATGTGGGTCGAACGGGGGATGTGGGTTGAACGGGGGATGTGGGTTGAACGGGGGATGTGGCTTGATCGAAGGATGTGGGTCGAACGGGGGATGTGGGTCGAACGGGGGATGTGGCTTGATCGAAGGATGTGGACATCGCGACGTCGCCTCGTATCTCGGGTCCGGCGGGCTCTTCGATGCCATGATCGGCAGGAGATCGCTGACCTGAAGGTCTCGACGCGATCGATGGCATGGACCTGTCTCGCGGTGGGGCCGGCCGAATTCCTGTCGCGCCGAGCCTAAAGAACGGCCTGGACGGCTCCGATAGGGACGTGCAGAACCCCAAGCGCGGAGTCTTCGATGTTCAGAAACCTGTCGTTCCGAAACAAGTTGACCTTGGTGCTCTTGCCACCGCTTGCGGCGCTGGCGGCGTTCGCGACGCTCGTGGTCACGCCACGCCTCGACGAGCGCTCGCGGGCCGCGCAGAACGAGGCTGAGGCCAGAGTCGCCGAGGCGTCGATGCAGTTGGTCGATGAGTTCCAGAACGAGCGCGACCGGTCCTACCGCCTCGTGTCCAACCCAGCGTTCGGGTCACCCGACGACGTGGCGAACCAGCGGGCGATCACCGACGATCGGATCGCGAACTTCGTCAACCTCGCAGCAGGCGAGTCGTCCGATGGCGACGAGCAGGCGGTCCGGATCGCGGCCGCCATCGAGACGGTGCAAACGGTCGGTGTGCTGCGGACCGAGGTCGACTCGGGCCAGGTCAACCCCGAGGACACCTATCGCGGTTACACGGACGGCGTCGATGCCTTGGTGTCGGTGATCGAGACCCTGTCGGTGTCGGCATCGAACGTCGACCTGGTTCGGGCTGGTTCGTCGATCGCCTCGGTCACCCGCGGTAAGGAGCAGGTCGCCCAGGCGCGCGGTCGGGTCGCGGTGCTGCTCGACGAAGCTCGGTTCATCCCCTCCGACTACGCCCTGGTCAACGCGCTCGCTACTTCGGCCGAGGACTATTTCGAGGCGTTCCTCGAATCGGCATCCGACAGCAATCGGGCCGCGTTCGTGGCGCAGGCGGAGCTTCCCCGGTCTGTAGCGGCCGTCCAGCAGCTCTCGGCGCTCCTGGCCGCGGGCTTTGCCGGGGCGCAACCAACACTGACCGGCGACGAGTGGTTCGAGGCGTGGGACGGTCGCATGGAGGACCTCGACGTCGTGGAGGACGCGCTCTTCGTGGAGTTCGTGGCCACCACGAACCAGATCCAGGAGGACGAGCAGCGGTCGGCGTACATCTACGTAGCGGCCTCGGCTCTCGCAGCCCTCGCCGCCGCCGCCGCGGCGCTCCTGCTGGCCCGGTCGCTCACACGACGCTTGGCGGGCCTGTCCCATCAAGCTCAGACGATCGCCACCGAACGCCTGCCCGAGGTGCTCGATGCGCTCCGCAACCCCTCTCCCGACGCGTTGGCCGGCGCCTTACCGCAGGTCACCTCGGATTCGACCGACGAGATCGGGATCATGGCCGACTCGTTCAACGCGGTGTTGAGGACCTCGGTGGAGACCTCGATCGGCCACGCCCAGCGCCGGGCGCAGACGATGACCAACATCCTGGTGAACCTGGGTCGGCGGAACCAGGCGCTCATCGAGCGGCAGTTGCGCCTGATCGACGAGCTCGAAGCGAAGCAGAGGGATCCGGAGCTCCTCGACGGTCTGTTCCAGCTCGACCACATGATCACCTCGATGCGCCGCAACGCCGAGAACCTGCTCGTCCTCGCCTCCGAGCAGCCCGGCCGAGCCTGGACGGCGCCCGTACCGGTGCTCGACGTGGTCCGAAGCGCGTCGGCCGAGGTGCAGGACATGTCGCGCATCTCGGTCGAGGTGGCGCCTCGGGACAATGTCGAGATCGCCGGACGCTTCGCCGTCGACCTGTCGCACCTGCTCGCCGAGCTGGTCGACAACGCGATCTCCTATTCACCGCCCACCACGTTGGTCAGCATGCGGACCGAGGGGGGGCCGAACAACCTGCGAATCTGGATCATCGACGGCGGGGTCGGCATGCCAGTGGAGGACATCCGCGCTGCCAACGACCGCATCATCAACCCGCCTGATATCGACGAGCTGACGGCGGACCAGATCGGATTCCAGGTGGTTGGCCGTCTGGCCCGTCGACTGGGCGTTGGCGTGCAGCTCCAGGCCAACCCGGGAGGTGGGCTGGCCGCGTCGGTCACGGTGCCCGCCAGCCTGTTGAATCCTGGCCCGGTACTCGGAGACAAGTCGGAGCCCGCGCGGTTGCCGCCGAGCGTGGCGAGGCCGACCGCGCGACCGGCCATGGAGCGCCACGCTCCCGAGACCGCAGCGAGTGCGGAACCGCTCCGAGGCGAGGCGGTGATCGTCGCGAGCGCGACCGGCCAGCCGATACGTGTCGCCACCGTGGCCACTCCGCCCGAAAACAGGCAGTCGGCTGCGCCTCGAGCGCCAGCGGAGGTCGCACCGGCCGCGCCAGCCCCTCGGCACTCCGAGCCGATCGTGGCGGCGTCAGCAGCCCCGATCACGGTTCGCGCCGAATTGGGCGCTGCTTGGCACGAACCAGCTACGACCATGGCCGGCCTCGCCAAGCGCGTTCCCGGTCAGGCGTACTCCGGTGAGGCCTCGGCGGAGGCCTTCGACTCGGGTCAATTCCGGCGCCTCCCGACACCGGGTGCCTCGATCAAGGGTGCCGATGACGTTGCCGAGCGACGCCAGGATGCCCTGAGTCGATTCCAGCGTGCCGTCGACCGAGGCCGCTCCGGCGAGTCCGCGCCCGAGCCCGACACGTCCGCTGAGGATCCAAGGACGGTGCCACCGACCGCGCCGCTCGACTGGTTCGACGCTTCCGCTCCAGTGGCCACCCCTCCATCTGCTCCACCTGTGCTTGGGTCGCCGCCAGCAGCGCCGGTGGACTGGCTCGAGTCGCCAGCACCAGCGCCCCAGGCCCGCCCCGTGCATGAGCGTCCAGTACCGACGTCCCCCGTTGCGGAACCCGACGTGTGGTCGTTGCCAGTGCCGACGTCCGCCGACGGGCCGGACCCGTACTGGCACGACCAGCCACCGACGCGTACAGCGGATCACGTGTGGCCGGAACTCTCCCCGGTCGAGGAGGTGCGTCCGTCGGCACCACCGGCTGGGCCGCCGGGTCCAGCGGCAGCCGCATCAGCGTCGCCCGCGGAGACCGACCCGTTCGACATCTCGTGGATCACCAACGAGCGGTAACAGATGTCGGTCCCGAGCACGATGTGATCGGCAATTTGGCGGACGCCAACGAGTGAGAATTTGGCGGACGCCAACGAGTGAGAATTTGGCGGACGCCAACGAGTGAGAATTTGGCGGACGCCAACGAGTGAGAATT
>CAYMJU010000097.1:0-33243 GCA_964390555.1 uncultured Acidimicrobiales bacterium | reverse complement strand
GACAACCCGTCATGCCCGCAAACACACGGCGGTTCGGCCGGAGACTTCGGCGGCGCAGCGGGTTCCGGGGCCGGCTCGTCGGGGTCACCAACCGGCTCGCGGACGCCGACCGCTGGTTTGGTGGTGCAGATGGCGGTGAGTGCGTCGAGGCGGCGGGCGTCGATGCTGTCACCCGGAGCACCAGAACTGTGTCCGGTCGGGTTCGCCCTGTGCCATGACGATTGGAGTTGTTGTTCGATGGCGGTGGTGATCACGACTGCGGAGTCGGGGTCGAGGTCACCGGCGAGGCGGGTCATGCCGTTGGTGGCTTTCCACCATCGCAGCGTGCGTTGCTTACGCAGTTTGTCGTGATGGCCTTCGCCTTCGTCGCCTGACACGACCCGGGCCAGATCCAACGCGACGCCCCGGAAGTCGTCGGCGCGCATCTGAGCCGCTTGATCCAACAACGATGGTATGTGGCTGTCGAGGCGGTCACCAGCAATGTGACGCGCCGCCGCCAACGCGTCGATGTGACCGTCAGAGACCGCACCGGCCCCCAACGCGGCACCGGCGGCAGGCATCGCCTCGATCGCTGAAGCCGCCCGGGCCCGGCGTGACGCGTCAGCGCTGGAGACACCCAACCCGGTGCGGAGCCGATCACTCGCCAACGACTCCGACGAGGCGAGCAACGCGGTGAGGCGGGCATCCAACGCACCCAGTGCCCGCCGGCACCGTTCCGTCGATACCAACACGACCCGGGCATCGTCCACCGACAGACCGGACACGACGATGGTGGCGAGCTCGTCGCCGATACCGGTGATCAACTCGGCTAGTTCGACAGCCACGACAGACCCCCTTCCGCGAGCATCGTGCGATGGATGTGGAGGGCCGTCGAGGCCGAAAGGCGTCCCTGAAGGAACGCAACGACACGCTACACACACAAACAGATGTCCGCAACCCTGGACCGAGAAATTCTTGTGCCTCTCCTCGCAGCCGCCAGCCGTGACACCGCCGGTCGCGGCGGCGACCCACGCCGACTGTCCGACCTCTTCGGGCTTTCGATCCAACACGCCGTCCGCTACACGAACACCGTCGCCGGACGCGTCCTCGACCAGTGACATCGGCAGGCAAGCAGTCCCTACCATCACCTCATGGCCGACCTCGCCCGCTACGACGCCGTCGCCGACTTCTACATCGACGGTCAGCCCGACTCCTACGACGCAGACGTCGACCGCGCGCTCTTCGATCTCGTCGGACCACTCGCCACGGCCCGGGTCGTCGACATCGCCTGCGGCCACGGCCGGATCACCCGGGAGCTCGCTCGACGCGGCGCGAGCGTCGTCGGCGTCGACATCGCACCCGCCCTCATCGCACGCGCCCAGCAAACAGAGAACGCCGACCCACTCGGCATCAAGTACATCGTTAGCGACGTCGCCGCCACCGACGCTCTCGCTGGCGAAACCTTCACCACCGCCGTGTCAAACTTCGGACTGTCCGACATCGATGACCTCGCCGGCGCCCTAGCGAGCATCTACCGCCTCCTGCAGCCCGGCGGACGGTTCGTGTTCACGATCCTTCACCCGTGTCACCGGCCGAGGACCATCCGTCGCCTCTGCGTGGGCTCCCGGAACCGGCTACTACCGCGAGGGCTTCTGGACCAGCAACGCACCGAACTCGACCCTCCGTCAGAAGGTCGGCGCCAACCACCGCATGCTCTCGACCTACCTCAACGCACTCCCCGAGCACGGCTTCACCATCGACAGGATCGCCGAGCCGAACCCGCCCGACGAGTGGACCGCGTCCGCGGGTGAACTCGAGCCCGTTCCGACCTTCCTCACCGTTCGTTGCGTCTCTGGGCCCGGAACACCGAACGAGCCGGCCATGGGTTGAGGAACCGAAGGATCGCCACCCCTCGCACCCGGGTTCGTTCAAGCGCTACCGACAGGTGGGGCCGCGTTCGGGTCGTTCTCGAACCTGAACGCCGAGCGCGAGGGGCAGACGATCCCCAACGCCGCGGTGGTGACCTTGTCGCCGTCGGACGAGATGAGGCTGTACACCCAGGCGGGGTCGCACCTCATCGTCGATGTGCTCGGTTGGTTCAGCGAGTGACGAGTGCCATTCCGTCAGCCGCTCCGTCGGGCACCGCCGTACTCTGGACGCGTGGCGGATGAGCGGACACACGTAGACCACGCACCCGTCCCGCCCCTTGACGCCGGGCGGCCCAAGCCGAAACGCCCCGCCTTCGCCTTGATCGTCGGCGCCGTTGTCGTGTTCCGAGGTCTGAGAGAATTCGGTCCCCGGTTGATCGCCGATCGTTTCGGCTACGGCGCGGCGGCTGCGGCGTTCGCTCTGTTCCTACTGCTGCCACTGGTGTGGATCCTTGCCCAGCGCCGAAGAAGCAAAGCTCGGGGCGGCCTCGAGCTCACACCGGAGGACGTTGCCCGCCAGATCCGCGACAGCGGGCTGCCCGGCCCAGCGTTCGAGGAGGATGGCACGATGCTCGGAGCCTCAACGCTCGTGGTCAGCCAGCGGACCAAGCTGGTCGAACTGGCGACCGCGTACGACGTCTACGACCGGTCCGGGCAGCCGCTCGGGTCGATCGTGCAGTTCGGTCAGTCGCGGCTTCGCCGAGCCGTCCGTCTGTTCACCGCGTTCGACCAATTCCTCACCCATCACTTCGAGGTCTACGACGCGTCGGGCGGCGTTGTCATGCGTCTGACTAGGCCACGCAAGCTTTTCAGGACCACGCTCCACGTGTTCGATCCCTCGAACACCTACATAGGTACGTTGCGCCAGCAGAACGTGTTCGGCAAGGTCCGGTTCGCGCTCATCGACCCGTCCGGGCACACGATCGGGAATCTTCGTGCTCAGAACTGGCGAGCCTGGGACTTCCGCATCGAAGCTGCGAACGGTTCGGCGCTCGCGCTGCTCACCAAGTCGTGGGAGGGCTGGGCGCGAACTGCGTTCACCCGGGCCGACCGGTACGTGGTCCACGTCAACCAGGTTCTGCCCGAGCCGCTTCGGAGCCTCACGCTCGTCGCGGCGCTCACCGTCGATCTGGCGTTGAAGCAGGACTCACGGGCGTACGGCTGAGCTCGAAGCGACGACCGGCACGCCGGCCGAGCAGCGCAGCCGCCACGCCGACATCGTCACCACCAGGGCCATCCCGCCCACGACGCCAGCGAGGAACAGCGGGTGGTCGCGGTCGGTGCCGGCTTGATAGCCGTGGACGGTGCTAGTGGCGAACACGACGTAAGAGGAGAGGTGGACCCCGTGCCACAGTCGGCGGGGTAGCCAGCGCATCGCCCACGACGTGACCATGATCGCCCCGAGCATGTACAGGGCGATAATCCCCCACGCCACGGCGCCAGGGCGGTAGTCCGACGCCATCGGCACGAACAGCTCGCTCGGTCCGAACTCGACGAAGTCGTCGGCCCACAGAGCGACGAGGTGGAGCGCCGTGAACACGATCGTGAGCACGCCGAGGAAGCGGTGCAGATCGAGTCGTCCGCCGCGACGACGGGTGACGGCGACCCCCCACAGGATGCTCGCCGTCGATGCGCCCCACGCGACGATCCCGCTCGCGCGCGACACGTACCAGCTGAGCTTGCCGTCGAACGCGGCGACGACCAGGTCGGGACGCGTCACGCCCTCACGCCGCCCACCGCGTGTTCGGTGACGAGCACGGTGTCGGCCACGTGTTCGGTAGCGAGCAGCGTGCCGTCAGCGGCCACCAGCCAGCCGTCGTGACCGGTCGCGGCGATCAGGTCGCACCCCGACTCGAGGCCGACGATCAGCGCGGCCTTGGCGATCGCCTCGGCCATCGCGGCCCGGCGGCCGGTCACGATCGCCGCGACCACACCGGTGTCGGCCGGCATGCCGGTAGCAGGATCGACGATGTGGTGAGCCTCGCCGCTCCCCCGCCGCCACCGACGCAGCAGAGTGGTCGACTGGACGATCGCCTCGTCGACGAGTGTGAACTCGAACCGCGGCCGGTCGTCGAGCGCCGTGCGAACCGGTACCGGCCACCCGGCGTCGGTTCCGGGACCCGGACCCCGCACGGCGACGTCGCCACCCATCGACAGGCAAGCGCTGGTCGCGCCCCGGGCGATGAGCCCGTCGGTGACCAAGTCGGCGGCGAGCCCCTTGCCGATACCGCCGAGATCGATGCGCACACCATCGGGCCGGCGCAACCGTCCGTCGTCGTCGAAACTGAGGCTCGCGCAGCCCGGCGCGGGGCTGGCCGGTCGCACGTCGGCGACGGTGATCAGCTCGAACCGTCGGTCGTAGCCAAGGGCTTCGAGGGCGTCGAGGACGGTGGCGTCGAAGCCTCCGCCGGTCATCGTCGTGGCCTCGAGGGCGGCGTCGAGCGCGAACCGCAGCACGGGCGACACATCGAACGGCCCGAACCCCGGAGCCCGGTTCAGGCGGGACAGCTCGCTCGTACGGCGGAACCTCGACCAGCATGCTTCGAGCCGCTCGATCTCGGCGACCGCCCAGATGACGAGCGGCTCGGGATCGGGCGCGTAGACGAGGATCTGCGCGTCGGACCCCATGGCCCGCCAAGATCTCGTGGCCCAGGTGGCCATCAGCACGAGCTCCCGACGCACTCGGGAATTGTGGTCGGCGGCACCGTCGTGGGTGGAACCGTCGGCGCGACCGTAGGGGGTGGCGGTTCGGTCGCTGGCGGCAGGGGCGGAGGCGGCGCGGTCTGGGCGGGCTCGGTGGCTGGTGGTTCAGTAGGCGCAGGTGTGGTGTCGACCGGTTCGGCTTCGTTGGTCGGTGCGGCCGTCGTCGGCGCAGTCGGCGGCGTCGCGATCGCGGGCGGACGAGTGGTCGGAGGTCCGGTCTCGGCCGGCGGGGTGTCGCCGAGCTCGGCCGTCTCGTAGCGGGCCGAGGGCGCGCCGAGCGTCGGGGCGCCGAACCCGACCTCGACCGCGGCGGCCACTGAGGGAGCCGTCGTGCTCATCGGCGCGGTGGTCGACACTGAAGGGGCAAGCGCGAACGGTTCTGACGGTTGATCGACGCTCCAGCTCGGAGGCGCCGCCGCCATCGCGGCGACTAGGCCGATGAAGCCCGACGTCGAGACGCCAGCGGCCAGCACACGGGTCGTGACCGGTCGTCGAGCTCGTCGACTGGCTCGCGGGCCGACGCGCCCCTGCGCCGCCAACCTGGCAAGTCGATCGTCTAGGTCGGGTGACATGGGGACGCCTAACGAGTTGGTGCCGTTTCGGCAGATTCGCGATGCCCGTGCCGTACATGGTTCTATCGGCCCACCCGGCAGAAGTCTTGACACCCCAACCGCTACGGTCCCGTCATGACCAATCCGATAGCAGTGACCGGAGCAGCGTCGGGGCTCGGTGCCGCCGTGTCGCGCCGCGTCCGCGCCGAAGGCCGGACGGTGATCGGGACCGATGTCGTCGCCGCCGAAGGTGTCGACGTGATCGCCGATCTCTCGACACCAGCGGGCCGCGACGACGCGGTCGCCGGCATCCTCGAACGGTGCGACGGTCGCCTCGACGGGCTCGTGGTCGCGGCGGCTATCGGTCCCGAGTCGCCGTCGTCGGCTGCCATCGTGTCGATCAACTGGTACGGCGCCGTATACACCCTCGAACGGCTGCGGCCGGCCCTGGCCGCGGGCGACGGGCGGTCGGCGGTGATCATCGCCAGCATCGGAGCGGTGCTCGGGTTCGACGCCGGTCTGGTCGACGTGCTGCTCACGAGCGACGAGGCGAAGGCCCGGGCCACCACAGTCGATCCGGTGGCCGCTTACAGCTCGACCAAGCGGGCCATCGCCTTGGCCGTGCGCCGCCGCGCTGGGGAGTGGGCGGCCGCCGGCGTGCGGCTCAACGCCGTGGCTCCCGGCCGGATGACCTCACCGATGCTCGAGCGGATCATGGCATCGCTCATCGGACCCGGCACCGAGCTGATGCCGAGCGGCATTCAGGCGAGCGGTACCCCCGACGAGGTCGCCGGTGTGGTGCACTTCCTGCTCGGCCCCGACGCGGTGTTCGTGCACGGCCAGACGATCTTCGCCGACGGCGGCTCCGACGCGCTCATGCGCCCCGACGTCCTCTGACCAGCTCGAGTCAGGTACTCGTTGGGTGACCCCTGGGGATCTCGACCACGACCTCGATGCTGTGCTCGCCCCTCATATGTGGAGGCCAGGCCCGAGGGGCGAGCGACAACAGTGACCCATGCGAGGCAGATCTTGTTGGGCAGGGGCAAATGCCCCTGCCCAACAAGATTCTTGTTAGCGGCCTCGAACACTCATGAGGTCTCCTTCCAACGCAGACAGAAACTGTAGTGGGTCAAACGGCCTACGTCGACCTCGGTGCGTGGTCTACTCAACTGTCCCCGTGTCCGTGCCGACAGGATCGACATGGGAAAGGTTCCTCGCGGGTGAGCCGCGACGCACACGTGATCCCTGCGACGCGCCGACACCTTCTGGTCGCGGCCGTTTGCGTCGCTCTGGCCGGCCTTCTCACGTTGACGCTCGACGCGACTTCCAACCACTCGTTGATCGCTCTGCCGGCTCTGCTCGTGCCGTTCTGGTTGAGTGACCGGTACACCCTCGTTCTCGAGGTTCGAGGCGATGCCCTCGCCTTCGGCCTGAGCTCCGCGACGTTCATCGTCGGGCTGGCCTATCTTCCGCCGCACGCACTGATCGCGTGTCGCCTCGCCGTCGCCGTTGTCGTGCTGGCGGAACTCCGACTCCCCCGTTCGAAGACGGTTCTCAATCTGTCGATCGAGTGGCTCGAATCAGCCTTGGCCCTCTACCTCGTCGACCTCCTCGGGCTCACCGCGATTCATCCCGCTACGTGGCTGCTTGCGCTCCTCGTGACGGCCGCCAAGGTGCAGGCTGGAGCGACATCGATATCAGTCGCATACCACCTCGAGTTGAGGCAGGCGGTCCGAAGTCAGGTCATCGCATTGGCCATGACCGTGGTCGACACGTCACTCGGCCTCCTCGTGCTGACGATCCTGCAACACGAACCGTGGGGACTCGCGCCCCTTGGTGTCATCTCGGTTCTCGTGTTCTCGGCGTACAAGGCCCACGAGAAACTGTCCGGCAAGCTTCGCGAGCTCGACTTGATCCACGGGTTCTCGGCGTCGTTGGCGGGCGCGGTGGTCGACGGACGGGTCGCGGCGAACCTGCTGGAACAGGCGTGCGAAGTGTTGAACGCCGACAAAGCCCTGCTCGTCATTCCCGCCGAGGCCGGGCTTCGAGTCATCACCAGCACGGAGCCCGATGCACCCCGACCGCCCAGCGGCGAGGAACTGATCGCCCACCGCGCGTGCACCGCGGCGCCGAACGAAACCAGGCGGCTCGACGCCGACGCGCTCGGCGCGCGTGAAGCGCTGGGTGCCGCCTTTCCAGTCGAGGCCGATCGGTTCGCCACGCTGCTCGTGCTCGACCGAAGCGGTGACCTGCGCGGCTTCGACGAGGAGGACGAGCGGCGGCTGGCCACGTTGGCGTCGCAGGCCGGGGTTGCGGTGCAGAACGGCGAGCTGGTGGAGGACCTCCGGCACGACAAGAACGTGATCGAGCACCTCTCGTTGCACGACGCGTTGACGGGCCTACCGAACCGGCGCAACTTGGTGTTGCAGCTCGATGCGGCGCTTGCCCGCCGTGCGACAGTGGCGGTGCTGACGGTCGACCTGAACGACTTCCGAGCGGTCAACGATGCCCTCGGCTACGACCGCGGCGACGACCTGATCCGAGTGCTCGGTCGGCGGCTGGTCGACGCCGTGGGCGAGCAACACCTCGTCGCGCACTTCGGCGGCGACTCCTTCGTCGTGCTGCTCGACAGCGTCGATCCTGCCGAAGCTGCGGCCATCGCTCACACGATCCGCGACGTGGTCGCCGAGCCGGTGACGATCGGCGACTTGCCGGTACGGATGTCGGCCAGCATCGGCATCGCCCTGGCGCCCGAGCACGCGTCGGAGTCGACCAGCCTCATCAGGATGTCCGATGTCGCGATGCATGTGGCCAAGAACGAGGAGAGCGGCATCGAGCTGTACGACCAGGCCCGTCACGACGCCGCCGCCGACCGCCTCCAGCTGATGGCGGACCTTCGCCGCTCTATCGAGGACGGCGCGCTCGAGGTCTGGTTCCAACCCCAGATCGACCTCCGGACCAACGCCGCTGTCGGCGCCGAAGCCCTCGTCCGCTGGCATCACCCCGAGCGGGGGTTCGTGCCGCCGGACCGCTTCATCCCCATGGCCGAGCAGACGGGCCTCATCCATCCACTGACCGAGTTGGTGATCGCCAAATCCCTGGCATCGGCCCGCGAGTTCGCTCGCCGGGGCCACGAACTGATCGTCTCGATCAACGTGTCGGCCCGTGACCTGGCTGAGCCAGGCTTCGCCGACACGCTCCGGCGACTGGTCGGCGAGTCGGGTGTGCGCCCGGACACCCTGATCGTCGAGCTGACCGAGACAGCCGTCATCCACGACCGGATGCGGTCGATCGCAGTGCTCCAGGAGATTCGCTCGATGGGTATCGGGCTGGCCATCGACGACTTCGGCCAGGGGCAATCGTCGATGGTGTACCTGGCCCAGCTGCCGTTGACGAGCATCAAGATCGACCGCTCCTTCATTACCCGGAAGACCGCGGCGCGCGAGGCGATCGTGCGGGCGGTCGTGCAGCTCGGCCGGTCGTTCGACTGCAAGATCGTGGCCGAAGGGATCGAGGACGACGAGACCGCCCAGGACTTGGCGCGACTCGAGTGCGGCTACGGCCAGGGGTACCTCTACTCCCGCCCGGTGCCCGAGGCCGCTTTCGCGACGTGGCTCGACGAGTGGCAAGCCACCCACGCCATCCGGGTCTGACCGCAGCGCGACCCGCGGCACGAATCAGCTGTCGCCGACCGTCGAATTGATGCTAAGAAGGCCACCGGCCATGACCTTGACCGCAACCCGGAGGTTGACATGCCCGACATCGCATTGCCCCGTCGCCTTCGTCTGCTGATTCTCGCGATCGGCGGTTTCGCCTGCTTGGCGACCGGTCTCGCCGGATGCGGCGGGGATGACGACGATTCGACCGAGTCAGAATCCGAGTCCGAGTCAGAATCCGAGTCGAGCGATGACGGCGGCGACGAATCCGATGATGTCGATTCGGAAGCCTCCGATGACAGCGGCGACTCATCAGACGATGGTGACTCCGATGGCGGTGATGGCTCATCGACTGACGCGCCGGAGGACCTGGCACCGCTTCCTGACGACGCGGAGGTGATCAGCGAGAGCACCGTCGATGGCGGCGACACGTTGGCCTACTTCGTCTCGTTCCGTACCAGCTTGAGCGTCGATGACGTTGCCGACTTCTACGAGTCGGAGCTCTCGGACAGGGGCTTGAACCAGATCATCCAGACCAACGCTGACGGGGGCTATTTCGCGGCCTACTCCAGCGAGGAGGATGGCAGCGGAGACATCGTCAACATCTCCGTCGGCCCGGCGAGCGACGGGTCCGACAGCGTCGAGGTCGCCATCCAGGTCGGCGTGGCCACCTGACGCGCCGTCCCCGGTCAGGCGCGGCCGCTTTGGCGGTCGAGGAACCGGTACACGTCGATCAGGTCGACGCCGGGAAATGGCGAGAACGCTCGGTCGCCTGCCGGCAACGCGGTCAACACGTAGCTGCGCTCGGCCGCTGACGGCCACGCCGCCCCCTCCCACCGGGCGATGAGCTCGGGGTCGGGTCGCGTCACCGACGCCCGGGCATCGACCCGCCGGATGGTCTCACTGCCCCGGAAGTGACGGGCCTGGTCGGCTGTCGACCCCATCGTGATGGCGTGAGGCTGACCGGTCACCGTCTCGATGTAGGACACGCACCAGAACTCTGCCGCGTCGGTCAGCGTGTACTGGTAGTGCAACAAGAAGTCCGTCGAGTTCCATGCCTGGCGCGCACCCCATAGGCGGCTGATCCGCTCGCCCTCGAGCGAGCCGTCCGAAGCCGCGGGAAACGCGACTCCGTCGTTCTCGTAGGCCTTGGTGATGACGCCCTCGGGGTCCGTGCGAAGAAAGTGGACCGGGATGTCGAGACGGACGGTGGCGAGGTTGGTCAGCCGGTGCGCCGCCATCTCGTAGCTGACGTAGAAGGTCTCCTTCAGGTCCTCGATCGAGACGTCGCCTTGCGCCTTGGCGACCCGGAGCTGCTCGACAGCGGGATCCTCGGGGATGAGCACGGCGGCGGCGAAGTAGTTCGATTCGATGCGCTGGCGGAGGTAGTCGCCGAAGTCAACCGTCGTCTGGTGATCGAGAGCGAAGTGCCCGAGCGTCTGGAGCATCACCGACCGGGCCTGACGAACCCGCAGGTCGTCGCGCGCCGGGATGTAGATGACCTTGTCGCGCTGATCGGTTACCGACCGGGCCGAGCGAGGCATGCTGTGGACTCGTTCGACCCGGTACCCGAAGTGGCGCACCATGTCGTGGAGCAGGCGTTCTGACACCGGTCCATGACCCGGGTAACCAGCGGCCACCAGCACCCGACGGGCGACGGCCTCGATCTCGGTGAAGTAGTTGTTGCGAGCCCGCATCTCGTCGCGCAGCTCCACGTTGGCCATCCGGGCCCGATCGCCGGCCCGCTGGGCGCGTATCGATTCGCCGTGAACTGCCGCAGGTGTCGCCACGGACAACGCCACCAGGTGAGCGAGCACGTCGTCGGGCAGCTTCGACACCTTCAACGGGGCCAGGCCGAGGGACCGGTAGCCGGGCGATCGTTGGATGCGCTCGAATTCGATCTCGAGGCGGCTCCGCTCATCGAGCGGCTCGGGGTCGACGAGCGCGCCGGGCGTGACGCCGAACTCGCGGGCCAAGTCGTTGAGGAGCGACACCTTGGGCTCGATCTTGCCGGTCTCGAGCTGGCTGAGGTACGGCGCCGGCTTGCCGACCCGAGAGCCGAGGTCGGCGAGGGTCAGCCCGGCCTGGCGTCGCAGCGCCCTCACGCGGCGCCCGAGCACCATTCGGTCGAGCTCGTCGTGTCGAGGCTCGTTTCCAACGGCTGGTTGGTTCACGCGTGCAGGGCTCACGCTTCTAGCCTATCGCCCGGCACCACCCTCGACGAAATTTCTCCGGTTCTTTCGACTTTCGCCTAGTCGCGGCAGAAATTGCGTCCCCAATAGCGTGCACAACGGCCAGATGTTGTCGAAACTAGGCGTTGAGAAAGCTACCACCAGGTAGCTCCGTGCCGGACCTGCGGAGCGAGCGATGGCCATGCGACTGACCGGAATCGAGTTCGACCACCACCCCCTCGTCGGCGAGGTGCTCACCCCCGACGCCCTCAACTTCGTTGCCGACCTCGAGCGCCGGTTCCGCCGGCGCCGTGATCAATTGCTGCGCGCCCGAGGCGAGCGCCAGATCCGCATCGATGCCGGCGAGCGGCCTGACTTCCTCGCCGAGACCGCCCACGTGCGCGCCGGGGATTGGGCGGTGGCGCCGGTCCCGGCTGCGCTGGTGGACCGGCGTGTCGAGATCACCGGCCCGGTCGAGCGAAAGATGATGATCAACGCCCTCAACTCGGGGGCCAAGGTCTTCATGACCGACTTCGAGGACGCCAACTCCCCTACCTGGGCCAACGTCGTGCAGGGCCAGATGAACGTGCGCGACGCCTACCGCGGCACTCTGCGCCTCGATACGACGGAGAAGACCTACGCCCTCGGCGACCAGGTCGCGACGATGATGATCCGGCCCCGCGGCTGGCACCTCGACGAGAAGCACATCCGCATCGACGGCCAGCCGGCCGCCGCGAGCCTCGTCGACTTCGGACTGGTCGCGTTCCACAACGCCCGCCACGCCCTGGCTGAGGGCACCGGGCCGTACTTCTACCTCCCCAAGCTCGAGAGCCACCTCGAAGCCCGGCTGTGGAACGACGTGTTCTGCTTCACCCAGGACGAGCTAGGCATCGACCGGGGCTCGATCAAGGCCACCGTCCTCATCGAAACGATCCTTGCCGCGTTCGAGATGGACGAAATCCTCTACGAGTTGCGCGAGCACAGCGCCGGCCTGAACGCCGGGCGCTGGGACTACATCTTCTCGGTGGCGAAGAAGTTCGCCCGGCACCCCGAGTTCGCCCTCCCTGACCGGGCCGACGTCACGATGACCGTCCCGTTCATGCGGGCGTACACCGAGCACCTGGTCGCCACCTGCCATCGGCGCGGTGCCCACGCCATCGGCGGCATGTCGGCGTTCATCCCCAACCGTCGCGACCCCGAGGCCACGGCCCAGGCGCTCGCGAAGGTCGCGGCGGACAAGAAACGCGAGTCCGGCGACGGCTTCGACGGCACGTGGGTCGCCCATCCTGACTTGGTGCCGGTCGCCCGGGCCGAGTTCGACGCCGTGCTGGGCGACCGCCCCAACCAGGTGTCACGGCTCCGGCCCGAGGTGGCGACGGCGGCCGACGACCTGCTCGCCGTCGCTGCCGCCGGCGGCCAGGTGACCGAGACGGGAGTGCGGGTCAACGTTTCGGTCGGGCTGCGCTACCTGGCGTCGTGGCTGGCCGGCACCGGCGCCGCCGCCATCGACAACCTCATGGAGGACGCGGCGACCGCCGAGATCTCCCGAGCCCAGCTCTGGCAATGGATCCGCCATGGCGTGGTGTGCGCCGACACGGGCCGGACCGTCACCGCCGATCTCGTCCGCCGGATCATCGACGACGAGTGCCGGGCCATCGAATCCAACGAGCCCGACCGGGCGCCGCACGTGCCCGACGCCCGAAAGGTTTTCGAACAGGTCACCCTGAGCGACGACTTCCCGACCTTCCTCACAATCCCCGCCTACGAGCTGCTTTGACCGTTCGCCGAACGGCGCGGCCGCCAGGCCGCCCGAAGGCGAACCAGAGATAACGCGCCGAACGGCGCGGCCGCCAGGCCGCCCGAAGGCGAACCAGAGATAACGCAGAACACAAACCTGGAAAGAGCGAGAGATGCGCAAGAGCTTCCAACAGCAAGTCGACGAGCTGGAGTTCGATTGGGCCACCAACCGCCGGTGGGCCGGTGTTCAGCGCGACTACACCGCGGCCGACGTGGTGCGCCTGCGCGGCTCGTTGCTGCCGGAGTGCACGTTGGCGCGCAACGGCGCGGACACCTTGTGGTCGCGCCTTCAGGACATGGACTACGTCCACGCGCTCGGCGCCATGACCGGTGGCCAGGCGGTTCAGTACGTCAAGGCCGGGCTCCCCGCGCTGTACCTGTCGGGTTGGCAGGTCGCCGGCGACGCCAATGTGGCGGGCCAGGTCTATCCCGACCAGAGCCTGTACCCGGTCAACTCGGTGCCCGACGTCGTCAAGCGCCTCAACAACGCCTTGCGCCGGGCCGACCAGATCGAGTGGTCCGAAGGTAACGGCGAGCGCGTTCGTGACTGGTTCGCCCCGATCGTGGCCGACGCGGAAGCCGGCTTCGGCGGCGCGCTCAACGCGTTCGAGCTGATGAAGGCGATGATCGAGGCTGGCGCCGCCGGTGTGCACTTCGAGGACCAACTGGCGTCGGAGAAGAAGTGCGGCCACATGGGCGGCAAGGTCCTCGTCCCGACCCAGCAGCACATCCGCACCCTCACCGCCGCCCGCCTGGCGGCTGACGTCCTCGGTGTGCCCGCGGTGCTGATCGCTCGGACCGACGCCCTCGGCGCGACCCTCATCACGACCGACGTCGATGATCGCGACCGTGAGTTCCTCACCGGTGAGCGCACGACCGAAGGCTTCTTCCACACCCAGCCGATCCTCGCCTCGCCGATCAAGCGGGCGATCGCGTACGCGCCGTACTGCGACCTGATCTGGTGCGAGACCGGCACGCCCGACCTCGACGAGGCCCGCGAATTCGCCGCTGCGGTGCACGCCGTGCACCCGGGCAAGATGCTCGCCTACAACTGCTCGCCGTCGTTCAACTGGAAGGCCAAGCTCGACGACGCCACCATCGCCACGTTCCAGAAGGAACTGGGCGCGATGGGCTACCGGTTCCAGTTCATCACGTTGGCCGGGTGGCACGCGCTGAACCTGTCGGCGTTCGAGTTGGCCCGCGGCTACCAGGAGTCGGACATGACGGCGTACGTCGAGCTCCAGCAGCGCGAGTTCTCCCTCGAAGACGACGGTTACACCGCGACTCGCCACCAGCGCGAGGTCGGCGCCGGCTACTTCGACGACGTCGCCACCGTGATCTCCGGCGGCCAGGCCTCGACGCTCGCTCTCGTCGGCTCCACCGAGGAAGACCAGTTCCACTAGCCGGTCGGCCCACGGTGGACTTGGCCGACGCCCTCGCCGAGACGATCTACTCGGGGTTCTGTGACTTCCACGGGAACTTCCAATCGCTGACCCGCCGGGCCAAGATCCACTTCGAGCGGCGCGAGTGGGCGCTGCAGAACGCCGATGCCCGGGCCCGGCTCGCGCTACATCGAGACCACGTCGATCTCACCGTGCAGAGGTGCCGGGGCGAGATCGGTGAACACCCCGACCCGAAGTCGGTGTGGCACGGGGCTCGCCGCCTCTACGCGGAGCTGATCGACGGCCGTAGCGACGGCGAGCTGGCCGAGACGTTTTTCAACTCGGTGACCCGCCGGGTGTTCACGACCGTCGGCGTCGACGCCACGCTCGAGTTCCGCTGGTTCGGACCCAGCTCGTTGCCTCGGGGGGAGAGCGCCCGCCAGCTCTTCCGCACCTATACACCCGCGGGACGACCGGTACGGGACTGGATCGGCGAGGTCATCGACGATGCGTCGGCCGGGTTCGGGGTCGCGTGGCGCGACGTCGACGGCGACGCCGGCCGGGTGGCCGCGGCCGTCGAAGGGTTCCTGCTCGACGTGTGGGAGACCATCGACATCACGGCTGTCGATGTGTTGCGCATCGTGTTCTTCCGCAACAAGGGCGCCTACCTGGTCGGGCGCATGCGGCACCTCAACCGGATCACGCCACTGGTCATCCCGCTCGTGCACCCCGACGATGGGATTGCCGTCGATACGGTGCTCGTGACCGAGGCCCACGCATCGCGGCTGTTCGGGTTCACCCGCTCGTACTTCCACGTCGAATGGGACGACCCCGCCGAGCTGGTGGGGTTCGTGAAGTCGCTCCTGCCCATGAAGGCGATCCACGAGCTGTATGTGTCGATGGGGTACAACCAACACGGCAAGACGTCGCTGTACCGGGCGCTCTACCGGCACCTCGAGAATTCGACCGGCGCCTTCGAGATCGCCCCCGGAACTCGCGGCATGGTGATGGCGGTGTTCACCCTCGCGTCCTACGACGTGGTCTTCAAGATCATCAAGGACCGGTTCGACCCGCCCAAACGCTGCACCCGCGACCAGGTGATGGACAAGTACCGATTGGTGTTCGCCCACGATCGCGTCGGCCGCATGATCGACGCCCAGGAGTTCGAGAACCTGGCGTTCAGCCGTGACCGCTTCAGCCCCGACCTGCTCGACATGTTGCGCGAGCAATGCGCGGGATCCGTGGAGATCAACGACGACGAGGTCATCATCGGCCACCTCTACACCGAGCGGCGCTTGTATCCGCTGAACCTGTATCTCAAGGCCATGGGCGTCGAGAGGGCCCGGGCCGCGGTGCTCGACTACGGCCGGGCCGTCAAGGACCTGGCGGTGGCAAACATCTTCCCCGGCGATCTGTTCACCAAAAATTTCGGCGTGACCCGCCACGGCGACGTGGTGTTCTACGACTACGACGAGATCTGCCTGCTCCAGTCGTGCCGGTTCCGGGTGATCCCCGAGTCGGATCACCCCGACGACGAGATGTCGAACGACCCCTGGTACGGGGTCGGCCCCGACGACGTCTTCCCCGAGCAGTTCCGCACGTTCATGCGATTCGACGCGCCGCTTCAGCAGGCGTTTCTCGACGCGCACGGCGACCTGTTCAGCGTGGAGTTCTGGACGGACCTACAGCGCCGCCACGCCTTGGGCGACACGCCCGACTTCTACCCCTACCCGGCGTCGCTGCGGTTCACCCCATCCCGTTCCTGACGCGCTTGCGGTTGCTGGGCAACCAGAATCGCGCCGAGATCGCGATAGCGGTCGCGGAGCGCGTTCTTCTGCACCTTGCCCATGGCGTTGCGGGGAAGCTGGTCGACCAGGACGACGGCCTTGGGTTGCTTGAAGCGGGCGAGCCGGCCGGCTAGGTGCTGTTTCACCGCGTCGGCGGTGACGGTCGACGGGTCGGCGACTACCACCGCGACCACCGCCTCACCGAAGTCGGGGTGGGGAACTCCGATCACCGCCGATTCGATCACCCCTTCGATGTCCTCGATGAGGTCCTCGACCTCCTTCGGATACACGTTGAGGCCGCCCGAGATGATCAGATCCTTGGCCCGGCCGACCAGCGTGACCCGGCCTTCGGGCTCGATGTCAGCCAGGTCGCCGGTGACGAACCAGCCGTCGACGGTCACGTCGTCGGCGAGCCGGTCGGGCCGGCGCCAGTAGCCGGGCGACACGTTCGCTCCCCGCACTTCGAGCACGCCGTCGGTGTTGGTGCGCACGTCGACCCCCGGGAGCACGTAACCCACCGTGCCGGCAACCCGGCCCTCGGGGTCGTAGGGGTTCGAGGTGATCATGCCGGTCTCGGTCATGCCGTAGCGCTCGAGGATGCGGTGCCCGGTGCGGCGCTCGAACTCGTCGTGCGTCGCGGCTAGAAGGGGAGCCGACCCGGACACGAACAGCCGCATGTTCTCGCCGGTCGACCGGTCAAGGCGGTCACCGGCGAGAAGACGCGTGTAGTTGGTCGGCACGCCCATGTACACCGTCGAGCTCGGCAGGTCGGCGAGCAGCGAATCGACGTCGAATCGACGGTGAAGCCGCACCGTCGCGCCGGCCAGCCACGCCGTGTGCAGGGCCACGAACAGGCCGTGCACGTGGTAGGTCGGCAACGAATGAGCCAGCACGTCGTCAGACGTGAACCGCCACAGGTGCACCAGCGTGATGGCGTTGGACCACAGGTTGGCGTGGGTGAGCATGGCGCCCTTGCTGCGCCCGGTCGTACCCGACGTGTAGCAGATCGATGCCAGATCGTCAGCCAAACGCTCGACCGTGCCTCCGACCGGGCTCGCCGCCGCCAAGGAATCAGCCCACGTGCCGCGCCCGTCGGCATCGAGGGTGAGCGCGGTGGCCGAGTCGCGGGAACCGCTGGGGTCGAGCACGACGAGCGCCGGTTCGGCATCGGCCACGAAGTAATCGAGCTCGCCTGCCGTGTACGCCGTGTTGAGCGGCACGTAAACCGCGCCGTGACGCAGGCAGGCGAGGTACAGCACCAGATTGGCGATCGACTTCTCGACCTGAACCAAAACCCGGTCGCCGATCCCAACACCCGCCACGGTCAGCGCGCCCCGGGCCGCCGCGGTGAGCCGATCGAGATCGGTCCCGGAGAAGCGCTCGCCGCTCTCGACGTCGATGATCGCGACGGCCGCCGGGTCGGCCAGGAACGGCGCCATCAACTCGTCGTAGAGGTTCACGGGCGGATGGTACGCGAGAAGCTGTCACACTTCGGCCCTCTACGTCGTCGAACAGGCAACAGCCGTTCGACCAGGGAGCACCCAACATGGCAGCACCAGATGCCGACGTCGCGGTGATCGGCGCCGGGCTTTCCGGGCTCGCCGCGGCGGTCTCCGCAGCGGGTGCCGGGGCACGGGTGACCGTTCTGGATGCCCGATCGGCGATCGGCGGCCGGGCTCGCACCGAGAGCGACGGCGGGTTCCTCCTGAACGAGGGACCGCACGCCCTGTATCTCGGCGGCGAGGCGATCTCGATACTGCGTTCGATCGGCATCGATCCTGCGGGCGCGTCTCCGTCGGTCGCCGGCGCCGCGGTGCTCGGAGGGGCGATGCACCGGTTGCCCGTCACACCCACGTCCGTCTTGACGACCACGGTGTTCGGCGCGCGGGGTCGCTTGGCGTTCGGTCGGTTGATGGGCGGCCTCGGTCGGCTCCACCCGGCGGACCTCGCATCGACATCGGTGACCGAGTTCCTCGAGTCGCGGGTGACCGATGCTCGGGCCCGGCGGGTCGCCCACGCACTGGTTCGGCTCGCCACCTACGTCGATGACCCCGACCATCTGTCCGCCGACGCCGCTGTGATCCAGCTCCAACGCGCGGCCCGAGGCGTCCGCTATGTAGACGGCGGCTGGCAGACCATCGTCGATGCCCTGCAGGCGGTCGCGGCCGACCGTCGGGTGACGTTCCGCACTGGCGTCAAGGTCCGGGCGATCGAGCAGGGCGGACCGGGAATCGTCGTTCATCTCGACGACGGCACCTCGGTCGATGCGGCCTCGGGCATCGTGGCCGTTGGCGGTCCTCGAATCGCCGACGAGATCACCGGTCGACGAGACACCGCCCTAAGCCTGATCGCGACCGACGCCCGACCGTCGCTGGTCGCCGCCCTCGACGTCGGCCTCGCCGGTCCCTGGCCGGGCAGCGACACGTTCGCACTCGGCATCGACGAGCCCATCTACCTGTCGGTGCACGCGCCGGTCGCGGCGCTCGCGCCAGCCGGGTCGGCGCTGGTCTCGCTCGTTCGCTACCACCGTGCTAGCGATCCGCTCCCCGACGCCGACACCACCCGACTCCTCCTGGAGTCGGCGCTCGCCCGCGTTGTCCCCGACTGGCGGCGACAGGCCATGTTGGTGCGGTACCGCCACGCCCTCCAGGCCATGACCGCGGCCCCCACCGCCGCGCTCGGTGGGCTCGCCGGCCGAGCGCCAGTCGAGTCGGCGGCCCGCCCCGGTGTCCTCGTCGCCGGGGACTGGGTCGGGTCGACCGGCCTCCTGGCCGATGCCGCGCTGGCGAGCGGCCAGGCGGCCGGCGTGCGCGCCGCGGAGCTCGCGGCCAAGGCGGAACGCGACGGTGCCTGACAACCACGACATCGACGCGTTCGAGGCCGAACGCGCACGCCTGCTCGGCGTCGCCTATCGCATGCTCGGATCGTGGCCCGACGCCGAAGACATCGTTCAGGAGGCATGGCTCCGCTGGCACCGCAATCACGGGGTCGACAATCCGGCGGCGTGGCTGACCACAGCGGTCACCCGCCTGTCGATCGACCGGCTGCGGCAATTGCAGCGTCGGCGAACCGATCACGTCGGCCCCTGGCTACCGGACCCAGTAGCGGCGCTCGCCGAGGCGGCACCCGATCCAGCCGACGACGCGGTGCTGGCCGAGTCGGTGACGATGGGCTTTCTCGCCATGCTCGAGTCGCTCGATCCGGTCGACCGGGCGGTCCTCCTGTTGCACGACGTGTTCGGATTCTCGTTCCCCGAGATCGGCGCCATGGTCGATCGCTCCCCCGCCGCCTGCCGCCAGATCGCCAAGCGGGCCCGCGATCGTGTCGCCGCGCACCGCGCCGGCCGGGCCCGACTGACCGGCGCGCCGGCTCGGGAACGGGTCGAGGCGTGCCTGCTCGCCCTCGCCAGCGGCGACCCCACGCTGGTGTTGTCTCACCTATCGCCCGACGTGGTGCTGGTCTCCGACGGCGGCCGGCAGCACCGGGCGGCACGGCGCCCGGTGGTCGGACCGCACCGGGTGTCGCGCCTGTTGACCACGCTCACCCGCCGGTTGATGGAACGCGAGCTCGACATCTCGCTCTCGTGGGCCAACGGTTCGCCGGCCATCGTGGGATCCTCCGGGGGCGTCGCTCGCCTCGTCACCGTGTTCGACGTGAGCGACCGGGGCGTCGAGCGGGTGTGGTCGGTGCTCGGCGCCGACCGGTTGACCGGCCCGGGGCTCACCGGCGCCGCCGGTACCCTTGAGTCGCCTCCGTAGCTCAGGGGATAGAGCGAGTCACTTCTAATGACTTGGTCGCAGGTTCGAATCCTGTCGGGGGCACCACCGTCACGGAGCCACGCGTCATCGGCCGTGACCTCAGTGACGAGGTATCGAAGTGATGCCACGTCAGCGCCGGATGGGGAGTCGAACCCTCGCGGTCGTCTCGCCGGGCCGCGAGACGAAGTCGATCGATCCCCCGTGTCGTTCGGTGACGATGCGCCGCGTGATGTCGAGGCCCAACCCGGTTCCCGTGGTCGGCGGTTTGGTGGTGAAGAACGGTTCGAACACCCGCGCCAGCAGGTCCGCAGGGATCCCGTGACCGCTATCGGTGACCTCGACCACGACGTGATCACCGTCGAGGCGAGTCGCGAGGCGCAACGTGCCACGGCCATCCATCGCATCGACGGAATTCGAGACGAGGTTCGTCCAGACCTGGTTCAGCTCGGAGGCGAACGCCTCGATGCTGGGGAGGTCGGTCGCGTACGAGCGCTCGATCGCGATGCCGGACAGACTCGAGGCGAACATCGTCAACGTGCTCTCTATCCCGCTGTGGACGTCGATGTCCTGCACCGGGGCGCGGTCCATCTGCGAGTAGGACTTGGCGGCATCGACGAGGTTGGCGATGCGACTCGTGGTATCGGCTAGTTGATCCAGCAGCTGACCGGCGTTCAGTGTCGCGCTCACCCAACGCACGGCTGGCCCCAGCTGCTGCGCTTCGACGAGCGCCCCCAGACGATCCAGCCACCCGATGTCGGCCCCGGTGGACGCCAGCACATCGGCGACGTCCCACGCCTGCTGTACTCCGCGAACGTCGAGCCAGTTGCCGATCATCTCCTCTCGGTCCATCCGTACGACCGTCGTCTCGTTCACGAGTTTCCGCTCGTGGAGTTCGAGCCGGAGTCGGTCGAGGGCGAGGTAGAGCTCGGCTGCCCCGGGATCGGCGACAACGGCGTGTTCGGCAAAGCTGCCGAGGGACACCATCATCTCCGAGCATGCCTCGCGCAGACCCTCGACAGCTCGCAGCGACGCCGCCGCGGGATTGTTCAACTCGTGGGCCAACCGCGCCGCATGTGCGCCCAGCGCCACGAGCTTCTCCTGCTCGCGAGCCGTGGCGTCGATGCTCCGGACCGTGCCGTAGACACCCATGATCAGGTGCTTACCGAACGGCAGCCAGTCGCTGACCAGTCGTCCCAGTTCGGCGGACGGAATCACGAATGCACGCCCCGTAGTGAGCGCCCGGCCCGAGGCCCGATACCCGGCGTCGGCACCCGTCGCGGCCCATGCCGTGAAGCCGCCGGCCCACTGGCCCCGCTCCCTCATCGTCGCGACCGCGAGCTGTTGCCCGTGGCTTCGTCGGGAAATCTCGATCGTGCCGTCGAGCAGGACCCACATCTCGTCGGCGGGGCGGCCTTCCTGGAACAGTTCATCGCCGGGCTCGAACGTGGCCTCGTGCCCCGCCGCCATGAACTCGACGAGTTGGTCGTCGCTCAGCCCGCTCGTGAGCGTCGCACTGCGCAGATCGTCCTCGAGCGTCACATCGTCTCCAGGTAGGCGTGGACATTGCTGACGGCGCTCGAGCCCTCCCCTACCGCCGAAGCCACCCGTTTCATCGAAGCCAGTCGCACGTCGCCCGCGGCGAACACGCCGGGACGGCTCGTCTCGAGTTGCAGCGGCGCTCGACCGAGCGGCCAATGGGAGGCGTCACCCAGCGCGACGACGTCGGTACCGGTGAGGATGAATCCCCGACGGTCGCGAGCGATGGCATCGCCCACCCAGTCGGTTCGCGGTAGGGCCCCGATGAACGAGTACACCCAGCTCGCCTTCACCTCCTCCTCACCGCCCGGACCGGCCACGGTGAGCCATTCGAGGTGATCGGCTCCACCGCCTCGCACAATCGTGCTCTGCAGCCGAACCTCGATGTTGGCGGTCGCGCGGACCCGTTCGACGAGGTAGTGCGACATCGACTTCTCGAGCGAGTCGCTGCGCACCAGCATCACGACCTTGCGAACGACCCGAGCGAGGTGAAGCGCGGCCTGTCCCGCCGAGTTCGCGGCGCCGACGATGTAGACGTCGTCGCCCTCGACGGATCCGGCGTCGTTAGCCGCAGCCCCGTAGAACACCCCTCGACCGGTGAACTCGCCGAGACCCTCCGCTTCGAGCCGCACGTAGGAGACGCCCGTAGCGATGATGACCGCCCGCGCCTCGACCTCGGTGCCGTCGGCGAAGCGCACAGCATGGATCGACCCGCGCTGCTCGAGCGCTTCGACGCTGCTGGTCAACACCATCTCCGCGCCGAGGCGCCGCGCTTGGGTAGTTGCCCGGTGCGACAGATCCTCGCCGCTCAACCCGTTGGGGAAGCCGAGGTAGTTCTCGATCCGGGCGCTCTGCGCGGCCTGGCCACCGGGAGCATCGCGCTCGATGACTGCCGTGCGCAGACCTTCCGAGGCCCCATAGACAGCAGCCGCGAGCCCCGCCGGTCCCGCTCCGACGACGACGAGGTCGTACAGCAGCGACTCGGCCGACGTTCGCAAGCCGAGCGCATCGGCGAGCTCGCGGGCTCCGGCGGCGCGGAGCACGGTCGAGTCGGCCAAGAGGACGAGAGGGAGCTGATCGTCGCTCACGTCGAACAAGGTGCGCAGCCGTTGCGCCTCGGGATCTCGTTCGAGTTCGAGCCATTGATAGTGAACGTGGTTGCGGGCGAGGAACATTCGGGTGTCATAGGCCCGCTCGGACCAGCGGCCGCCAACCACACGCACGCCGTCGAAGCGCGAGCTGTTGGACCGATCCCACTCGTCGAGCAGGTCGTCGAGCACCGGGAACAGCCGCTCCTCCGGCGGTGCCCACGGCTTCATCAGATAGTGGTCGAGGCTGATCTCGTTGATGGCCTGGATCGCCGCGTCGGTGTCGGCGTAGGCGGTGAGCAGCACCCGCTTCGCCGTCGGAGCAAGCTTCTTGGACTGTCCCAACAGTTCGATGCCGGTCATCTCGGGCATCCGAAAGTCGGACACGATGAGGGCGACCACCTGGTCGCGCTTGGCGAACTCCTCCAGCGAGGCGAGCGCCTCCGGCCCCGACGTCGAGCGGGCGATGCGGTACCGGTCGCCGTAGCGCGACCGGACGTCGCGAGTGATCGCTTGTGACACCGCGGCGTCGTCGTCGACGGTCAGGATGATCGCTTTGGACATCGCCCCTCGTATTCGGTGCATCGCTCTGAACTGGTGCGATCGTACTTGTCGATGGGGCCAGGCGAATCGGCGTGATCGAGGGGGCGGCGGCGTCAGCTCTGGGTGTTGCCGAACAGTTCTTCCTCGATCGTCTCCTCGACCGGGTTGGTGGTCTCCTCGGCGCAGGCTTCGGCGATCTGGGCGACGGCTCGCTCGAATCCCTGGAGATCGGCCAGCGCCGTCGCCGCGCCGGGCGCGAGGGTGGCGGGATCGGTCGTCGAACCGACGATCGCGGCGAGCTGGTCGGCCAGGTCGCTCTCGAGCTCGTCGATCGACGGATAGTCGTAGCCGTCCTCAGCTGCGCACGCCGACCAGTCCTCGTTGGCGGCGATCAAGCGGGGATCCGAGAGGATGAGCTGGTCGACCGGGTTCTCGTACGATCCGTTGACCTCGTCGGGCGAGAAGAACTGCTCGGCGGCCTGGCGCACGCAACCGCCGGTGCCGGAGAAGTCCTCGTCCTCGAGGGCCCGGGCCAGCGACACCGTCGAGTCGGCACCGAACAACGCCCGGTCATACGCCACCTGGTCGCCGGCGGCCAGCGCGTCGCGGATGGCAACGTTCTGCTCGCCTCGTCCATTCACCGTGGTCTGATCGGGTTGACCGAACGTGGTCGTGATGCCGAACCCGTACTGGGCGAGGTAGTCCTCGTCGGTCACGCCGCGCAGCGAGCCGCTGGTGGACATGGCGTCATAGACGGTCTGGAAGTCGACCGGTACGTAGTCGAAGCCGGCGTTGCGCATGCAGGGCGCGATCGCTGTTTCGACCTGCTCGATGCGGCTTGCCAGCTGCTCGGTCGTCAGCCCGAACTCCTCGTGACCGACGGCAGTCGTGTCAGCCGTGGCCGACGGGCTGTCGCTCGAACCGTTGCTACCGCCGCAGGCCGTCAGCGCCAGGCCGGCGATGCCGGCGGCGGCGACCGAGCGTCGGATGATCGAAAGGCGTGTGTACATGGCTCCTCCTACAGAGTCGTGGGACACGACGACTGCACTGCATCGACGCTGACCAGACGCTGAATTCGAACACCGGTGCATTCAGGCGCGGTTCAGGTCGCGATCCCAAGCTGGAGATCGAACCTCACTCGAAAGGAGTGTCCGATGCGTCGTCGAACCCTCGCCCTCGTCATCGTCGGATCGGTGGTCGTGTCGTCGTCGGCCGGCTGGATCGCCGCCCGCCGCATCACGTCGCCCGCCGATGCCGCGGCGCGGACCGAACCGCCGGTGGCGTCGCCGATCCTCGTGCCGGTCGAATCCCGGGTGTTGTCGACCGACATCGTCACGCGTGGCACGGCGCGCTTCGGGTCACCTCAGCAGCTCCATGTGGCTCCGAGCGCGCTGAAGGTGCGTGCCGGTGTCGTCGACTCGGTACCGGCGCTCGGGCAGGAGCTCGTCGAAGGCGACGTCGTGCTGACGGCATCGGGCCGGCCGGTGTTCTTGCTCCAGGGCGATCTGCCGGTCTTTCGCGACCTCGGCCCCGGGCTCGAAGGAGACGACGTTCTCCAGCTCGAGGAGGGACTCGACCGGCTCGGCTTCGCACCGGGGCCCATCGACGGCACCTACGACCGAGACACCGAGGTCGCGGTGTCGGCTTGGTACGCGGCCGCGGGGTGGGCGGCGATGAACGCTACGCCCGAGCAGCTGGCGGGCATCCGGCTCGCCGAGCAGCTTCTGGCCAACGCTCGCCTCGATGTGCTCAACGCCCAAGGCACGGTGGTGACCGCCGAGCGCGACCTGTCGATGGCTCACGCCACTCTCGATGCGGCGCGGGTGGCTGCGACGACGGGACCCGAGATGATCCGGGCGGCGGAAGCGGCGGCGGTCGCCACCGATCAGGCCGCGGCGGCCGAGGTCGCGGCGAGACAGGTCGCCCTCGACCAGGCCCGGGGCACGACGCCAGCCGGGGCCGGCAGCCCGAGCGATATCGCCGCCGCGCTGGCGACGCTCGAAGCCGCCCGTGCGTCGGCGTCGTCGGTCGCCGCCGCGGGCGCCAGGAACGTCGCCGAAGCCGAGGCCCAGGTGGCGAATGCGCCGGCCGCGCTCGCCGCCGCCCAGGCCGGCGCCGCTGCGGCCAACGCCGAGGCGCTGCGTGCGCTGGACAACGCGGTCGCCACGAGAGAGGCGGTCGTTTCGGACCCGGCATCGACTCCCGCCCAGGTTTCGGCCGCCGACTCCGCGGTGGCCGCAGCCCTATCGACTCGAGACTCCGCGGCGCTCAGCGGGCAACAAGCAGTCGTCGTGGCCCAGCAGGCGGCCGCGACCGCCGGCTCTCGTCTGAGCGATGCCCGGGCCGAAGCGGCGGCCAACGACCGGGCCGCGGCGGCCGACGTGGCCGCCAAGCAGGTTGCCCTCGACGCCGCCCGCGGCATCGCGCCGGCCCAACCGGCGCCGGCGTCGGTCATCGCCGCCGCCCAGGCCGAGGTGATGCTCGCCCAAGCGAACGCGACCACCGTGCGTCTCGCCGGGCAGCGCAGCGTGGCCGACACCCGCGCGGCCTCGGCCACCGCCCAGGCGGGGGTGTCGAGCGCCGAAGCCGAGTTGCGCGCCGCCGAGCGCACCCTCGCGCTGGCCCGCCAGTCGGTCGACAACCGGAACATCCCGTCGTCGCTCGCCGACCTCGAGCTGGGCCTCGACCAGCGTCGGGCCGGGGTCCAGGTTCCGGCCGACGAAATCATCTTCGTCGCGACCGCGCCCGTGCGGGTGTCGGAGCTGTTGACGGCGCGGAGCTCGGATGCCTTCGGAGCGGTCGTCGCCGTGACCGACGCCGTGGTGTTCGTCGATGCGTCCCTCGCCCTCGACGAGGCGCGACTGGTCGCCCCTGGGACCGAGGTCCTCATCGACGAGTCCGGGCTCGGGATCGACACCGTCGGAGTGGTGAACCGGGTGGCCGAGGCGCCGGGCACCAACGGCGTCGACGGCTTCCACGTCTACGCCGAGATCTTGGTGGCCGAACCGCCGGCGAATCTCGTCGGAGCCTCGGTTCGATTGACGATCGCCGCCGAGTCCTCAGGCACCGCGGTCCTGGCGGTTCCTATCAGCGCCGTGACCCTCGACTCGACCGGTTCGTCGGTCGTCGAAGTGCACCGGAGCGCCCGGCCGCCGGAGATCGTCACCGTCGATACCGGTCTGAGCGCCGGCGGGTACGTCGAGGTGACGCCCCTCGGTGGCGATCTGAGTCCCGGCGATCTGGTATCGATCGGCACTGGTCCGACGACCGCCGGGCCCACGACCGCGGACGCCGACGGCACCGGCCCTGGAGGGCCCGAGCCCACCACTGCACCCGACGTGACCACGAGCGAGGCGGCCCCAGGTGTCTAGAACGCGAGACGACAGGCGAGCCCTCCAATTTGACAGCGGCATTTCTCGACTGCGCCAGCAGGCGAGCGAGACCGATCGGACGCCGAGCGTTCACCCATCGGCGCCGGCTTCGGCTACCCCGGTCCTCGAGCTCGCCGACATCAGTCGCCGGTTCGGCGGCGCTACCCCGATCGACGCCCTGGTCGAGGTTTGCCTCGACGTGAACGAAGGTGACTGGCTGGCGATCGTCGGCCCGTCGGGCTCCGGGAAGTCGACACTGCTCAACGTCATCGGATGCCTCGACGTGGCCACCACCGGCACGTACCGCTTCGACGGCATTGACGTCAGTGCCCTATCGGACCGCGAGCGAGCGGGGCTGCGGGCTCGGCGCATCGGCTTCGTGTTCCAGTCGTTTCACCTGCTGGCGCACCGGCCGGTGATCGAGAACGTGATGTTGGCCGAGGTGTACCGCCGCAGCGGACGCTCGGGACGGCGAGACCGGGCCCGAGCCGTGCTCGACCGGGTCGGGCTCGGCCACCGGGTCGACCATCTGCCGCCGCTGCTGTCCGGAGGCGAGCGCCAGCGCGTGGCCATCGCCCGCGCGCTCATGACGGCGCCCAGCGTTCTCCTGTGCGACGAACCGACCGGAAACCTCGATTCGGTCACCACCGCCAAGGTCCTAGACCTGTTGGCCGACCTCAACGCCGCGGGACTGACGATCGTGATGATCACCCACGAGCATGACGTCGCCGCCAAGGCTCGCCGTCGGGTGCGCATCATCGACGGTCGTCTCACCGAGGACTCGTGATGCGCGGGTGGTCGCGCCGCCGGCGCCACCTGGTCGAGCCGTCGGGCATCGGCATCGTCGACCTGCTCGACGAGTCGGTGGCCGGGCTGTTCGCTCGACCCGGCCGGATGATCCTCACCGTGCTCGGAACCGTGATCGGGCTGGCGGCCCTGGTAGCCACCCTCGGACTGTCGAACACGGCCGGCAACCGGATCGTCGGCCGGTTCGACGAGTTGGCCGCAACCGAGGTCACGGTCACCGCGACCCCGGCCGCGGCCGTTCCCGGCGCGCAGGTGATGCCGTGGGACGCCGCCGACCGGCTGGCCCGCCTCAACGGCGTCGCCGAGGTCGGTACGCTCAGCTCGGTCGACGTCGCCGCCGCGCTCGTCACCTCCTCGCCGGTGTCAGACCCGAGCCAACAGACCGCCTTCCGGTTAACGGTCAAGGCCGCGTCACCAGGTCTGTTCGACGCCGTTCGCGGCACCTTGGCGTTCGGCCGCATCTTCGACTCCGGCCACTCGCATCGGGCCGATCGGGTCGCGGTGCTCGGACCTACCGCGGCGACACGCCTCGGCATCGCCTCACTCGATCGCCGACCCGCGATCCGCCTTGGCGACGAGGTGTTCCTCGTCGTCGGCGTACTCGCCGACGTCGGCCGCCAACCCGACCTGTTGGGCTCGGTGATCATCCCCGAGGGCACCGCCCGCGACGCCTACCGGTTGGCGACGCCCGAAATTCTCGTGGTCGAGACCGACATCGGCGCGGCGCGCCAGGTCGCTGACCAGGCACCGGCTGCCTTGCGGCCCGACAACCCGCGGTCCTTGCGGGTCCGGTTCCCGCCCGAGCCGACCCGGGTGCGCGACAACGTACAGAGCGACCTCGACGTGTTGTTCTTGATCCTCGGCGGAGTGTCGCTGCTCGTCGGATCCATCGGCATCGCCAACGTCACCTTGGTGTCGGTGATCGAGCGCACTGGCGAGATCGGGTTGCGACGGGCGATCGGCGCCGCCCGGCGCCACATCGCCGCCCAGTTCCTGCTCGAGAGCACCTCGCTCGGCTTCGTCGGCGGGATCCTGGGGGCGAGTGTCGGCACCCTCGTCGTCGTCGCCGTCGCGGCCGAGCGGCAGTGGACGCCGGTGCTCGACCCGATGATTCCCCTGGCCGCGCCGCTGATCGGCGCGCTGACCGGCCTGCTGTCGGGCACCTACCCGGCGTTGCGAGCAGCCCGGATGGAACCGGTCGAGGCGCTCCGCTCGGGCACGTGACAGGGCTGGGCCAGGTGCGAGCGAGGTCAGTTGCGGCCGAGGAGGCCGCCGAGGGCGCCGGCCCCGCCGCCCGGGGCGCTGGCCCCGCCGCCGAGGGTGGCGGTGATCCAGCCGAGGAACTCGTTGGGATTGCGGGTCTGGATCAGCACCTTGCCGGGTCCGGTGAAGTCGAAGACCAAGCCCTCGCCGGACTTGAACGTCTGGACCAGGCCGCCGGTGACCTTACGGATCTGCATCTGCACCGTCTCGTCGTAGGCGACCATGTGGCCGGTGTCGACGGTGACGGTCTGGCCGGGCTGTAGCTCCCACGCCTCTAGAGCGCCGTAGCAGGCGAGCACCAGCCGGCCTTGTCCGCTGGCCCGGAGGATGAAGCCACCCTCGCCGCCGAACAGGTTCTTGAACCCGCCCCACTTGGTGTCGAGCTCGACGCTGCCCGACGACGCGAGCCACGAGCCCTTCGACACGAACTGCGCCATCGACGGGTCGATCTCGAGAACGGTGACATCGCCCGGAAGGCGCGCGGCGACGTCCACGAACCCGCCCTCGGGCGGCGCCAGGTAGCTGGTGATGAAGAACGACTCGCCGCCAAGAGCGGCGCGCTTCAGCGACTTCAACACGCCGCCTTCGGCCTTGGCGGCCACATTCACGCTAGGCGACATCGCCATCATGGCCCCCGACTCGGCACGGACCGTCTCGTTGGGGTCGAGCGTGAGACGGGCGATGCCGAACGCCGGGTTGTGTCGGACCTGGACCTGCATGGTGAACCTCCACCGTGGGCTGTGGTCTCATCGTCTCACAGCCGCGACCCCCTGAGCGCGCATCCGGGCTGGCAAAAGTGGGTAGGGACGCCGATGGCCCGGCCGTATAGTTGGGGGCCGGCCGCTCACGGTCGCATGGTGACCGTAGCTCAGTTTGGTTAGAGCGCCGGGTTGTGGTCCCGGAGGTCGCGGGTTCGAAGCCCGTCGGTCACCCCACCTCGTCGATGGTTTGGCAGCTGTCGCCGCCGGTCACCCCAGTCGACAGTCGCACATAGCCGGCGCGGGTCAAGTCGAGCTGGGTCCAGCCGTCGGCGGTCTCGCTCACACAACCGAGGCCCTCGCTGACTGACAGGTGACCGCTGTACTGGAAGCGCAGCTGGTAGGTGCCGGCCTCGGGGACGTACAGCTGGATCTCGTCGGGCTCGACTCGGGTGAGGTAGCCGGCTGGGCTCATGAGCGGCGCCGGGTCGACGACCTCGAACACACGCCAGTTCGCGTCGCTCCACGCGAAACGCAGGTAATCGGGACGTTCGAGGATCAGCTCGGCTTCGCGCACGCTTCCCGGGTCGAGCTCGACGTTGGGGAGCGCCACGTACGAGACGGCGTTGTCGAGCAGCCAGCCCCGGTAGGCGGCGTGGCCGAGATCGTCGGCGTAGAGCTCGGCGTTGTGCTCGCGGTCGAGCTGTCGTTCCCAGCCTCGAGCCAGCATCAGGTGCGGACCGGCGTAAGCGGCTTCCCAGTGCGCGGCGGTGAACGGTATCTCGATGCGGATGGGCAGACCGCCCGTGATCTCGGTCAGCGCGTCGACCATCGGCTCGTAGTACGCGGCGTCGGCCGACGGCTCGGCGGGGGCGCGAACGGCCGATGCCGCTGGGCCGATCTGCCAGATCGTGAGCGGCACCACCAGCAGCACGAGCCAGCGCCAGCGTGCCCATAGCACTGCGGCCGCGATCGGGATCCCGAGGATGGCGACGAGACGCACCAGGTTGCCGCCGATCGCGTTCGGAATCACGAACAGTGGAACCGCCGACACCATGACCAGCACCGCTCCGACGCGGATCTCGCGCCACTCGCGAGGGGCGAGTAGGTAGATGGCGCCGGCGAGGGCCAGCGTGCCGAGGAATTCGTCACCGCGGTATGGGAACCACCCGCCCTGTGGGAACACCGCGAAGAACAACAGCACCGGGATCAGCGCGCCGAGCGCGATGGGCGCCGCCCGACGGGCGCGCTCACGCATCTCGGTACCCGCCCAAGCGGCCACGGCCAGCGCCAGGAACGCGCCGGCGAGGGGGCTGCTGAGCGACGCGAGGACCGCGGCGATCGTGGCTACCACCGGTCGGCGGTGGTCGTGCGCGACCAACGCCGCTAGCGCGAACGCCGCGCCCAAGGCGAAAGGCAAGCGGCCGATCGCCAGGTTGGCGAGCATGCCGACGCAGAACACGGCCAGCATCGGCGTGGCCCCGCTGGCCAGGTGTGCGCGAGCCAGGCGGCCGAACAGCACGATGCTGGCCACGGTCGAGACGATGGCGATGGTGCCGATGCCCACGAAATCGGCGATCGGCGGGAACAGTACGCTGTAGGCTGGCGTGTGGTGACCGGCGTACCAGTACGGATTCCAGACGGTGAAGCCGGACTGGTCGAACAACTCGACGCGGAACAGCTGCGCCGGCCAGTCCGAGCCCCGCCACCCGGCCCACCACACCGTGAGCGACATCAGCAACGACGCGATGACGAAGGTGGAGTCGGGCTCGGTCAGCGTGCGCAGCGACGCGTGTACTGACTCGCGCCCGCGGTGCGCGGTCATGGCCCAAGGGTAGCCACCCACGAAGGCCCGGTGGGGTCATTCCCGCCCGACGTGACAAAGGACCTCACCTCACGCTGTGACAGACTGGGTAGATGCTGGACGAGCGATCCGACGCAAGTCCCGAACGCGCTGCGCGCCGACGAGTGGCAGCGCACGCCAGCGACAACGCCGGCGGCAGCAGGGCGGAGAGACGGAGGTGGGCGCGAGACGAGCTGTACGACCGTCCAGAACCCCGAGGCGAGGGGGAGGCCGGACGCTAACCTTGGCGGCCGCACCACGCGCCTCTAGCTCAACGGTCAGAGCAACGGACTCTTAATCCGCAGGTTCTGGGTTCGAATCCCAGGGGGCGCACCAGACGAAACCCCCGGTCAGAGGCGGTTTTCGACCTCAAGGGCGCCTAGGTCGGAACGGCTCGTGCCACGCCCCTCGGCCCGATCACGTGCAGTAACGCGGCGTATAGACCGCGTTGCTGCGTACAATCGGGTCATGGCGCAGGTCGTCGAACAATTGGCGCAGCGACCGCTGAGCGTTGCTCGCACCGGGTCGTTCGAACTCGAACGACCCGACACAGAGCTTCAACGCCTCGCCGCCGCCGGCACGGTGCTGCTGCTGACGAAGGGCTTCTACGCCCTGATCCCGGAGAACCGGCGAGGCACGTCGACAACGTGGCGGCCCACGATCGAAGGTGCCGCACTCGGCATGGCGGCCGCCCTATACAGCCACGACCGTGTGGCACTCGTCGGCCCATCAGCTGCCCGAGCGCACGGCTGCTACCCCAGAGCACTCGCAACGGCGTACGTCGCCGTCCCCAGACAGCGACGCCCCCGGCAAACCGCACTTGGCGAGGTGAGGTTCATCAACCGCGACATCGACGCCATCGACACCGTCCGCGTGAAGACCGACCTCGGTCCGGGCTACGCATCCAGCGTCGAACAGACCGCCCTCGACCTGTGCCGCGATCGACCGGCCTGGAACATCACCGACGAGGCACGTACCGAGATGATCCGTCTCCTCTCGGCCCGCATCGACTGGGATCTCATCGACCGGATCGCCGCCTCGACGCGCAGCATGAAGACACTCGGCCGGCTGAGATCCATGGTCGGACGAAACGCACCATGATCCTCGACGCCGAGATCGCAGCATTCGCTGCCCGCTTCGGCGTAGCCGATTCCCAGATCGTCCGCGATCACCTCGTCAGTCACGTCCTCGTAGCGGTCGCCGAGCTGATCGCGAGTGACGATGTCACATTCATCGGAGGCACCGCTCTGTGTCGCACGTGGCTGCCAGACCTGCGCCTGTCGGAAGACATCGATCTCCTCGTCGATTCGACGTCGATCAGCGAGACACTGCGACAGCACGTGTCGAGGCGACTGCGTCGGGAGTTCCCGAATCACAGATGGCTGACCCTCGGTTCACGGCACGACGTCGAGTCCTGGAACCTCGTAGCAGACGATGCCGCCATCGTGAAGGTGCAACTCGTGCGACGACCCGAGTGGAAAGCCATCCCGGTTGCCGCAGCCGACGTCCAGCTCCGCTACTCCGATCTTCCAGACAATGTCGAAATGATGGTGCCGACCCCTGGCGGCTTCGGAGCCATGAAGCTGATGGCGTGGCTCGACCGCCATACATCCAGGGACCTCTTCGACCTCGCGGCGCTTGCCGACGCCGGCCATGTCAACCAGGCCACCGTGGACCTCGTCAAGCGTGTCGCAGGCTACGCTCCCGGCCGATCGACACTCGGTCCACTCGTCCCACGCATCGTCGCAGCGACGTGGCCGGACGAGCTCGGGCACCAAGTTGGTGAACTCGGGTCAGCCGAGCACTGCCTCAACCGCGTACAGGTCGCACTGGACGAGCTCACTGGTGAGTGACCACAGGCATCCGGCATCCAATCCCGCATCCAATCCACTCACCGCATCCAACCGGAGCCGCTGGACTCCACCGGACGAACGCCCGGACAGAACCGCACGTCATGGACAGGGCTGGACTCCACCGGACTCCTGTCAAGGCCCTCTTGATCCGCAGGTTCTGGGTTCGAATCCCAGGGGGCGCACCACGCATCTTCCCCGGTCAGAGGCGGTTTCGGCGCCTCCAGGGGTTTCGTCGTTTCGGGCTCCAGAGGCTCCGTGGTCACATCAGGTCCGCGTCGGTCCACCACAGGACACGTCCTGGGCAGCATCCGTGCCGATCCCGCGGCGACGGGTCCGTGTCGTGGGGCCCATGCGCCAACACCCACGACCACTGGGGTCGAACCGGTAGCGCCAGAGCGGAGGAGCCAAGTCGAAGGCGGCCGAGCGGCCTGCTCGCCGTCTCCGGATCCGCTCGCGACCCCGTCCGTCCGGCGCGTATGCCGTGGTCGCGGGCTCCGCACCGTCGGTAAATATGTCGTTGCAGCGAGTG
>CAYMJU010000096.1:0-14352 GCA_964390555.1 uncultured Acidimicrobiales bacterium | reverse complement strand
CCGCTGTTGGTGAGGTGGTGACCTACACGTTCGTGACGACCAACACCGGGAACGTCACCTTGACGGGGGTGACGGTGACTGACCCGTTGCCGAACTTGTCGCCGGTCGATTGTGGCGTGTTCGACGGGATCTTGTCGCCGGCCGAGTCGGTGACATGCACCGCGACCTACACGGTCACCCAAGGCGATCTCGATGCCGGGCAGGTCGCGAACACCGCGACCGGCGAAGGTGACCCGCCGAGCGGGCCTCCGGTGCCTGACACCGACGACAAGATCGTGCCGGCTGTCCAGACGCCAGAGATCTCGATCGTCAAGACCGCTGATCCGGTCACCGTCGCCACGGTTGGAGCGACAGTGGCCTACACGTTCGAGGTCACGAACACGGGGAACGTGACCCTGACCGCCGTCACGGTGTCGGACCCGCTGGTCGGATTGTCGCCGGTCACGTGCCCGACGACGACCCTCGCAGTAGCCGCGTCGATGACGTGTACAGCGACCTACACGGTCACCCAAGCCGATCTCGACGCCGGTTCGGTAGTCAACACGGCGACCGTGTCCGGGAACCCGCCACTTGGCACACCGGTGACGAGCGCCGACGGTGCAACCGTTGCGGTCACGCAGGGCCCGGCGATCGGGTTGGTGAAGTCGGCGTCGCCGACGACGGTTGACACGGTCGGTCAGACGGTGACGTTCACATTTGTGGCGACCAACACCGGCAACGTGACGCTTCGTGACGTCACCGTCACCGACCCCATGGTCGGCTTGTCGCCCATCAGCTGCGGGTCCTTCGACGGGATCTTGTCGCCGGCGGAGTCGGTGTCGTGCACCGCGACCTATCAGGTCACCGTGGCGGACCTCGTTGCGCGGCGAATCGACAACCGCGCCACCGCTCGGGGCTCGAGCACGATCGACGGCGTGTCGGTTCTGAGCAACGCGCTCGTCTCGGTCATCGCTCAGCCGGTTCCGTCCATCGACCTGACCAAGACCGCGTCGGCCGACTCGGCCGACGTCGGAGACACGATCACCTACACGCTCGTGGTCTCGAATCCGGGACAGGTTCGGCTGAGGGACGTAGGAGTCATCGATCCGCTCGCCGGGCTGTCGCCGATCGACTGCGGGACATTCGACGGAGTGCTTGACCCGGGACAGACCGTGACGTGCACGGCGACATACCTGACGACCGATGTTGACGCCGAGCGTGGCGACGTGCTCAACACGGCGACGGTCTCGGCGACCGACGAGACGGGCGGCCGGGTGTCGGACACCTCGTCGGTCGACATCGAGGTCTCGTCGGGACCCGACCTGCCGCTCGCCTTCACGGGTTCGGGTATCGGACTGGTCGTCGCGTTGGGACTGCTCGTCACCGGCGCTGGTGTCACCCTTCTCGCGGCCTCACGTCGTAGGCTCTCGCCGTGATTTCGCACAACTGTCGCTCGGCGATTGTCGCCGTCTCCTTGGCTGTCGTCGTCGTTGTCGGAGCATCAGCCTGCTCCGACGATGACGCTGCCGATACGACGGTTCCGGTGGCCGACCCCGTCGAGACCGACTTGGCCGCACCCAACGACTCGACCACGACAGCCGCGCTGGTCGATGACACCGCCCCGGCGGAGTCGGGGATCGTCGATGTCGACGTCGCCCCAGGAACAGCGATCGACGGCTACGTCGGTGCGGCCGACGACGTCGGCGAGGTCGCGTGCTCGGCCGGCGACGGCGGGCGGATCGCGAGCGGCACGGTCACCAACCCCACCGACGGGTTGGCCGGCTATCGCATCTACGTGTCGTTCCTCGACGAAGAGTCCGAGACCGCAGCATTGGTGCAAGCCGACGTCGCCGAGGTCGGATCGGGAGCGTCGACTGACTGGTCCGCGGTCGCCGCCATCGACGACGGCGAGTACACCTGCGTGCTCCGCGTCGAGCGCTACACCCCGTAACCGATCGGGTCGACCCGGCTGTCAGTCGCCACGAACGGCGAGTTCACCGTCGACAGGTAACGCGACGCCGTTCACATGCGATGCGGCCGGCACGGCGAGTGACAGCTCGGCGTGCGGCCGGCGCTCACGAGGTCGAAGCCGGCTCTGGTAAGGGCGAAGTCGACTCGTGTCCTCGGCCGAAATGCACTCGCGCTGCGATGGCGACGGTGCGCACAACCGTGCCCCTGGGGGTTCGCTTCATCTTGGGAGTCGGCGCTGTGGTGCGGTCAGGGTCCCGGCGATTCCGGGCGTGGGGTGCCGGGGAGGAGGCGTCGTGCTCCGGGTCCCTCCCGTGACATGGCATCGAAGCGGTTGGTGAGGTGGCAGGTGGTGAGGGAGAGGCAGCCGCAGCCGACGCAGTTGGTGAGGTCGTCGCGGAGGCGGGTGAGTTGGTCGATGCCTTCGTCGAGGCGGGCTCGCCACCGTTCGGCGAGTTCGGCCCAATCATCGGCGTTCGGGGTGCGCTGCTGGGGCAGCGCTTCGAGGGCGTCGCGGATGTCGGCGAGCGGGATGCCGACGCGTTGTGAGGCGCGGATGAACGCGACGCGACGAAGGGTGTCACGCGCGTAGCGGCGTTGGTTGCCGGCGTTGCGGGTGCTGGTGATGAGCCCGTTGCGCTCGTAGAAGTGCAATGCGGACACGGCGACGCCGGCGCGGTCGGCGACCTGGCCGATGGCGAGTTCGTTGAAGGCAGTTTTCCCACGTGGCATGAGAATGAGATTAGTACTTGACCTCAACAATGGTTGATGTGTGAGAGTCCTGCCCGAGCAGAAGTTTCGACGAAGAGGAGCAATACCCGATGGACACCTTCATGGTGGTCGCAACGTTCAACCCTGACACCGACATGTCAGCCGTGTTCGCTGTAGTGCGCGAGGAAGGCGCACAGGTCGAGGTCCTGCGATCCGAGGGCCGGATCGGTTCGATCCACATCTCGATGCCTCGACAGACGGTGTTCATCGAGATCTTCGCCGACGACGACGGGGCAGCCGTCGAGACGGCGCGGACCCTGCCGATGTCGAAGTGGTGGGACCTCGACGTCTACCCGACGCCGGCGCCGACCCTGCCCGGTGCCGCCACGTGAGCGCGGTGTCGAAGGCGATCCGGCGGCGGCTCCCCAGTTGGCGCGACGAGGCCCCCTCGGCGTTCGGTCTCAACGGCCGCCGACCGGGCACGCACTCCGTGGTGGCGTGCGTGGGCGACAGCACCGACCACATCCATCTCAACGACCGCGCCGCCGACGTGGTCGCCGACCTCATCAGCGATGTCCTCCAGGAGCGCCACCCATGACCCTCGACCGCACCCAACTCGCCTACCTCACCAGCCAGCCGCTCGGCCGGCTCGCCACCGTGCACCCCACCACGGGCATGCCGCACAACAGCCCCGTCGCGTTCACGTACAACGAGGCCACCGGCACGATCGACATCGGCGGCTACGCGATGGGCGGCACCCGCAAATTCGCCAACGTCGAGGCCACCGGAAAGGCGTCACTCGTCGTTGACGACATCGCCAGCTACGACCCGTGGGAAGTGCGGGGCGTCGAGATCCGCGGTCGGGCCGAAGCCATCCGCGACGTCGAGCCGTCGACCGCCTACCTCAGCCGCGAGATCATCCGCCTCCACCCCACCCGCGTCATCGGCTGGGGTCTCGCCGATGCCGAATCGGAGGCCTAACCATGAGCTCGGTATCGAACCCTCCTCACGATGGTTCAAAGGGGCGCCCGGTGTTCACCGAGATCGAGCTCGCCTACCTTGGTTCGCAACGGCTCGGCCGGCTTGCAACCGCCCAACCGGACGGCACGCTGCAGAACAGCCCCGTCGGTTTCGACGTCAACGCCACAACCGGAACGATTGACATCTACGGCTTCAGGCTCGCAAGGAGCCAGAAATATCGCAACGTCGCCGACAATGGGCGTAGCGCATTCGTGGTCGACGACATCGCGTCCGTCGAACCGTGGCGCGTCCGTTGCCTCGAGATCCGAGGGAATGCCGAGTCGATCGAGATTGACGGGCAGCCTCTCATCAGGCTGCACCCGCGACGCGTGATCTCCTTCGGTCTCGACGAAGACGTCGAAGCCCACGAAATGACGGTGCACAGCCGAGTCGTTTCCTAGCCGGCGTCCCATCTTCGACCCCGTCGCTCGACGCGGTCTTTGCCTTCCTGGCTCCGTTGGAATCGTCCGACGTACTGGACGCCGCGACCTCCGCGTGGCAGGCACGGAGCCGACAGCCAGGCCGGACCGCGTCGCATTCACGGCAATCTGTGGCGCCTCACACGAGCCGACGTGGTGAGCTCAGCCGCACACCGTCCACCGCAGGCGGGGCGCTCGTCGCGGTGCTCACGGTGGCGTGCGCATCACTCGACGAGGAGAAGGCGCCATGTAGCTTGCATGGCACGAACCACCGTAAGGAGCAGCCATGCGCATGCGATCCGTATCAGTCCTCATAGCTCTGCTCGTCGCGGCGCCCATTGCGGCGTGTGGCGACGACGGGGCCGACCTCGGGCCCTACGTGGATGCGTTCGCCGCCGACCTCGCCGGACCGGCGGACGACGACGGTCCGCCGCTATCCGAGGAGCAGGCGCGCTGCGCCGCGGAACACGCGGTCGACGCGATCGACGAGGACATCATCACCGGGTTCGATACGCCGGAGGATCTCGTCGCTGCCACTGAGGAGAACCTCGCGGCCCTTGATCTCGACGACCAGACACTCGACACGATCGCCGACGACTTTGTCGCCTGCGTCGGAGGCGTACAGTTTTTGGTGGACTTTCTCACGGAGGTCGGCGTGAGCGACGAGCAAGTCGACTGCGTTCGCGACTCCATCACCGACGATGAGCTCGCCGGCAGCGTTCGGGCCGATATCGCCGGGGAGACCAACGAAGAGTTCGAGAATGAGATTGGCGCCTGCCTCGGGGAATGATGCTGTGTGCCTCAGGTTGCGGCGCCCCGACCGACGAGGCGGCACAGGCTGGCATCGGCGTTGATGCCGGCGAGATCGAGCCGGTGATCGCTGGGATCAAGCTGGGTCACTGTGGCTGCCAGTCGTGCCCGCCACCAGGCCGTTGTCCAGTGCCCATCGTGTTGCCGTCGCTCGGGTCGAGGTCCCGATCTTGGTGTAGATGTTCTGAATGTGTCGATCGGCCGTCTTGGCCGAGATGAACAGTCGTTCGGCGATCTTGCGGGTCGTGAGGCCGTCGGTGACGAGACGCAGCACCTCCAGCTCCCGGCGGGAGAGCCCGCCGGGCCGGTCCCTGACCGGCGATCGTCGGTGCTGCACCACCTCGATCTGGGCTCGCGCGTAGAGGGCCGCTTCGTCGAGGTCCATGGCTCGGCCCGTGGTGGCGATGGCCGTCGCCGCGCGGCCCAGCTGTGTCGACAACCGTTCTCCGAGATCGGCGAGCCCCGGAACGTGGTCGACGCTGGCGGGGATCTTCACCATCGCGGCGTGGAGCGTTGCGGCTGCCGCGATCTCACCGAGCCGCGCCAGGAGCTCGGGCATCGAGGCGAGCGTGATGATCAGCTGGGCGACGTTTCCCGCCCGATGGAACGATTCGATGGCGACGTCGAACTGAGCCAGCGCAGCGTCGGCCTCTCCCGCCGTGGTGTGGAGGCGGGCGGCGTCGCGGGCCAGGAAGCCGCGGAAGAAGTCGACCCCGTGTTCGCGGACCACCGCGAGCCCCTCCTCCCAGGCCGACAGCGCGCGGGGCGGGTCAACGTTGGACAGCGTGATGCCCGCGATCCACAGGGCGTACGCGAGCCAGAACGGGTTCGCCACCTCGCGCGCCGCGGCCACCGAACTGTCGACGAGCTCGAGCGCCTCGTCCACCCGACCGGAGGCTTGGAGCCCGTCCACCAAGGCCGGTCGGGCGAACGCGAGCGCCGCGCCGCCGAAGCCGTCGGCGATGGTGGCGAGTTCGACGTAGCGATCCAGGTGGCCGGCGTACACGTTGGCCAAGGCGGCGATGAACGCTGACAGGCCGGGTTCGCACGACTCGTAGGCGGGCTCGGCCTCCAGCCGCATCGCGTGCTCCGCGTGGGCAGCGGCGGTGGCCGGACGGCCGACGAAGCACGCGAATCCACACGCGCACAGCAGACGGGGGAGGCGAGGAAGGTCGGCGGTGATGGCCGCGTCGACCAGGCTTTCGGCCCAGGCGATGGGCTCGAACAGGTTGGCGGTGGTACCGATCAATCCGGCGTGGGCGGCGATGTCGACCGCCGTCGCGAGGTCGCGATCGCCGGCCCATCGGAACGCCGCACGAAGGTCGGCCAGCTCGGTCCGCAGCCAGTCGACCGCGTCTCGCCAGCCCGGACCGTTGTACGTTGCCCACTGCGCGGCGACCGCACCCGCGAACCATCGGGCATGACGGTCACGGGAGGAGGCGAGGACGTCGTCGACGACGAGCTCGTCGATCCCGAACTGACGGATGGTCTCCAGGAGGCGGTACCGCACCCGACCGTCGGCGTGTTCGGCGACCACGAGCGACGAGCGGACCAGGCGATCGAGCGCCCGTAGCACCGCGGTGTCGTCGTCGTCACCGAAGACACCCGTGAACGCGTCGAGGTAGAACCCGCCGACGAAGACGGCCGCCCGACGCAGCACGTCGCGCTCGGTGTCGTCGAGCAGGTCGTAGGACCACCGCACCAGCTCGGGCAACGACTGCTGGCGTGGCGGAGCGCCTGGGCGGCCCGTGAGGAGGCGGAACCGATCGTCGAGACGATCGCGGACGTCGGTGACGCTCATGCCGGCCATGCGTGCGGCCGCGAGCTCGATCCCCAACGGGAGGCCATCGAGCCGGCGACAGATCTCCAGCACAGCGGCCGCGGTTTCGAGATGGTCGTCGAGCGAGAAGTTCGGTCTCACCGACCTGGCCCGTTCGGCAAAGAGCACCACAGCGGATGACGACCGATCATCGACCTTCAGTGGGAGAACCGGCATCTCGTGCTCGCCGCTCACCTGGAGGCGCTGGCGTGAGGTCGCCAGGATCCTCGGTCCATCCGACCGGGCGAACAGCACCTCGGCTAGCTCGGCGGTCGCGCTCAGCACATGCTCGCAGTTGTCGAGCACGAGCAAGAGGTGTTGCCCGGACAGAGCGTTGATCAGCGTCTGGGCCATCGGTGTCTCGGCCTGGGGGGTGATACCGAGGGTGCTGGCGATGGCATCGGGCACCGCGGCCTCGTCGCCGACCGCCGCGAGGTCCACCAACCACGCGCCGTCGCGAAAGCGTGGTCCGATCGTCGCGGCGACCTCGACGGCGAGTCTGGTCTTTCCCACCCCGCCGACACCGGTGAGCGTGACCAGGCGGTGCACGCCGACGCGCTCGACGACCGCCGGGAGCAGCTCCTCTCGACCGACGAGGGTTCCAAAGGCGCTCCGCACGGTCCCCAGTGTCGACCTGTCCACGGGCAGAGTGTCGCGCAGCGAAATGGGGAGGTCTCCCGATGCGCCCCGCCGACGATTCCCGGATCATCGACTCGGTAGCACCAACCAGTGACACCAACCAAGACCCAACCAATGACAAGGAGAGCGAACCATGACCCAAACCATGACCAACGCCGACGTCGTCCGACTCGGCTACCAGGCGTTCAACGAGGCCGACATCGACACCATCAACCGGCTGTGGCGAGACGACGTCACGTGGACGACGCCAGGCGAGAGCACGGTCGCCGGCACGGCGCGGGGAAAGGGCGCCGTCCTGACCCAGTACGGCCGCTACGGCGGCGAGACCAACGGCTCCTTCCAGGCCCAGCTCCACACCGTCTTCGAGGCCGAGGACGGCCGGGTCGTCGGCCTGCACCGCAACGTCGCCGAACGTGACGGCAAGCAGCTCGACACGATGTGCTGCATCGTGTTCGAGCTCGAAGACGGCCAGATCAAGTCCGGCACCGAGCACTTCTTCGACCTCCACAACTGGGACCAGTTCTGGTCCTGAGCGACACATCGACTGGCCGGGAGTCAGATGGATGTCACTCTGGATCGTGGAACTGGCCCGGGCCGACGTGCGGTCGTGCCGGTCGGGGGGCGCCTCGACCGGCACGTCGGCCATTCGCCTGGCCGCGGCCCGGAGCACGTTCGGGGGCGCATGAGACACCGGCGTGGTCGTTGAGCGCGCCCGGAGCCGTCTGATCGGTGTCTCCCGTGAGCCTGCGCGTAACGAGTCTCTGCGGCGCCGAGAGTGACGACTGGAAACTCGTGCATCGACACGCCGACCCGATCACAACGCCACGCCCGGCCGAGTCTGTTGTGAACTCGGGCCGCTGAGCGGGGCCGCGCACTCGGTTGCGACGGGTGGGCAGTGAGATGGGCAACGCCGGCCCGGGGGGCTCGTCAGGTAGCGGGAGTCACGCGTCGATGCGCGCCAGCAGACGCTCGGACCACACGGCTCACCTTCGATGTGTTCCACCTACACGATCGTGCCTTCGGGGCCACGAGGGCCGAGATCCTCGGGAGCGAGGCCGTGGTGGTAGCCACCCCGCTCGAGACCGACCCTGACACCGTGAGGATTAGCTGGAGGCCGATCGAATAGCGCCGCAGCGCAGCGCAGAGGCCCTTGGGGCCACGTGATGGTTCCTGTCGACCGGGTCGCGCAAGGTTGCGGCGTTGAGCGCCTTGGCGTCAGGTAGCGATTCTTCGCAGCCCTGTCGTCGTCACGGCGTACAGGAAGGGGCCGTCGAGCTGCATGGCGTCCTCCATCTGATCCCAGTGTCGGACGAGAAGCCGGAGCATTTCCCACTTGCTCTGGTTGCCGCTTCCGGTCAGACAGAAGGCGCGTACGCCGTGATCGAGGAGCTGCTGACGTTCGGGCTGGCGATATCGAATGCGCTTGTCCCGCATGAGGACACCCCAGCCGTTCTGCCCGACGATCGGCAGCCAGTCCTCGTCGTTCGTTCCCCGGCTGACCGGGCTGAGCGGGTGCCCCGGGTAGATGAGGTCTGGCCGTACTGCAGCGAGCGCCTTGCCGATGGCGATCATGCTCTCGTCGACATACCAGCGCAACGAGACTCGGACCTCGTCGCCCATGGTCAGGCTGCAGAACCGACGACGACAGACTTCGCTCGGGCGGACTCGTACCTGACCGCGGCCTCGACATCGGATCGAGCGAGGTCGTAACCCTCGGCGATCTCGTCGAGCGAGTCACCGGCAAGGAAGAGTTCGCAAAGCACCTCGGTTCGTACTCCGCCGACAGTTGGCGCACCGAACGAGCGCAGGGGGTCGATCACCACGGCTTCGCCGGTACCGACGGGCCAGAAGCGACGGGCGACGTCGTGGTCGAACTCGACCTTGTGGACGAACTCGACCGTCCACGGGGTGAGTACTAGCTGACCGTCGAGGAACCGGTAAAGGATCCGGTCGCCCTCGATACCGACGGCAGCCTCGACGAGATGGCGGCCAGGACCTGAGTAGGGCTGGCGATGAGCGAGGGGGTAAGGCACTCCGAGTCGATCCCGCCAAGATCGGATGTAGTCGCGGATCTCTGGAAGAGGGATGCGCTGCTGGCGTCGGTACTCGGTGAGGTAGCCCGCCTCGACGAACTCACCCCAGGTGAGCAGGTCAGACTTGGTCGGTGTCTCTCGGAGTACCGGTCGGTAAATGACACCCTTCACGCTGTAGCCATCTAGCCAGTTCTTCAGCGTGCGCACGGGAATGCCGAGCAGGCGCGCCGCTTCAGCCACCTCGTAGATTTCTCGATCGAGCACGGTGAGCGTCTTCAGGTCGGGGCTCCTTCGGGCATGGACTGCGGCCACAGTACCGCTGACCACTGACGTTGGGCTGTGAACCGCCACGTCTCCGCAAAGCGGAAGAAGCAAGTCTGTGCCGGTCATTTCGGTCGTTGGTGGTGCAGCGCCGTCGATGTGCCGGCGAGTGTGGTTTGGGGTGTCGGTCGGCTCCATGATGCGGACTGGGGGTCGAGCTCGTCGAGGGGGCCGACGAGCTCCTCGAGGTCGCGGCGGGTGATGACGATACGGCGGCCGAAGGTGAGCGAGGGGATCTCGCCTCGGAGCACGCACTGGTACGCGGTGGTCTTGGCGATGCCGAGGATCTCGGCGGCTTCGATCACCGTGTAGGTGAGTCGACGGGACATGGGCCCTCCTGGGGTTGGGTGGTGTTTCCCCGGAGGAAGGCGGTCTGGACGTGCCGAACGCGGCGGCACAGCCGAGCGGTGCAGTAGTTGGTGCAGCGCGAGTCCTCCACCGGTCCTGGCGCAGGAGTCGGTGCACTGCTCATCGGTCGAGGATGGCGCCGATGGTGCCGGCTGCCTGTTCATCGGCGTGGCGGACGAAGTGGCTGTAGATGTCGAGCGTGGTGGATGCATCGGCGTGGCCGAGGCGGCCGCTCACGGTGCGAACGTCGGTGCCGGCGGCCAGCAGCGCGGTGGCGTTGAAGTGCCGGAGATCGTGGAGTCGAACGGCGTCGAGACCACACGCGTTGCGCAATCGGGTGAACGCCAGCGACACGTAGTCGGGCCGCCACGCCTCGGACCCGTCGACCTCGTGGGAGAACACGAAGGCACCATCGACGAGCGTGCCCCCGCATCGTTCGACGAGGGCCTGGGATGCCCGGAGGTGCGCGGCCAGCAGTTCGACCGTGCCCGGGTCGAGCGAGAGGCGCCGTTCGGCGTGGGACTTGGTGTCCTTCTCCACCACGCCCCGGCTCCGGGTGTGGGCCATCGAGTGGCAAATGGCCAGCGACCGGCCGGCCAAGTCGACATCGGCCCAACGTAGGGCGCACAGCTCGCCCCGCCGGGCGCCGGTGGCGGCCGCGACGCGCAGGAACACCGGCAGCACTGGGTTGACCTCGCTCGCCCGGTCGATGAGTCGGCCGATGTCCGCTGGTGTGGGGATGGTACGAGTCGGCTTGACCTTGTTGGCCGGGGGCCCTGCCGCTGCGGCTGGATTGGTGGCCAGCCAACCCCACTTCACGCCTTGCTCGAGTGCGGTGCGCATGACGGCGTGGATGCGCTTCACCGAGTTCGGGGCGAGCGCCCGACCGCCCGGCCCACCTGAGCGACGTAGCTCGGTGTACCAGGCATCGAGATCGGCCGGCCTCACACGCCGGAGTGACACGCCACCCCAGCGGGGCAGGAGCCGCCGATCGGACCATGGGAGCTAGCGCCGATCGTCGGAACGATCTAACGTTCGGCTGTCCGGACGTGGAACCGCCATTCCGGGATACCGACCATTCCGACCGACTATTCGTGATCCCGCAAGGAAGGTATCCATGAAGAAGCTGATCGCAGCCGCCACCGCTGTTGCCATGACCGCGCTCGCCGTCCCGGCAGCGCACGCCATCACCAACGACTACCAGCCCGACAACGTTCACGACTTCGTCGGGCTGATGGTTGCCCTCGACGACGAGGGAAACTTCATGCACCGTTGCTCGGGCTCGTTGCTGGAGGACAAGCGCACGTTCCTCACCGCCGGCCATTGCACCGACCAGGACTTCCTCGAGGACAGCGACGGCGACGGCGTACCCGAGCTGCACAGCGTCGCCAGCGCTCGGATCTACTTCCAGCAAGGCGCCGGCGCCAACTACGACCCGGCGACACAGCACGACCCGATCAGTGGCTACCCCGACGACTGCGGCAGGCAACCGGAGTTCTGCCGAACCGCGTCGATCGTCGCCGACTACGGGTTCGACAACTTCGCCGGCTTCCCGAACACCCACGACGCCGGCTTGCTCGTACTCGACGAGCCGTACACGACGCCGAGCGACACCTACGGTTCGCTCGCCGACGTCGGCGTGCTCGACCCGTTGTTCAGCAAGAATGGTCTTCAGGACCGCACGTTCCTCGCGAGCGGATACGGCCTGTCGTACTCGAGCCCGGTCGGGGTGGTCTCGTTCCGCTCGCGCCTGATGGGCTACAGCACGCTGGTCAACACCGTGAGCGCCTACAACGGCGGGTTCAATCTGCAGACCAACGGCAACGGCAAGGGCAAGGGCGGCACGTGCTCCGGCGATTCGGGTGGCCCGATCTTCTACCCGGCCGCCAGCAACACGATCGTCGCCGTCACCTCGTTCGGTCTCAACGCCTACTGCCGGGGCGTCGACTTCTCCTACCGAATCGACCGCCAGGAAGTCCAGGACTGGATCGCCTCCTACGGCAACTGATCAGCCGTTCTGTTCGACCCTGGACGTCGCGTCGACGAGTCAGTCGACGGAGATGCGTACCTCCAGGCGACGAACGCCACCGACACGGCGACCGCGAACGACCACTCCTGGGGCGTGATCGGAGCGACGCGCTCCCACGGGGTTGGGAGCTCGCCAAGATCGGCGGCTTGACAACGGCGCCGTACGCGCTTGCGACCGCCGGCCGCTATCGGGAATCCGAAGACGACTACTCCACAACCGACACTCCCCGTTCCGGACGACGAGACGGTCGTTCTTCCCGAGGATGCGAGCCGGGCGGTGCGGTCGTTACTGCGCGATCTCGCGACCGGAGTACGGGTGCACGACATCCCCGCCGATCTGCGTCCTGGATGCCTGCGTCCTCTATCCGGTCGTTCTCCGCGACCTCCTCTTGCCGCTCGCGGCCCTTGACGCGTTCGAACCGCGGTGGACCGACGCGATCATCGACGAGATGACACGCAACGTGCTCACGGACCGCCGACATCGAGCCGTCGAAGTTTGAGGAGGGTGTGATCGGCAGGGTCCGCTTGACGATGACGTTCGACCCTGTCGACGTTCCTCGCCGTGGTCCATGGTGAAGGTGTGGGAGGGCGATGGACCGTTGCGCTCTGCGGGTTGATGACCGCTTGCTCGGCCGGTACGGGCCAGGCGCAGACGACGACGGCCGGTTCGATCGCCCCGGGCGAACCGCGCATCCACCCCGTCGCCCGGCTGGCGTTCGTCGGCGACGTGATGCTCGGGCGTCACGTGGCGCCGGGTGATGAACTACTCATCGCTGAACTTGGCGCGGGCGATAGCGGGGTAGACGGTCGACCCGGCAACCTTGAACAGCTCGGCGAGTTCGCCGGCGGTGCGCTTGCCGAACTCGTACATGTCAACGAGGTGCGCCTCTTGCTTCGGGTCAGCTTTGGTTGCTTGCAACGAAACCGGCCGTTCGCCTTCGCGACCGCCATACTTCCCTCGTGCGCCCGGATGAGGTTGGATTCGCACTGGACCCGCTGGGACGGCGGCCGTCTGTCCCAGCCCTGTCCCAATTACTGCGGCTACTGGCGGTAAATCACGGTCACTGGCGGTAAATCCACATGCTCGTCTCAGGGCCGTCTAGTGGTCCGTCGCGGAGTTGATCTGGTGGGTGAGGGTGGCGCGTCCTCGGCGGACTTTGGCGAGGATGTCGTCCGCGGTCTTCTTCCAGATGAACGGGGTCGGGTCGTCGTTCCAGTGGGCGACCCAGATGTCGATGGCTTCTTCGAGGTCGGCGACGCTGGTGAACGTGCCGCGGCGTAGACGCCGTTCGGTCAGGAGCTTGAACCAGCCCTCGACGAGGTTCAGCCACGACGAACTGGTCGGCGTGAAATGCAAATGCCATCGAGCCCGCTTGGGATGAGCGAGCCACTGCGCCACCGGCGGCGCCTTGTGCGCCGACACGTTGTCCAACACGACGTGGATCTCGAGGTCCCCGTCGACGTGGAGATCGATCCACTTGAAGAACGCCAGCACGTCGGTCGCAGCGTGACGCTTGCGTGTGTGGTGCAGCACCTCGCCTGTGGCGACGTTGAGCGCTGCGAACAAGTCGGTGGTGCCGTTGCGCTTGTAGTCGTGCGTCATCGTCGCGCCGCGGCCCTTGGTCATCGGCAACGACGGCTGGGTGCGATCCAACGCCTGGCACTGGGTCTTCTCGTCGAAGGAGAACACCACCGCCCGCTCGGGCGGGTTCAGATACAACCCGACGACATCGACCAGCTTGGCTTCGAAGTCGGGGTCGTTCGACAACTTGAACGTCTCGACCCTCCACGGCTTCAGCCCGTGGTCCCGCCAGATCCGCGCCACCGTGTCCTTGCCGATCCCGTGACGCGCCGCCATCAGGCGGGTCGTCCAGTGTGTCGACCCATCGTCGGGCTTGTTCTGCAACGTGTCGGCCACCACCGCCCCAACAGTCCCCGCCGGCAACCACGACTTGCGGCCACGACCCGGCGCGATCCGACCCACCCCGCCGACCCGCTGCTCGGCGAACCGCTTCCGCCACCGTCGCACCGTGTCCGGAGTCGTGGAGCACCGACGGGCGATCTCCTCGTTCGCCACCCCATCGGCCGCCGACAACAGGCCCTTGGCCTGGACCACCTGACGATGAGGCAACACCGAAGACCGCGCCATCACCTCCAGCTCGCTTCGCTCGTCATCCGACACGTCAAGGGCAGGGGCGATCACCAACGGCATCCCGCACCCTACACCACCACACTATTTCATCGACGGACCACTAGC
>CAYMJU010000095.1:0-5925 GCA_964390555.1 uncultured Acidimicrobiales bacterium | reverse complement strand
ACCACCCGAGCCCGGACCGCGAGTCTCGAGGATGCGGCACGGGTTGATCGGCTCCACCACCGGACGAATGCCCGACGACGGCCCAGCGCCAGCGAGATCCACCCGGGAAACGAGCGCACCACCGATCGCCGCAGCAAAGATCATCGCCAACGCGAGCAACACGTTGACCAATCGTGAACGTGACAAGACCATGTCCAACCTCCAGGGCTCGGGTGGGGGTCGGGCCACCATGACCCGCACCCCCGCGACCATCTGTCGAGACCGAGAGTACGCAATTCCGTGAGCCGATGTGTCGACCGCGCTGCGTGGTCGAGCTCGGTCCACCAATCAGGGGTGCTGGGAGCTGACCGAGACGACCTCGCCGGTGAGGTACGAGGCGTAGTCGCTGGCGAGGAAGATCATGGCGTTGGCGACCTCCCACGTCTCGGCGGCCCGGCCGAACGCCTCGCGGGTCGTGAGCTCGGCCAGCAACGCGTCGGTGGTGACCTTGGCGAGAAACGGGTGCATGGCGAGGCTCGGCGACACGGCGTTGATCCTCACGCCGCGGGGTGCGGCCTCGATGGCGGCACACCGGGTCAGCGCCATCACGCCGGCCTTGGCCGCCGCGTAGTGGCACTGGCCGGCCTGGGCCCGCCAGCCGACGACCGAGGCGTTGTTCACGATCACGCCGCGGCCCCGCTCGTACATGTGGGAGAGCGCGGCTCGCATGCAACGCATCGTGCCGTTGAGGGTCACGTCGAGCACGACGCTCCACTGCTCGTCGGTCATGTCGACCAGATCGACGGTGCCTCCGAGACCGGCGTTGTTGATCATCACGTCGATGTGGCCCAGCTCGGCAACCGCGGTGGCGACAAGGTTCTGCACGTCGGACTCGGCGGTGACGTTGCACAACACCGACGCCGGGCGCTGGCCGGTCTCGACCTCCATCCGGTCGGTCGCTTCGCCGAGACGCCGCTCGTGGATGTCCGATATCAGGACCCGCGCCCCCTCTTCGGCGGCCCGGCGGGCGACGGCGTAGCCGATGCCGGTCCCGGCCGCGGCGGTGACCACGACCGTGCGGTCGCGGAGCAGCCCGTGGCCGGGCACGTAGTCGGGAGCGCTACCCATCGCTGTTGGCCGCCGTCTCGCGCATGCAGCGACCGAGTGGGGCCGCCAAGGGAGCGCAGCTCCCCGGCTGCCGATGGGGTCTGGGGGCGCAGCCCCCAGCGACAGCTCTGTGAAGGAAGCCGGCCACGATGTGCCCTCTCTGTCGCGTTGTCCGTCGTCTCGGACCCGTCGCGCCGTCGCGACCGACGGCGCAGAGCCGACGGTAGCGCAGGACATCCGCGACACCTGCGGTCGCGGCGCGGACCTTGCGCTACGCGGCGCGGGTGCGCCATCACGCACCGTGTTCATCGCCGCACGTTCGAACCCGAGCGGCGCCATCGACGTAACATCTCCAACATCAGCCCCGCTAGCATCAACGGTCGCGCCGCTGCTTCCGCGGCGCAGGGGATGCACGTGCTCGACCACACCGATCACACCGCTGGTCACACCACCGTTCACGCGACGGCTCACGCGACCGACGCAGGCGCGCGGCGCGGGCGTTCGCCAGTGGACAGTCTGGCGCTTCTCGCCCGTTCCGACATCGACGACTTCACACGCGCTGTTCGCACCCGCGCCGCGCTGGCCTCGTTGCACCGACCGACCGCGCTGCTCAACGCCAGCGGGACGGTGCTCGACGTCAACGAGGCGCTCGTCGAGTCACTTGGCACAGACCGCGACAGCCTCGCCAGCCACGGCCTCGCCGATCTCGCGTGGTGGGCCGGGCGCCCGACGGCCCGGGCCCGGATCAGCGACCTCGTCGAACGGGCGGCCTCGGGCGACGCCGGAGCGCGGGTGGTGGCCGCCTGCCGGCTAGACGGCCAGGTCGTGCCCGTGCAGATCGCCGTCGCCCCGATCAAGGACGCCACCGACCAGGTGGTGTTCCTGCGAGCCGAGGTCGAACAACTCACCGACGCCCGGCGCACCATCGGCCTTCTCGACCAGCGCAACGAGGCGGTCGCCGGCGCCGAGGCCCGCTTTCGCGCCCTGGCCGACCACAGCCGGGACCTGGTGGGCCGCCATCGTCCCGACGGCACTTTCATCGAGGTGAGCTCGAGCGCCGCGACTTTGCTCGGCGTTGCCCCCGGCGAGCTCGTGGGCACCCACCCCAGGTCGCTGACCCACCCCGACGACGTCTCGTTGCTCGTCGAGTTGACGAGCCCTGCCGATGTTGACGGTGTCGGTGCTCGATCGATCCGACTGCGTCGCCGCGACGGCGAGTACGTCTTGATGCGGGTCGTCGTCACCCCTGTCGCCAACGCCGCCGGCGAGATCGTCGAGCTGGTCTCGATCGCTCACCCCGGTGGCCGCGAGATGCTGACCGGCTCGGCGGCGTTCCACGACACCCTCACCGGCCTGCCGACCCGCGAGCTGTTCGTCGATCGCCTCGACCAGGCCCTGGCGTCGACCCGCCGAACCGGACAACCCGTCGCCGTGCTGTCGCTCGACTTGTCGGGCCACGGCGTGCAGGGCTCGCCGGCGGACTGGGCCGACGCCACGCTCGTCGGCATCGGTCGACGGCTCCGAGCGCTCGTGCGGCCGGGTGACACGTTGGCCCGGGTCGGTTTCGACGACTTCGCCATGCTCTGCGTCGGGATCGACGGTCCGGTCGGCGCCCAAGTCGTCGCCTACCGGTTGCTCAACTCGCTCCACGAGCCCTTCGAGATCGATGGTCGCTCGATCCAGCTGCGCCCGTCGATCGGTGTCGTCACCTCGACCGGAGACGATCACCCCGAGGAGCTGCTCGACCAGGCCGACGCCGCCCGCCAAGCCGCGCGATCCCGGCCGGCCCCGCGCGTGTCGACCTACGACCCGGTGCGCCATGACACCCTGCCGAGGCGGTCCGAGTCGCTCGAGCGCGCCCTCCGCTCGGCCATCGCCGACGTAACGCTGGCCGTGCACTACCAGCCCGAGCTCGATCTGCGTACCGGCACGCTGGCCGGTTTCGAGGCCCTCGTTCGCTGGCCGGTCGCCGACGCGCTCCTCCCGCCGGCCGAGTTCATCCCCATGGCCGAGGAGACCGGCCTCATCGTGGACCTCGGACGCTTGGTGATCGACACGGCCTGTCGCCAGGCTCGGCGGTGGAGCGAGCTCGCCGGCCGTCCGATTCCGGTGTGGGTCAACCTGTCGGGCCGCCAGCTCGGTCACCCGGATCTGGTCAGCGACATCGTCAACGCCACGATCGACGCCGGGATCACCACCGAGATGCTCGCGTTCGAGATCACCGAGTCGGTGCTCGTCGAGGACACCGATGCTGTGATCGACCAGTTGAGCGAGCTACGCCGGCGCGGTTACGGGCTGGCGATCGACGACTTCGGAACCGGCTAATCGTCGCTCGCCTACCTCACGAGGTTCCCGCTCGACGTGTTGAAGCTCGACCGGGCCTTCGTGTCGGGCCTCGACGACGGGGCCGATTCGGGCGGCACCAAGCTCGTGGCCGGCATCATCGACCTGGCCCACTCGCTCGACTTGACGGTCATCGCCGAGGGTATCGAGCGGACCGACCAGCTTCGGACGCTTCGAGACATGCAGTGCGACCAGGCCCTCGGGTACCTTCTGGGCCGCCCGGCCCCGGCCGCCACCTACGATCGGCTGGTGGCCAGCGGCCGAACGTCGCTCGACCCCGCGACCGCCTGATTCGGCCCCAACTCCGCTAGTTCACGCGGTCTCGGTCAAGCGGTCTCGGTCAAGCGGTCTCGGTCACGCCCGAGGATCGAGCAGCAGCCGCACGGCCGAGCCCAGGTCGGCGCCGACGCTCCCGACCGGAGCCCGACCGCTGACCCAGCGCATGATCGACGAGAACCACACGTGGCCGATCACCCGGCGGATGCCTTCGAAGTCAGGCACGTCGGTGCCGATGATGTCGGCCATAAGACCGCCGACCGCCCGCTCGATCTCGGCCTTGGAGGTCACCGTGGCCGGGTCGGTCGATCCGAGCGCGGTGACGAGGGCGGTCATCAACCGGGGCTGGGCATCAGACATCGTGGCGGTGATGACGAGGGCGTTCGCCAGACGCTCCGCAGGCGTGGCGCCAGGAATGTGCATCGACCCCAACCGGTCGCGCACGTAGCGTGTCCATTCGACGAGCCCGGCGAGGAGCAGTGCATCTTTCGACGGGTAGTAGCGATAGAGCGTGCCGAGCGCCACCTCGGCCCGGGCCGCCACGTCGCGCATCTGCACCGCTTCGTACCCGCCGTCTCGCGCGAGGAGCATCGCCTCCTCGAGCATGCGGGCTCGCCGACCGGCTTGCTTGTCGACCTTCGTGGCGGTGGGCATCGCTGGTCATGATGCTCAACCCGGCGCGCCGAGCACAAAACGACACGCCCCTCCGGATCGACACCACCGCGCCGGGATGATTCACTGCTCGCCCATATCAACCGTGTTGCACCACTTGGGCTCGTCGTTCGAGCGCCGCCTGCGCGCCGCGTTCCCCGACGTCGATGTCGTCGCCGTCGCGCCGGAGGGCCCGCTCGACGACGGGGTGGGAGGCGACGTCTTGGCCACGACCGCCATCGGGTGTGCCAACCTGGCCGAGCTGTGCGCTCGTGGCGTCACGTGGGTCCACGCACTCGGCACCGGCGTCGACCGCTTCCCTTTCGACGCGTTGCCGATCTCGACGTTGCTGACCTGCACGCGTGGCGCCAGCGCGGTGCCCATCGCCGAGTACGTGCTGGCGGCCATGCTCGACTTCGAGAAGCGTCTCGACACGCTGTTCGTCCGCGAGCCACCGACTCGGTGGGCCGTTGCCCACCTGGGTGGATTGCGGGGCCGGACCGTGTCGATCGTCGGGATGGGGGGCATCGGCACCGAGATCGCTCGGCGCTGCCTGGCCTTTGACATGCACGTCCTCGCCGTCCGCCGATCGTCTCAGCCACCCCCGTTTCCCGAGATCCGCGTCGTCGCGCTCGACGACGCGCTCGCCGCCGCCGACCACCTCGTGCTCGCCACGCCGTCTACCCCGTCGACCCGGCACCTGATCGATGAGGCGGCGATCGGCCTGCTACGACCGGGTGCGCACCTGGTCAACATCGCTCGCGGCACGCTCGTCGACCAGGATGCGCTTCGCCGGGCGCTCGAGGCGGGCACCATCGCCCGCGCCTCGCTCGACGTCTGCGATCCCGAGCCTCTGCCCGACGGACATTGGATGTACGCCCACCCGAACATACGGCTGAGCCCGCACGTCTCGTGGATCACACCCGGCGCCATCGAGGACCTGCAGTCGCGCTTTGTCGACAACTTCCGGCGCTGGCGGGCTGGCCAGCCCCTCGACGGTCTGGTCGATCGCGTCGAGCGCTACTGACCCAGATCCGGCGACTCGTGCCGCGCCGCTGAAGGCGCAGCCCGCCGCGGCGCACCGCGCTTACGGCACGCCGGTGGGTGTTCGGCGTTGTCGGGGCTGTCGCTGGTCGCGTTGTCGGGTGTTGTGCCGTTGGAGGCACCGTTCGGCCCGGTCGACGATGTGGTCGGGGAGGGTCCAGGTGCCGCGGTGTAGTTGGGTGTGGTGGTATCGGCACAACAAGATGAGGTTGTCGATGTGGGTCGGTCCTCGTCGTGGTCCCCACCAGTCGATGACGTGGTGGGCGTCGCACCACGCCGGCGGCGCGGTGCAGGCTGGGTGGGCGCAGTTGCGGTCGCGGATGTTGAGGGCGCGGCGTGTCGCCCGGTTCGGGGTGCGTTGCTCACGGCCCAAGTCGAGGACTTCGCGGGCGCTGTCGATCAGGGCGGGGTACAGGTCGGCGTCGCACGCCAACGCCCGTGCCAACGATGGTGGGATCGGGTCACCGGTGTCGTACATGCATGTCGACTTGTCGTGTAGGCCGTTGCACAACGTTTCGTAATCGA
>CAYMJU010000094.1:0-19471 GCA_964390555.1 uncultured Acidimicrobiales bacterium | reverse complement strand
TTCGACGACCCCAATCTCCCCGGCGTCATGGCAGTGACTGTCAGCTTCAAGGCGGTCTCGGTGGGCACCGAACGTGTCGGCGGCCCATCGGTTCCACGCCTGCGTTCCGGCGTGCCACGCCTCGAAGGAGTACGTGCGATTCGTGATGCTGAAGAAGAGGTCGTGGAGCCGGGAGTCGCCGTGGTACACGACCTCAGCCGCGACGCCGTCGGCGTCCATATGGGCGAGCCGGAGGTCGACGTCGTGGAGGCCGTGCCAACCGTGCAACAACGCGTCGGCGTAGGACCCGAGCTCGAGCGCCCGGTTCGCGGCGTTCACGAGGAACAAGGCGGTCGGTGCGACGATGCGCTCTTCGTCGAGGCGCGGCAACAGCTCGTGGAAGCGCGGGGCGAGATACGTCTCCCAGGCGTCGCGCGGCATGCAAGCGTGCGAGTCGCCCGAGACGAAGATCACCTTGTCGGACACCGCAAGCCCTCCCTTGCCACGAGGCGTGCGCCGGCGAGACTACGTGACACCGGCCGCTCCGCCCCGGGGCATCTCATCCAGCGGGGTCGGCGCCGGGCGCCGGCCGAGGGTCACTCACCTCGTGGTGCAGCCATTCGAGGCGCAACGTGCTCAGCCGCCACGAGCCGTCGACCTTCTCGTAGGTGTCGTGGTAATGCCCGAACCCGTCGACGGTCCCGCCGCTCGGTGTCGTCGAGAAGAGGTGCACAGCCCAGATCCCAGTCGCCGTCGTGGGCGAAGTCAGCTCGATCTCGGGTTGGAGCGGCTCCAGACCTCGTGAAACGTGACGTCAAGCACGAGGTCAAGGCGATCCTGTTCGGCGGCACGGCGTAGGCGAGCCCTACGGAGCGAGCGGCGGGTAGTAGTTCTCGGCGCCGATGAGTTCGACGTCGGCGAGCCAGTTGCTCGCATAGGCGCTGCTCTGCGTCGTCGTGTCGCCCGTCTCGAGCACCCATGCTTGCCGCTTGTACGTCCAGTTGGAGCTGTCCAGTTCGTGGGCGCGGCGCCAATGGCGCACGGCGTCGTCATGATGGCCGGCGCGGTGGAGGTGCTCGCCGAGCTCGAAGTGTGCAGCGGCGGTAGCCGCCTCCAGAGAGCGCGGACGTGAGCGAGCGACCACCTCATCGGGCGACAACGCGTAGGGGCTGTCTCGACCGCGATCGACCCAATCCTGCATCATTTCCAGCGATCGCTCGGGATCGATGTTCATTCGGGCAATGTGCGCCGCGGCAGCTCGCGCTCCGGGCGGAAGTGCATCCAACATGTCAAGGACCTGCAGCGTCGGGGTCGATCCCGGCCAGGCCGGCTCGGGAGGACGGACGATCGTTCCTTCCTCGTCGATCCAGACCGCCGACGGGACGTTGACGATGCCGAACAACTCGTCGACCACGTGCGACTCGTCGATCAGGCTCGGATGGCTCGCCTTTGCGGCATCGATCCACGGGCCGGCGGCCTCGACACCCCCCGTGTCGAGCGCCACGGTCACGACCTCGACCCCAGCGGCCTCCCACTGTTTGCTCAGCGCCTGCCACCCGGGCAGGTCCATGCGACAGCCTCACCACGAAGCCCAGGCGACGAGCAGGACCTTCCTTCCCCGCAGGCTCGACAACCGGAACGGGTTTCCGTCGCGATCAGGCAGCTCCAGCTCGGGAGACTGGGCCGTCGTGAGGGCCCGGCCGGTCAGTCCGGTCTCGGGTCCCAGTGCCAGCAGCCCGTGATCGGGATCGGACACGAGCGGCATCCCCAACCGCTCCGCGAAAACGCCTATGTCGACGAGTCCATCGATGAGGGCGGTCCCGGGAAGCGGGACGCAGTGTTCGCCCTTGCATGCTCCCTCGGGCTTGATCTCCCAGCCCGTGCGCCGCAGTAGATCAGCCGGGGCAACTCGTGGCGCGTCGACAATCATGGGTCTGGTCCTCTGGTTCAGGACGGCTCGAACAGGGGCACGACGTGCTCACCGTTGCGCTCGAACACGACGGTGACCGGCATGCCGAATCCGGGCCTCTTCCTCACATGCGTTCGATGATGGTGCCGGTACCGAGGCCGCCGCCGCAGCACATCGAGATGAGCCCGTAACGACCGCCGGTGCGTTCCAGCTCGTACAGCGCCCGGGTGAGCAAGATGACCCCCGAGCCGCCGAGCGGATGGCCCACGGCGATGGCACCGCCGTTCGGGTTGACCTTCTCCATGTCGGCGCCGGTCGCTTGCTGCCACGCGAGCACGACGGACGCGAACGCCTCGTTGATCTCGAACACGTCGATGTCGTCGAGCGACAGGCCGGTGCGCTCGAGTAGCCGCTCGGTGGCCGGGATCGGCCCCTCGAGCATGAGCTCAGGATCACACCCGACCAGCACCGAGTCGACGATTCGCGCCCGAGGCGTCAACCCCAGTGAGTCAGCGCCCCGGGGTGAGGCGAGCAACAGCGACGCGGCACCGTCACAGATCTGCGACGAGGTACCTGCGGTGTGAATACCATCGGGCATGTTGGTTCGAAGTCCCGCGAGAGCCTCCACGGACGTCTCGCGCAGACACTCGTCGCGTGCGAACGTCCAGGTACTCGCCGGCTCGCCGGCATCATCGACGTGCGGAAGCTGGAGCGGCACGATCTGGCCCGCGAACCGATCCTCGCTCCACGCGACCGCAGCGCGACGCTGGGACTCACACCCGAGCGCATCGGCCTGCGCACGGGTGATGCCGTACTTCAACGCAATCCGCTCACACCCTTCGAACTGGGTCGTCGGCTCGTACACCTCGGCATACGTCCCTTCGCGCGGCATGCCGTACTCGCCACCGGCCGCCATCGCACCGAACGGGACCGACGACATCATCTCGACGCCGCACGACAGCGCAACGTCGGTCAAACCGCTGCCTACGGTGGCGTGCGCCATCATGTTCGCCTCCTGGGACGAGCCACACTGCGAGTTCACCGTTGTGGCCGGCACCTCCTGCGGCAGACCCATCGCCAGCCACGCGTTGCGGGCCACGTTGGCGCTCTGGGCTCCAACCTGTTGCACGCAACCACCGACGACCTTACCGACCACCATCGGGTCGATCCCGGTCCGGTCCACGATCGCCAGCTGAGTCGCTCCGAGCACGTCGTTCGCGTGTGACCTGGCCAAGGCCCCACCGCGTCGCCCGATGGCCGTTCGAACCGCGTCGAGAATCAGTACTTCGGTCATCGCTGCTCCGCTCCACGTAGTCGATTCGACACTATCGTCCCGTTCTAATTGGCAGGGTCGTCGACTACTCCACCGCGCGTCGTAACCTCCCGACGAGCTCGGCCAGGTTCTCTCGCATCACGCGCCGGACCACATCGGGGCCGAACGGCTCGAAATCGCGTGCGGCGGCTGCCGGCGTCGGCAAACCCTCGGGGTGCGGCCAATCCGAGCCGAGCATGATCCGTTCGGGGTTCATGACCGCGAACACGCTCGCAAGATTGTCTTCGTAGAACGGCACGACCCATACCTGCTGCTGGAACGATTCGATCGGGTCGCAGCGGTAATTCTGAGGCGTCTTGCCGTAGGAGGACTTCAGGCGACGCATCAGCCAGGGAACCCAGGCCGCGCCGAGCTCGAGCGACGCCAGCTTCAACGTTGGGTGACGTTCCAGAACGCCGTGGCAGATCAAGGACGCGAACGTGTCGAAAACCGGCCGCTCGATGTGCAGTGACAGCACCTCCTCGAAGGTGGTTTGCTTCAGCCCCGAGTAGCCATCGCCGTCGCCCCAGTCGACCTTGTAGCGGCCATAGCCGGAGTCGGCGGCGTGGAAGGCCACGACGATGCCGGCCTCCGCACACCGCGCCCACACGCGGTCATGCGCGGGGTCGCCCAGCGACCGAGGAACGCCCCTCACGCCGACGGGGGCGGGGCGCATGCAGATCATGCGGGCTCCGAGATCGAGCACTCGTTCCAGCTCGACCTCGGCCGCCGCCGGGTCGACCAGACTGATCATCGGCGCGGTCTGTATGCGGCCATCCCGGTCGTAGCCCCAGTCGTCGTCGAGCCAACGGTTGTAGGCCTCGAAGACCCCATGGAGCGTCGGCGGGTCGTCTGTGAGCATCTCCTCGATGCCGAGCCCGAGGCTCGGGATGAGCCACGAGAACTCGACGCCCTGTTCCTCCATCCGCCCGAGGCGGGCCGTGCGATCGCGGTACTCCGGCTGGATGGGTTGCATCCGCACCATGTCCCGCAGCTCCACCCCATCGTGGTTCTCGGCCCGGAAGTAGGTCTCGATCGAGCCGGGCGCACCGACCGGGTCATAGGTCGGATTGGGGAAACACCGTCACGAGCTTGTCGTTGAGCAGGATCGTCTTCCGGCCTTCGATGTCAGCCCACCGCACCTTGCGCCGGTACTTCGGGTCGAGATGTCGCGTCAGCGCATCCTCGGGCTCGTAGTAATGCTGATCCGCATCGAACATGCCGAAGCCGAGTTCATAGTTCTGGTTCGACATGAGGCCTCGCTTCCGATCTCGCCGACTTGACAACAGTGTCAACTGTAGCCGTCGCCGGGTTCGACAGCGAGGGCTGGTTACCCCACGCCGCGCCGTCACGTCCGGATGCGAGCACGGCTCTGGCGTCGTGGATCGACACGACCGGCCTGCCGACCTCGACCGGCGGATCGTCGACTCGATGGACTTGACTAGAGTGTCAGGTGCATCGCAGGAGGCGCCCCGTGAGCGACAACGCCGTATCCGACATCCGGAAACTCGACCCTGACCAGCACTGGGCCGCGTTCGAGGACATGTGGACCGGGCTGATGTCGTACCGCTACCTCAACAAGACCAATCCCGAGCTCGACATCGGGTTTCGCGAGGGCGAGCTCGAATCGATGCCCATCCGCCACGACATGCGCAACCGCAACGGCGGCATCATGGCGGCCCCGCTCGCGATCTGTTGTCCCGAACCGTGGTGGAACGATTCCGAGACGATCCCGGCACCGGTGATCGCCTCGACGCAGATCCTCGACGACGCCCGTGGCGTCACCAAGGTGGAGGTTGTTCGCGACGTCATCAGCATCGGTCGCCAGATGGGGTTCACCCGGTCCAAGATCGTCGATGCCGCCGACCATTCCCGCGTGATCGCAGTCAGCGCCGGCATGGGCGTCAGCCTCGGCGAGGTTCCCGCCGGGTACGAACCGGTCGACAATCCACCAATTCCCGTCGTCGACTCGCCGGACCTGCCGCCCCTGTGGCAGGTCTTCGGCGCCACGATCGATGATGCAGGCGTCTGGCGACTACCGAAGCTGCAGAAGGAGTTCTCGGCACCCCATGCCGCCTTGCACCTCGGCCCCATCCACATCGCCTTCGATGTGGCCGCGCATGAGCTGGCGTCGCAGATCGCGGGCACGAACGCGATTCAGGTTGAGAACTGGTACGTCATGTTCGTAAAGCCCGGCCTCGTGGGCCCGTTCCGGGTCGAGACCGCGGGCATCGAGGGCCGGAACGGCCGCATCAACATCGACCTGACGCTGTTAGACGAGGGCAAGGACGACCGCGTCATCACGACTGGGTCAGCCGTCTTCCGGTGCGCCTGAACGGCGCGAGAATGACCTGGTACAAACCACATCGTCCGACGCCCGTCGCCGTATCTACCCGGCGGCTGATGCGGCCAGCGCGTCGCGGTGGAGAGGAGCGGCCACCGAGATGATCCGGGCGGTGCGCACCGCGTCGCCGACGCCGCGCAGGTCGGCCACACCGTGCTCGGTGATGACCAGGTCGACATCGCTGCGCTGGGTCGAGACGACATCGACGCGCGGCACGATCGTCGACTGACCGCTCCTGGTCGTCGAGCGCAATGCGATGATCGACAGTCCGGTCGGGCACCGCGCGGCACCAGCGCAGAAGTCAGCATGCCCACCGATGCCCGCGACGAGTCGTCCGCCGACGCGTTCGACGTTCACCGAGCCGTCGAGCCCGAGTTGCACGGCGGTGTTGCAGGACACCATCTGAGGCGTGTCGGCGATCGCCCCGACATCGTGGGTGACCTCGACCGGTTGGAGATCGAGTCGACCCGCGGCGGCGAGCGACACGATCGCATCGCTCCCCCACGTGTAACCACCGACCGCAATTCCACGAAGCAGGCCGCGACCAGCAAGCTCGGCCATGGCCTCGGTGATCAACCCGGACCGGAGGCCGACCGGCCGATCGATCGACTGCACGATCGCTTCGGCGATGCCGCCCGGTCCGAGCTGCAATGTCGGCTCGTCCGGAAACACGGACACGACCGCTCGTCCGACGACGAGGTCAAGAGCATCGAGCGAGCGCGAGATCGGGACCGGTTCGTACGACGCATCGCGAGTCACCACATGGTCTATCCGGGCGTCGATGATCGGCGCGCCGAGATCGACCGCGTCCTCAGCGACTTCGACCACGACGATGCGCGCCGCTCGGACCGCGGCCGGCGCCCACCCGACGGCACCGTTGTATGCGAACCGTTCGCCGCGTCGGACCGCGCCCACGACAACCACGTCGGGCCGCGATACGCCCGCGAGCAGCGCCGGGACGCCACCGAGGCGCACCGGAAGGTAGTCGACCCGACCCGTGGCGATGACACCGGTCAGCGCATACCCGCCCATCGCCGTGACACCATGCAGTCGCTCGTCGTCGAGCCACGGCGGAGCGTCGGGAACCCAACCGAGCAGCACCGACGGGTCGGCACCGCCGCCCAGCAGCGCCGACACCTGCCAGGGACTGATCCGGGCGCTCTGCGCGCCGTCGGGATAGGCGATCTTCAGGTCGGTCATCCACCATGTCCTTTGAGAGCGACGAGCTGACTCGGCAAGGCCGAATGAGCGCCTTCGTGCTGCGGGGTCGCCCGCGACGACGCGTTGCAGACCGGCCACCTTCTCCCGGGCTCGGTCGCGTCGCGGATGTGCCCAGACTCGTCGCTGGTCGCTCGTCCAGCCGCCCTCAGCGGCTCGTGAATGTTAGCTTCAGACTGGTTCGATATGCCCCACCGTCGGCGGTGGTGAACGCACCCATGCCCGGGGCATGGCCCGGGTTGATCCGAGACAAAGGGGAGAGGCACCATCAACGACGTGCGACGCATGTTCAGAGTCCGAACCGGTGGCTGACTCTCTGGTCCGCTACGAGGTAGCCGAGGGGATCTGCACCCTCACCTTCGACAACCCCGAGCGACGAAACGGATGGAGCCCGGCGATGGAGCAGCACTACTTCGCGCTGCTCGACCGTGCCGTCACCGACGAGGATGTACGGGTCATCGTGGTGACCGGCGCCGGCACCACCTTCTGCCCCGGTCTCGACTCCGAACGCCTGTCCGACGCGGCGACGACCTCCGGCCTCCAACTCGCCGGGCGGCGCTCCCAGCACCATGCCCTCACCGTGCCCAAGCCGATGCTGGCGGCCATCAACGGAGCGTGCGCCGGGATCGGGCTGGTGCAGGCACTGGTCTGCGACATCCGCTTCATGGCCCGTGGAGCGCGGCTGTCGACCGCCTACGCCAAGCTCGGGGTCCCGGCCGAATACGGGCTGTCATGGCTGCTGCCCAGGATGGTCGGGGTCGAGTGGGCTCTCGACTTGTTGTTGTCCTCTCGCCCGGTCGGCGCCGACGAGGCCAAGGAGATCGGGCTGGTGACCAGAGTGTGTGAGCCGGCCGACCTCCTGAGCCAGGTGTACGCATACGCGTCGACGTTGGCCACCGGCAGTTCTCCCCGGTCGATGGCGGCCATGCGCCGCCAGGTGTGGGGCGACCTCGGTCGAAGCTACCCCGAGGCCAACCAGGTCTGGCTCGACACCATGGTCGCGCTCAACGCCGCCGACAACCCCGACTTCGCGGAGGGCGTCTCGGCGTTCGTCGAGCGTCGACCGCCGTTGTTCGGACCGCTCCCTGCCGGCGGGCTCCGTGGCCTGCCCGATCTGGCGCCATTCGTCGAGCAGTGATCGAGGACGTTCGTGGCCATCCCGCCGCTCTCGCTCGATCCCGGGCTCGACGGACAGTTCGTCTGGGTACCACCTGCGCTCCTCGCACTCCCCTCGGGCGCGGTCCAAGGTGGCGCGGTGTTCGGCGCAGCGGTCGCGGCCATGGAGCGTGCGACGGGACGTGCGGCGCGGTGGGCGTCGTGCCAGTTCCTCGCTGCCTCCCCGGCCGGCGCGTCGGTGCGGTTCGACGTCTCTGAGCTCGCGGTCGGTCGGTCCAGCACCCAGGCGACCTGCACGGCCTCCGTGCGCGGGGAATCCGTCCTGCACGCGGCTGCGGCGCTCGGCGCTCGCGACACCGCAACCGACGGAACGTGGGCCCACGCTCCGAACGTGCCCGAACCCGCGGCCTGCGAGTCCTACCCGTACTTCGATCGCGGTCACGGGGACATCGGCGATGTCGCCGACATTCGTGTCGCCAGGCGACCCACCGCGTCGGAGACGGGACGTGTCGTCCTGTGGGCCCGGGTGCGCGATGACGCCGTGGAATGCCTGACCGCTTGGGACCTCGCAATCATCGGCGACTTCGCGCCCATGGTTCTTCGAGTCGTGATCGACGGGCCCTACGTCGGCAACAGCGTCGACAACACCATTCGCGTCGGGCGGTTGGTGCCCGGCGAGTGGGTGCTCGTGGACGTGCACGTCGACCAGATCGCTGAAGGCTTCGCCCACCTTCGGACCGACCTGTGGTCCCAGGATGCCAGCACGCTGCTCGCCAACGTGGCTCAGACCGCCACCTTGCGCCGGGCGTTGCGTGCCCGGTAGAGGCATCTCGGGCCGGGGATGGGCCGGTGTTACGCTGCCGACCGCAGTCGGTGTGGAGAGCGACCACCGACGGACCGGACGGAGAGGCGAATGGCCAAGGGGTACTGGATCGGTCACGTCGATGTACTCGAGCCCGATGCCTACCTTGAGTACGCGAAACTCGCGAAGACGGCTGTCGAGAAGTACGGCGGGGTGTACCTGGTGCGTGCGGGCGACTCCGAGCCGGTCGAGGGCACGTGGCGCGATCGTGCCGTGGTGATCGAATTCGACACTTACCAGCAGGCGGTCGACTGCTATCGCTCCAACGAGTACCAGGCGGCCAAGAAGGTCCGCGTCGACGCCTCGGCGGCGGCCGCCGAGCTGTTGATCGTCGAAGGCAGCGACAACGTGCTGCCCGGAATGCGGTAGCACCCACCCATGGACCGGGCCGGGGGTTCGCCCCTCTGGACGGATCTCGTGCTCGGGCACTGGCGCGACTCAGATCTCCCGGCGCTCGTCGACGAGACCGGCGCCGTCACCGGACGCGAGCTGCTCGAGCGGGCCGCCGGTGCCGCCGCGCTCCTCGACGATCTGGGCTTCCGTTCAGGTGCAGCTGTCCCCGCTCTGATGGACGAGACGGCGACGTCGGTGGCACTGGTCGTCGGCGGGGCGTTGTCGGCGCGTCCGGTGGCCCCGCTCGGCACGAAGCTGCCGGTTCACGATCTGATCCATGCGGTTTCAGGGCTCGGCGCCCACACCCTCTTGGTGTCGACGGAGCGGGCCGAGCTCGGCCGAGAGGTGGTCGCCGGCACCGATGTCCGGCTGATCGTCGTCGAGGAGGGTTCGCTCAGGCGCGAGCGCCCGCTCGACCCTCGACCGGCCCCCGATGACGCGGTCGTGGTGGTCCACACGTCGGGCACCACCGGGAGGCCCAAGCCGGTCTTCCAACGTCAGCGCCCGGTCGGCGCGAGGGTCGGGATCTACGCCCAGGCCCTCGATCTGGGTCCCGGAGACCTGTACTGCTCCGCGTCGCCCTTCTACCACACCGCCTCGGTGGCGATGGATGTCACCGTGCTCGCGATGGGCGTCGGCATCATCCCCCAGGACTGGTTCAGCATCGACAACTGGCGGCGCGCCGGACGCCTGGAAGCCACGTGCCAGCTGCTGGTGCCCACCATGATGGACATCCTGCTCGAGGCCGGAGCCCTCGCCGACGCGCAGCCGAGGGTGCTTCAGTACGGGGCGATGCCCATCCACCCCGACACCCTGCGTCGGGTCCACGAGGCTCTACCCGACACCCGTCTCGTGCAGATCTTCGGCCAGACCGAAGCCAGCCCGATCTCCTGCCTCGACCATGACGATCACCTGCGGGCCCTCGCTGACCGTCCCGACCTGCTGACGTCTGTCGGGCGCGCCCTCCCCGGCTGCGAGCTGGCTATCGAGGATCCCGACGGCGACGGGATCGGCCAGGTCCTCGTGCGTGGACCCCACGTGTTCGTGACCGATGACGACGGGTGGCGCCGCACCGGCGACCTCGGGATCAGCGACGAGGATGGGTACCTGTTCCTCCACGGCCGGGTCGGCGACCGCATCATCCGCGGAGGCGAGAACATCTACCCCGGCGAGATCGAGATGATCCTCTCCGGCCATCCCGGCGTGCGCGAGGTCGTGGTCGTCGGTGTTCCCGACCGGCGCTGGGGCGAGATCGTCAAAGCGGTGGTCGCAGCCACCGACACCGACCGTCCGGTCGCGGCCGAGGAGCTCCGCAGTTTCGTCGCATCGCGAACCGCCAGGTTCAAGGTTCCCGAGCTGATCCAGTTCGTCGACGAACTCCCGCGCACCCCGAGCGGCAAGGTTCAGCGCCACCTCGTGCGCGGGCCGGCTGAGAGGATGAGCGGTGGGTGAGCGGCTGACCGACGTCGACGAAGGGGTCCACCCACCGGGGCCGCAGCAGAACTGGAACGAGAGCCGGTACATCGACTTCTGGGACGACGATGCCAGGGTCGGCGGATGGTTCCGAATCGGGTCTCGCCCCAACGCGGGATACGCCGAGGTGTCGGCCTGCCTCTACCTGCCTGACGGGTCGGCGGCGTTCGACTTCGATCGGGCCGAGATCGACCGCAATGGTCTCACCGCAGGCGGACTTCGCTGGACGGTGGTCGAGCCATGGCGCAACAACACCGTCGAGTTCGTCGGCGACATGTCTCTGCTGGCCGACCCCTGGCTGCTCACCAACCCGAAAGTGGCCTTCACCACCAGCCCTGTCGAGCACGCCGAGGTGTCGCTCACCTGTCGCTCGGCGGGCCTCGGAGCCGTGATGGGCCAGGACCAGGACCAGCATCACCTGATCTTCCTGCCCGGCCAGGCCGACTATCACTATCAGCACATGACCGCGGCCAGCGGCACGATCCGCCTGGGCGACCGCACCTACGAGGTGAACGGTCGTGGCGGCAAGGATCACTCGTGGGGGCCACGCAACTGGCACGCGAAGATCTACCTCCGCTGGCTGACCGCCTGCATCGACGACGGCAACGGCTTCATGCTCACCCGCGCCGTCGGGCCGACCAAACAGACCCGTAGCGGTTTCGTGCTCGTCGACGGCGAGTTCCACGTCGTCGACGACTTCGAGATCGCCAACACCTATGGCGGTGCGCCCCACTACGAGCTGCGGAGGGTGCAGGTCACCGTGCACGCCGGCGACGTCGAGCTGTCGGCCGCCGGAACCCCGCTCAATTGGCTGCCGGCCCGGCATCGCCAGCAGGACCCCGAAGGCAAGGAGGTCCTGTTGCGCATCGTCAAGCAACCTGCGGTCTGGGAACTCGCCGACGGGAGGCGCGCGACAGGCCATCTCGAGTACCACGACATCGTCGAGGACGGCATCCCGGTGGGCCTCCATGACTGATGCCGTCGGGATTGCCGCCGGCCCGGTCAGTGCCTGGCTTCGGGCCACCGTCGCCGGGGCCGTCGCCCCGTTCACGTTCGAGCTCATCACCGGCGGGCACTCGAACCTCACCTACCTCGTCACCGGCGCCGACGGCGCCCGCTTCGTGCTGCGGCGGCCACCGCTGGGGGACAGCGGCGGCCGGGCTCACGACGTCGGACGGGAATTCGAGATCATCACCGCGCTCGGCCCCACCGCAGTTCCCGTGCCCGCCGGCCACGCGGTGTGCCGCGACCTCGAGGTCAACGGCTCGGCGTTCTACCTGATGAGCCACGTCGATGCCTGCGTGGTCGACAATCCCGAGGCCGCCGAACGTGCCCTGCCCGATCCGGCGGTTCGTCGCCACGCCGGCGACCAGATCGTCGATGTGATGGCCGCCATGCACCGCGTCGACGTCGACGAGGTCGGGCTCGGCGCGATGGCGCGCCGTGAACAGTTCCTCGATCGACAGATCGCGCGGTTCGTGCGGGTGTGGTCCGACAACAAGACCCGCGAGCTCCCGATCATGGACGACCTGGCCCGGCGCCTGGCCGCCGATCCGCCACCGCAGCGGTACACCGGAATCGTCCACTCCGACTACCGCCTCGGCAACGTCATGCTCGACGCGCGGGGCAACCTGGTCGCAGTGCTCGACTGGGAGTTGTGGACCCTGGGCGACGTGCTGTCGGACGTCGGCTTCCTCCTCAACAACTGGAACCTGCCCGACGACACCATCCCGATGGTGTGGATGGAGGTGCCGCCGAGCGTCGCCGGCGGCTTCGGCACCCGCGACGACGTGCTCGAGCGCTACGCCGAGGCCACGGGTTTCGACGTCGACGCGGTTGAGTACTACCGGGCCTTCCAGTACTGGAAGGTCGCCGCCCTGGCCGAGGGTGTGAAGCGACGTTACGAGTCCCGCCAGATGGCCCACGCCGAGGTCGACTTCGCCCACCTCGACCAGCGGGTGATCGATCTGACCACGCTCGCCGTCGCGCACCTCGATCGCTACGAACGCCATCGGCGGTAGCGCCCGCGCCGCGCCGTCCCGACGCTCAGCTGATGGCGTTTCCGAGCCCGAGTTCTGCGGCGAGGTCGCGCAGCTCGTGCTTCAGCACCTTCCCCGTGGCGTTGAGCGGGAACGCGTCGAGCGCGTGGACGAACCGGGGGACCTTGTAGTTGGCCATGTTCTCGCGCGACCAGGCGATGATCTCGTCGGCATCGATGCCGTGGCCCGGCGCGGCGATGACGAACGCGCACCCCGTCTCGCCGAGACGGGAGTCGGGTACCCCCACCACCGCGACCTGGGCGATCGCGGGGTGCGTGCTGAGCACGGCCTCGATCTCGGCTGGATAGGCGTTGAAACCACCGACCGAATACATGTCCTTCTTGCGGTCGGTGATGACCAGACAACCGTCGGCGCGAAGCAGGCCGATGTCACCGGTGTGGAGCCACCCGTCGGGATCGATGGTCCGGGCGGTCTCCTCGGGATCATCGAGGTAGCCGCGCATCACCGTGTAGCCACGGACGAGAACCTCACCGGGATCGCCGGCAGGTTGAACGCTGCCGTCGTCGTCGACGATCTTCACTTCGATACCGGGGAGCGGACGACCGACGGTGTTGTTGATCACCTCTGCGGGGTCGGGCGGGCTGCACAACGACACCGTGCCGGACGACTCGGTCAGTCCATATCCGCTCTGGACCCGCTCGATCCCGAGCTCGCGCTGCAGGTCCTCGACGAGGGTGGGCGGAAACCCGGCGGAACCGATCGTGACCGAGCGCAGTGAGCTGAGGTCGAGCTCGCGGGCGAGTGGGTCCTGCAGCATGGCGTGGAAGATGGCCGGTGGGCCGGGGAAGACCGTCACCCGGTCCTCGGCGATCCTCTGCATCACGGCCGCCGGGTCGAACACCAGGTGAGGCAGGATCGTCGCTCCGAACATGAGCCCGGCGATGATCCCCACATGGAAGCCGAAGGAATGGAAGAAGGGCAGCACCACGAGCTGGCGGTCGCCGTGTCGGAGATCGAAGACGTTGCCGAGGGTGTGATACACGGTGCAGATCGCGCCGTGTTCGAGCATCACGCCCTTGGGTACGCCGGTCGTGCCCGACGTGAACAAGATGTGGCACAGGTCGTCGGGCCGCACGGCGTCGCTTCTGGCTTGGCGATCCTCTTCGGTCACTGCTTCGGCCCGCCGCAGGAAGTCGGGCCAGGAGACGGTGTTCGCGGTCGCGGTGCCCCGCAGGACCACGATCTCGGAGAGATCGTCGAGATCCGGTTGACCGGCCAGCATCGACACGTAGTCGGTGTCGAGGAAGTCGGTCACTGTGAACAAGGTCTTGGCTCGAGAACGACGGAGGATGTACGCCGCCTCGGCACCCTTGAAACGGGTGTTGATCGGGACCATCGTCGCTCCCGCGCAATGCACGGCGAGAGCCGCGACCGCGAACTCGATGATGTTCGGTGCCCAGATGGCGACGCGGTCGCCGGCCTGCGTGCCACTCGCCATCAGGGCCCGTGTGGCCTCGAAGATGTCGGCGGCGAGCTCGCCAAAGGTCCGGCTCGACGTGCCGTCGCTGATGCCCTCGGTGTCGTCGAAGCGCGTGGCGGCATCGGCCACCAGTTCGGCAATCGTCGTCCAGGGTGCCTCATCCATGGCGGGCACCGTAGTTGCCCGGCTCGATCACGCGGCCGGTTGTGGCTCACGTGGCAGACCGAGCACCCGTTCGGCGAGGATGTTGCGCTGGACCTCCGATGTGCCGGCGTAGATCGTGTCGGCGACGCCGTTGTAGAGCGCCCCGACCCACGAGGCGGTCGAGTTCGGCGCTCCCGGGTCATCGGCTCGGTAGCCACGAATGGGAGCGCGACCCTCGACCACCATCGCTTTCGCTCCGAGGACGTCGATCGCGAGCCGCGTCACGTCGCGATGATGCTCGGACCACAGCAGTTTGGAGATCGATGCCTCGGGTCCGATCTGGCCGGTCGACAGCACCCCGGTCAGGATGCGATAGCCGACGAAGCGCATGGTTTCGACTCTGATGTACGCGGCGGCGAGCCGGTCTCGCATCACCGGATCGTCGAGCCGACCGAGATCCCTGGCCATCTGCACGATGCGGTCGAACTCGGCCCGGAACTGGATTGGATTGGTCGCGGCCTCGTCGCCCCGTTCCAACCCGAGAAGACTGTTCGCAACCGTCCAGCCGTCATCGACGTCACCGACGACGTTGTCGACCGATGTGCGTGCGCCGTCGAAGAAGACCTCGTTGAAGTCGGGAGAACCTCCGATCATCCGAATCGGTCGCACGGTGATACCCGGTTGCTCCATTGGTACCAGGAGAAACGTCATGCCCTGGTGTTTGGTGGCCAAGGGGTTGGTCCGAGCCAACACGAAGATCCAGTTGGCCTCACGAGCACGCGTCTGCCAGATCTTCGACCCGGTGATGATGAACTCGTCGCCGTCGCGCACGGCCTGCGTGCGGAGGCTCGCCAGGTCCGAGCCGCTGTCGGGTTCGGAGTAGCCCTGACACCACAGGTGCTCGCCCGACAGGATCCTCGGCAGGAAGTAGCGCTTCTGCTCCTCGGTGCCCCAGCGCAACAGGATCCCACCGACCATCTTCAGGCTGAAGGTGTCGCTGGCCCCCATCGACGGAACCCCCGCCTTGGCCAGCTCCTCGACGAGGACGACCTGTTCGAGCTTGGTGAGTCCGCGGCCGCCGTACTCGGTAGGCCAGGCCGGTGCGAGCAGGCCGTGTTCGTGCAGCTTGGCCCGCCACGCGGCCTGGAACTCGAGCGCTTCTGCTCTGGGGAGCGCGCCGATGCCCTGCCAATCAGCGGGCAGCTGATCAGCGAGGAACCCTTGGACTCGGTCTCGAAACGCTTCTGCCTGCTCGGAGTAGCACGGGTCCATCAGCGGGTGTTCGACCTCCCGCCGGTCGTCGGCGCTCGTCGATGCATCCTAAGCGGACACCTCTCGACCGAGGTCACGGGGGCCGCTACCTGACGCCGATCCTGCGATGCGATGCGATGCCGTAGCTGGAAGGATCTGGCCATGCCGCTCGACCTCACCCCGTACCTTGATCCGGCATCAACCGCCGTCGTCGCCCTCGAGGTGCAGGAGAACCTGCTCGTGCCTGACCAGGCCATGATTCCGGGGGTCGCCCGTCACGCCGCCGCGATCGGCCTGGTCGACACGCTCGTCCGGCTCTATTCCGAGGCCCGGCGCGTCGGTGCGCACGTGGTCTATGTCATCGATGATCGGCGCGCCGATGGCGTCGGCCGTGCCGACAACTTGATGATCAGCAGGGCGGTCAAGGACGGCAGCGCGTCGTTCGCGCACGGTGAGATCGTCGAGCCACTGCGGCCCCAGGACCGCGACATCGTGATCCGACGCGAGCACGGCATGACCGGCTTCTACACCACACCGCTCGACGCCTACCTCCGAAACCTCGGGGTGACGACCGTCATCCTCACGGGGGTGTCGGCCAACATCGCGGTGAACGGCACGGCGATCGAGGCGATGAACCACGGCTATCGGGTCATCGTGCCGACCGACGCCATCGCCGGCGATCCGCCCGAGTACGTCGAGGCGTTGCTGCGGTTCACGATCCGCAACGTGGCCCTCGTCGCCCCGACCCAGCAGATCCTCGAGCACTGGGCGGCGCTCTGATCACCGAAGTGATTCGTGAGACCCGGGTCCCTCCACCTGCGACGGCTTACGTCGTCGATCGGTTGAGGTAGGGTCTGGTGACTTGACAGTAGTGTCAAGACTGACGGTAGTCGATCAGCCCCAGGAGAGATAGACGATGGCCCTGCTCGATGGCCGCATCATCCTTGTCACCGGCGCCGGGCGAGGCTTGGGCCGCGAGCACGCGCTCGAACTGGCGCGCCATGGGGCCACCGTCGTGGCCAACGACTACAACGTGACCGTCAGCGGCGAGGCCGACGTCGCTACGCCGTCTCCAGCGGCTTCGGTCGTCGCCGAGATCGAAGCCGTGGGTGGGACGGCGATGGCCAATGGCGCGTCCGTGTCGGATTGGGCGGCCATGGAATCGCTCGTCGCGGAGATCGTGGACCGGTTCGGCGACCTGCATGGCGTCGTCAACAACGCCGGGTTTCTCCGCGACCGCATGCTGACCTCGATGTCGGAGGACGACTTCGACAGCGTTCTCGACGTGCACGTGAAGGGCACGTTCACCGTCGCTCGTCACGCGTGCGCGCATTGGCGTGCACAGGCCAAGAAGGGGTTGCCGGTCTCGGGCCGCATCGTCAACACCACCTCCGGGGCCGGGCTGTGGGGCAACGTCGGCCAGAGCAACTACGCCACCGCCAAAGCGGGGATCGCCATGCTCACCACCGTGATCGCGATGGAGATGCAACGATATTCGGTCACCGCCAACTGCGTGTCGCCGATAGCGGCAACCCGAATGCTCGCCTCCATCGGCATGGAGCAGACCGAATCCGGATGGGACCGGCTCGATCCAGCCAACGCATCCCCGGTCGTCGCGTGGCTGTGCAGCGAGGAGTCGGGCTGGCTGAGCGGTCAGCTGTTGCGCATAGATGGAAACCAGTTGCTGCGAGTCGGCGGCTACTCGATCGACGGCGAGTACTCGTCTCAGTCAGGCGAGAAGCTGACGGCTGACGAACTCCACATCGGCATACGCAAGTTGTTCGGCGCCTTCCCCGCCGGCCTCGTCATCAAGTAGCAAGTACCTAGTGGTGGACTTCGCCTGGTCTGACGAGCTCAAGGAGCTTCGGCGAGAAGCGGCCGCCGTTGCCGCGGCTGCGGTCGTGGGACGCGAGATCCGCGAGGAGGCCTGGGTCGCTCAGAGCGACGCGGCGTTCTCGCTCGAGCTCGGTCGCCGCGGGTGGCTCGGCATGACGTGGCCGACCGAGTACGGCGGAGGCGGGCGCAGCCCGCTGGAGCGCTTCGTGGTGACCGAAGAGCTGATCGGTGCCGGTGCGCCGCTCGGGCGTTCCTGGGTCGCCGACCGCCAGATCGGTCCCACGCTGCTGACCTACGGGACCGACGAGCAGCGGCGGCGCTACCTGCCCGGGATCATTTCGGGTCGCGATTGCTGGAGCATCGGAATGAGCGAGCCCGACGCCGGGTCCGACCTGGCTGCGATCTCCACGCGGGCGCGCCGAGACGGTGATCGCTACATCGTGAACGGCACGAAGGTCTGGAACAGTTTCGGCACGCACGCGTCGTACATCTACCTGATCGCCCGCACCGATCCCGACAGCACCCGCCATCGCGGGCTGTCGGAATTCTGCGTCGACCTCACCTCGCCCGGGATCACCATCTCGACAATCGAGGACATGACCGGCCACGCTCACTTCTGTGAGGTGGTCTTCGACGACGTCGAGGTCCCCGCCGAGAACCTGATCGGAGAACCCGGCCACGCGTTCGGCCAGGTCATGCAGCAACTCCAACACGAACGGGCCGGTATCGATCGCCTCGTGTCCAACCGGGCCCTGTACCTCGACGCCCGAGACCGCGCCGACACCGGCGACCCTTTGGTCCGCCAGGAGATCGCGGCGATCGAGACCAGCTACCTGTGCGCTCGCCTGATGGTCATACGTGAGACCCTCGGGCAAGGCGGCGGAACCGCGGCGGTGACCAAGGTGTTCTGCACCGAGCTGGAGCAGCGCACCGCTTCGTTCATCGCGTCAACCTACGGAGCCGAGACGATGGTGTGGGGACGCGTCTCCCGCGCCGTGTGTTACGCGCCCGCCTATTCGATCCAAGGCGGGATGAACACCATCTTGCGCAACGTCATCGGTGAACGATCGCTCGGTCTACCGAAATGACCCGCTCGTCCAACCACTCCGAGGAGATCTCATGACCGCGGAGCGATTCCCCGTAGAGCCATCCCACGTTCTCATGTTCGCCCGGGCGATCGGCGACCCGAACCCCGCGTTCGACGCGGCGAATGGCGGAGACGGAACGATCGTCGCGCCCCCGACCTTCCCGATGGCAGCTGCCCAGTTCGACCCCGAGAACCCGCTCTTACCGCGTCCGGGCGAGCGCTGGTTCGGGTCCGCGAGCGGCCCCGGCCATCAACGCGAAGGAGGCGCCTCAGGGCGGCTGCACGCCGAGCAGATCTTCGAGTACACCCGCCCGGTTCGCGTCGGTGACGTCCTCTCCGGCACGTCCCGACCCGGCCGCACCTGGCAGAAGGAGTCGAAGCGGGCCGGCACCTTGACGTTCGAGGAGACCGTCACCGACTACCGCGATCGGAACGGTGAACTCGTGGTCTCGGTGACCATGGTGGGTGTGATCACCGGGAAGCCCGTTGAGCAGGGGAGCAGCGATGGGTCATGACATCTCGCCGGGCGACACCCGGACACTCACGTTGTTCGAGGATCTCTCTCGCACCCAGATCGTCATGTATGCCGGGGCCTCCGGCGACTACAACCCGCTCCACAGCGACGAGCGATACGCCACTGAGGTGGCCGGCTACCCCGGCGTCTTTGCCCACGGCATGCTCACCATGGGCGCAACCGGGCGGATCCTCACCGACTGGTTCGGGGTCGACGCCGTGATTCGCTATGCGGCCCGGTTCGTCAACCAGGTGTGGCCTGGCGACCGGCTGACAGCCACAGCCACCGTCACCGACATACGAGAGGTCGACGGTCGACGGGTGGCCGACGTCACGATCAGCACCGCCAATGGCGCAGACGTTCCGGTCCTCACCGCGACGGCCACCGTTCGGCTCGACTGAACCCCCGTCGTGCCCGCCGCCGTAACCGCACCGAAGACGCAGAGACGCTCCCGTTAGCAATGACCTGACCCGATCACGCATCGCCGATCGCGGTGGATGTCCAACGGCTCCCGACGCCCCGAAGACCCGATCCCCACGAACCCGGGCCGGTG